>NZ_CP102772.1:1204000-1505000 GCF_026020075.1 Bosea sp. NBC_00550
GGCGCTGCGCTGCCGGAGCCGGGCGATTCCCTCTCGCGCGCTCCCGGGGCCGCAACGCTCGCTCCCGCGCCCGATACGCCCACGGCGCACACGGCACTGCCGCTCGTTCCCTTCAGCAGCGCCCGCGATGCGTTGCGCGCCTGGATGCGGGATTCCTCGGCCGGCGATAAGGTCGGCGCCGTGCGCGCGCTCGAATATGCTGCCTCGCAGGGCCATCTCACCGCGCAGTACAAGCTCGGCCGGATGTATGCCGGGGGCGAGGGCGTTCCGACGAACGATCTCAAGGCCTTCGAGTATTTTTCGAAGATCGCGGACGAGAACGCCGACGCGATTCCCGGCACCGCCGACGGCCGCATCGTCGGCAGCGCCTTCGTCGCGCTCGGCGGTTATTTCAGCGACGGCATCAAGGGCAGCTATGTGAAGCCCAATCCCGATCGGGCCTTCGACATGTTCCACTATGCCGCCTCCTATTTCGGCGACCCGGACGGCCAGTACAATCTCGCCCGTCTCTACATGACCGGGCAAGGCACGGGTCGCGATGCGCGGCAGGCGGCGCGCTGGATGAAGCTTGCAGCCGAGAAGGGCCATGCGCCGGCCCGCGCCGCTTTCGGCGAGATGCTGCTGCGTGGCGGCGACGGCGTGCCCCGGCAGCCTGTGCTTGGCCTGATGTGGCTGGCCATGGCCCGCGAAGGCGCGGACCCCGCTCGCGAAACCTGGATCATCGAGCGCCACGACGCGGCCTTTGCCGCTGCATCGGCGGCCGATCGTTCGGCTGCGCTGGCGCTGGTCGAGCGTCAGCAGGTTGTGAGCTCGCGTAGCGGCAGTAGCAACAACGGCCAGAACTGAGCGCAGCCGCGGTCCTTGGTGACCGCGCGGTGCTCCTCAGTGCAATTCCACCATCACAGGCACATGGTCCGACGGCTTCTCCCAGCCGCGGACATGCTTGACGATCTTGACCCCTGCGAGCCTGTCCGCCGCCTGGGGGGAGAGCAGCAGGTGGTCGATGCGGATGCCGTTGTTCCGCTGCCAGGCGCCGGCCTGGTAATCCCAGAAGGTGTAGAGCCCGCCGGCATCGGTCGTGCTGCGAACGGCCTCGGTCAGTCCGAGATTGATCAGGCTGCGGAAGGCCGCGCGCGTCTGCGGCAGGAAGAGCGCGTCGCTGACCCAGGCACCGGGATCGCGCGCATCGCGTGGCTCGGGAATCACGTTGTAGTCGCCGGCGAGCACGAGCGGCTCCTCCTGCTCCAGCAGCATCCGGGCATGGGCCGTCAGCCGCCGCATCCAGCCGAGCTTGTAGGGGTATTTCTCGGTATTCGGCGGGTTGCCGTTCGGAAGGTAGATCGAGGCCAGGCGCACCACGCCGTCACCGAGCGGCAGCACGCCTTCGAGATAGCGCGCCTGTTCGTCGCCATCATCGCCGGGCAGGCCGCGCCGGACGTCTTCCAGCCGCGACCGGCTGAGGATCGCGACGCCGTTGAAGGTCTTCTGCCCGTGGGTCTCGACCTGCCAGCCGGCAGCCTCGATCTCGGCGCGCGGGAAATCGCCGTCCACGCATTTGATCTCCTGGAGGCAGAGCGCGTCGGGCTCGGCTTCGTTCAGGAAATCCAGCAGATGGCCGAGGCGCTGGCGGACCGAATTGACGTTCCAGGTGGCGATACGCACGAGACGCTCCGATGTGAGACGAGCCGCAGGATAAGCGGGATCGCCGCCGCCAAGGCAAGCCGCTTTCCGCCGCAAACAAAAACTCCCCGCATAGCTGCGGGGAGCCATTGATTCTCGATCGGACTGTCGGCCGCTGTCAGGGACAGGCGCGAACCACGCCGCCCGAGCCGATATAGGTTCCGGTTTCCGGGTTGTAGGTCCTGAAGCGGCGCGAGCAGTAAGCCACCGCATCGACATCCTCGACGCTGTAGCCGTAAGGCGGCGGGGGCGAGGCATAGACCGGCGCCGGATACCCATAAACCGGAGGCGGAGGCGGCGCGGCCAATGCGCCGGCAGCGAGCGCTCCACCGATGACACCCGCCGCGATCCCCGCGCCGACAGCCGGCCCGCGACGATAACCGCCATAGTAGCGCGGCCCGTAATAGCCATAGGGACGCCACTGCACGGTCTGGACGAGGTTGGCATCGCCCTTGGCCGCGGCAACAGCGGCGGAGGCGGGCGCGAGCGGCGCGGCCGAGGCGGCGAGGGCGACACAGCCGGCCAGAGCCGCTGCGACGGCGAACATCTTGATCATGACGGAACTCCTATGCTGTCCTGCGCGAGTGGAACGCCGCATGTTCCCCCGATGGGCCCGGATTGTAGCGATCTGTCGACCCTGCGGAAAGACTAGCCTGCAATCTCGGCGCAAAATAGGCGTCACAGCATTGTGGCTCTTGGATGCGAGAGCTCCATCGAGTGGGTTGCGCGGAGGCGTTTTCCTCGCAATCTAGCGCTTCACCGTACCGAAACCCCCATCACGCATTCGAAGGACCAGGATCCACAATGGCCCAAACCGGCAGTCCGCCCTCCCGACCTGAAACGTTCGGCGCGATGAAGCCGCTGCCGGCGCTCATCTTCAGCTCCCGCTGGCTGCAGCTGCCGCTCTATATCGGCCTCATCGTGGCGCAGTGCGTCTATGTCTTCCTGTTTCTCAAGGAACTCTGGCACCTCGTCACCCACGCCTTCGACTTCAGCGAGCAGCAGATCATGCTGGTCGTCCTCGGCCTGATCGACGGATCTCGAACCTGCTGATCATGGTCATCGTCGGCGGTTACGAGACCTTCGTCTCGCGGCTGCGGCTGGAAGGCCATCCCGACCAGCCGGAATGGCTGAGCCACGTCAACGCCAGCGTGCTCAAGATCAAGCTCGCCATGGCGATCATCGGCATCTCGTCGATCCACCTGCTCAGGACCTTTATCGAGGCCGGCAATATCGGGATCGTCGGCAAGACGGCGAACTACACCGAATCCGGCGTCCTGCTGCAGACGCTGATCCATGTCGTCTTCATCCTGTCCGCCATCGGCATCGCCTGGGTGGATAAGATGACGTCAGGGCCGTCCGGCAAGGCGCATTGAACGAGGCCCGTTGAAACAGAAACGCCCCGCCGAATCGGCGGGGCGTTTTGCGTTGGGGACATGCCGATTTCTGACGAAAACGGGGTGTCATCCCGGACAAGCTGCAAAGCAGCGCCGATCCGGGATCCATCGTAGAGCTCCGGAGCCCTTCGATGGATCCCGGCTCAAGGCCGGGATGACGAAGTGGTTCCGAGAAAACCCAGCACGCTCTTGGCCGGTAGCTGCGTCTTACTGGCCTCGCCCGGTCCGGGCGGCGAAGCGGATCGCCTCCTCGGCGGAGCGGAACAGGGCCTTGGCCTTGTTGATGCACTCCTCCTGCTCGGAGGCCGGGTTCGAATCGTAGACGATGCCGGCGCCGGCCTGGACATGCATGCGCCCGTCCTTGACCACCGCCGTGCGCAGCACGATGCAGGTATCCATCTCGCCATTCGCGCCGAAATAGCCGATGCAGCCGCCATAGGCGCCGCGCGCATCGCGCTCCAGCTCGTCGATGATCTCCATCGCGCGGACCTTCGGCGCGCCCGACACGGTTCCGGCCGGGAAGCCTGCGACCAGCGCCGACAGCGCGTCATGACGCGGGTCGATCTCGCCCTCGACGTTCGAGACGATATGCATCACCTGGCTGTAGCGCTCGATGAAGAAGGAATCGGTCACCTTGACCGTGCCGATCTTCGCGACGCGCCCGACATCGTTGCGGCCGAGATCGAGCAGCATGAGGTGCTCGGCGCGCTCCTTGGGATCGGCCAGGAGTTCGTCGGCCAGCGCCTCATCCTCGGCCTCGGTCGCGCCACGGCGGCGCGTGCCGGCGATCGGGCGGATCGTGACCGTGTCGTCGCGCAGCCTGACCAGAATCTCCGGGCTCGAGCAGACGATCTGGAAGTCGCCGAAATCGAGATAGCAGAGGAACGGCGCCGGATTGACCCGCCGCAGCGCCCGATAGAGCGCGAAGGGCGGCAGGGCGAAGGGCGCCTCGAAGCGCTGCGAGAGCACGACCTGGAAGATGTCGCCGGCGCGGATGTACTCCTTCGCCTTCGCCACCATCTCGTGATACTCGGCCTCGCTCGTATTCGAGGTCGTCGCGGGCTCCGGCAGGTTGGCGATATCGATGTCGGCTTCGGCGGGCAGGGCGCCTTCCAGCGCCAGGACGACCGCCTCCAGCCGCTCCTGCGCCCGCTCATAGGCGTGACGCGCGCCGACGCCCGGCATATGCCGCACGGGGGTCACGACGTGAATCTCGTCGCGGACCGAATCGAACACGACCATCAGCGTCGGCCGGGTCAGGATGGCGTCGGGCACGCCGGTACCGGTCTCCTTCGGTTCCGGCAGACGCTCCATCAGCCGGACCATGTCGTAGCCGAGATAGCCGAAGACGCCGGACGCCATCGGCGGTAGCCCTTCGGCTTCCGGGATGGCGCTTTCATCCAGCAGCGCGCGCAGGCTTTCGAAGGCCGGGCGTGGATCGGGCAGGAAGGTCCCGCCAAGCGCGGTCCGGCAGAGCGAGGCCTCGCCACGGTGGCAGCGCCAGATCAGGTCAGGCTCCAGCCCGATCATCGAATAGCGGCCGCGCACGGCGCCGCCCTCGACCGATTCGAGCAGGAAGGCCGGGCCGGACGTGGCGTGGCGCAGCTTGAGGAAGGCGGCGACCGGTGTCTCGCAATCGCCGACCAGAACCTGACGCAGAAGCTGCGGTGCGCCCGTCTCGTAGATCTGCGCGAAGCGCTCGAACTCCAGGAAGGGCTGCATCGTCAATTCGTCGCTCCGCCCGTCGCGTTGCGGAAGGCCGCCTCGTTGATGCTGACGCCGAGCTGCGCCTGCCGCCTGGCGACGTATTGCACCAGGATATCCTCGCTGATGCTGGAAGACAGCAGGCGCTCGAAATTGCCGGCTTCCTGCGTCGTGCGGACATAGGGCGGCACGGTCGCCGAATCGACTTTGAACAGGATGCGACCGCCATCCGCGCCCGCAGCGGAGTTGCTCTTGCCGGCGACGGTGCCGAAGACTTGGGCGACGACGCCGGCCGGGAGTTCCGGCCGCTGGTCCTGCCGGCCGATATCGGCCGCGGTCTCGATGGTCAGCCCGGCGGAGGCCGCGACGACATCGAAGCTCTCGCCCTTGTCGAGCCGCTCCGACAACTCGCGGGCCTTGGCGGCAAGCTTGGTCGCGGTCTCGTCGGCGCGCCATTGCTTCTCGACCTCGGCCTTGACCTCGTCGAAGCTGCGCTCCCGCGCCGGGTCGATCTTGGTGACGTCGAACCAGACATAGCCGGTGTCGCGCGGCAGGCGGATCGCCTCGTTGTCGACGCCGATATCCGAGCGGAAGATCGCCTGCAGCGTCGCGTCGGCGCCCGGCAAGGCCTCTTCCTTCGAGCCATCGGGCCTGGTGAGGCCCGCGCTCATCGGACCGGCGGTGCGAAGCGTCAGCTTGAGCTCCTTCGCGATCTCGGCCAGCGGCTTGGCAGCGGCGCGCTGATCCTCGATCTTGTCGTGAAGCTCGGTGATCTGGCCGGCGGCGCGGCTGGTCGCGAGTTCCTGCTTCACCTCGGCCGCGACCTCCTCGAACGGGCGCACATGGGCAGTATCGACCGTCGTCACGCGCAGCAGAACCGTTCCGAAGGCGCTCGCGACCGGCCCGCTGACGTCGCCCTGCTCGAGCGCGAAGGCGGCCTCCCGCACGGCGGGGTCGAAGATCTGGTCGCGGGTGAAGGTGCCCAGCGTCAGGTCGTTGAAGGCGACGTTCCGTTCGGTGGCGATCTCGTCGAAGGTTTCGCCGCCGTCGATCTTGGCCTTGGCGGCCTGGGCTTCCTCCAGGTTCGGGAAAGCGATCTGCTGGACGGTGCGCTTCTCGACGCTGGTGAAGCGTTGCGCCTTCACGGCATCGTAGCGCGCCTTGGCTTCCTCGTCCGTGACCTTGGCCGGATCGGCGATCGTTTCGGCCGAGAGCGAGAGGATGTCGGCCGTGCGGTATTCCGGCGCGCGGAAGGCGATCTTGCGATCGTTGAAGAAGCTCTTGAGCTGGTCCTCGGTCGGCGCCGCGATCTCGCCGGCAGCGCTCGCCGGCAGCCGGGCAAAGGTGATGGCGCGCTTCTCGTTGCGCAGGCGGCTGCCGAGTTCCTGCAGCGCGAGCGGGGCGGTGACGCCGCCGACCAGCATCTCCGAGAGCTGCTGGCGCAGGATCGTCGCGCGCTGGAGGGTGACGTAGCTCTGCTCGGTATAGCCGTTCGTGCGCAGGAGGTCGTTGAAGCGCGCGGCGGAGAACTGGCCGGAGGCATCGCGGAAGACCGGATCGTCGAAGATCAGGTTGCGGATCGTCTCGTCGGAGACGGCAAGCCGCATGCCTTGCGCCGTCTGGTCGAGCGTCGCTTCGCTCATCAGGCGGGACAGCACCTGGCGATCGAGGCCGAGCGCACGCGCCATCTCGGGCGAGATCTGGCGGCGCTGCTGGCGCGTAAGGTTCTGGATCTCGTTCTGATAGGCCGTGCGCATCTGCTCGAGGCCGATCTCGCTCTTGCCGACGCGGGCGACCTCGTTGCGGCCATAGCCGCGAAAGATGTCGCCGACGCCCCAGATCGCGAAGGCGAGGATCAGGACGCCGAACATGACGCTGACGAGGAGCTTGCCGAGAAAACCCTGACTCGCCTTGCGGATGCCCTGCATCATCATGGAAGCTGTCTTTCCCTGTTCCTGTTCGCCGCGCTGGATCGTGGCCGCGCGCGTGTCCGTTTCGGCGCTGCTTATAGGAACCGGCGGCGAAAGCCGCAATCGTCGTGGCGGAATCGTGTCGTGACGTCGCATGCGATTGCGGCACGGGCCGGGCGTTGCTAGAGCGCAGGGAGCTGATTTCGGAGGAACGACGTGACGCGCAGCATCAGGCCGCTGGTAGCCGGAAACTGGAAGATGAACGGCCTCAAGGCCGAGCTCGCCATCGCAGCCGAGGTGGCGAAGGGCTACGACGCCGGGCTGAAGCAGGCCGTCGACCTCGCCATCTGCCCGCCCGCGACCCTGCTGTTCGCCGGCTCGGCCGCGCTGATCGGCTCGCGCATCGCCACTGGCGGGCAGGATTGCAGCACGCAGGTCTCCGGCGCCTTCACCGGCGAGGTGTCGGCCGCGATGCTGGCCGATGCCGGCGCGACCTTCTGCATCGTCGGCCATTCCGAGCGCCGCACGCTGCACGGCGAGACCAACGCCACCGTCAAGGCCAAGGCCGAGGCTGCCCAGAAAGCGCTGCTGGTGCCGATCGTCTGTGTCGGCGAAACGAAGGATGAGCGCGAGGCCGGCAAGGCGCTGGCCGTGGTCAAGAAGCAGCTGCGCGGTTCGATCCCGGAAGATGCGACCGCGACGACGCTCGTCGTCGCCTACGAACCGGTCTGGGCGATCGGCACCGGCCTGACGCCGACCGCGGCCGATGTCGCCGAGATGCATGAGGCGATCCGCGCCGAGCTAGGCCGTCTGCTCGGCAAGGCAGCCGCCGCCGGCGTCAGGCTGCTCTATGGCGGCTCGGTGAAGCCCTCCAACGCCGTCGAGCTGATGAATGTCGCCCATGTCGATGGCGCGCTCGTCGGCGGCGCGAGCCTGAAGGCCGAGGAATTCCTGGCGATCGCGCGGGCCTGCTCCGGCTGAGCGGCAATGTGAATCACACGCCCCGCAGGGGTGGCGCTGTCGGCGCACGCATGTTATGTGCCGCGCCGAATTCGCCTCGATCTTCGAGGAGGAGCGGGTGGCCCTTGCGGCGGCCCGCGCCATGCCCATTTTCGTGAGACCATGCAGAACGTTCTCATCGTCATCCACCTGATCATCGTCGTCGCGCTCGTCGGCGTGGTGCTGTTGCAGCGTTCCGAAGGCGGCGGCCTCGGCATGGGCTCTGGCGGTGGCGGCGGTGTCGGCGGCTTCATGACCGGCCGTGGCCAGGCCAACGCATTGACGCGTGCAACGGCGATTCTCGCCGGTCTCTTCTTCCTGACTTCGGTCGTGCTCGCCGTCATGGCCAACCGCGGCCGCGTCCAGCGTTCGATCATCGACGGCGCGCCTACGACCACCGCACCGGCTACCCCGGGCGCGCCCGCAGCTCCGAGCGCCCCGAATGCCGGCGGCGTCCTCGACCAGCTGCGCCAGATGCAGAACCAGAATCAGGGCGGCGCACAGCCGCCGACGCCGCCGGCGGCGCCGCAGCAATAGGATAGGGCAGGGGCCGGGTGACCGGCCCTTCTCTTTTGTGTGGGCAAAAGGCTTCGAGGCCGGGCGACCGGCCTCCTCTTTTTGTGGACAAGCGTCCAGGGCAGGTCGGGACTGCACTGCTTGCGCTTAGCGAATCGAACCCGTGGCGATAGAGGTGACCTCCCATGACGCGGTATGTTTTCATCACCGGCGGCGTGGTGTCCTCGCTTGGCAAAGGCCTGGCGGCGGCGGCTCTCGCAGCCCTTCTGCAGGCGCGCGGCCACACGGTCCGCCTGCGCAAGCTCGACCCATACCTCAATGTCGATCCGGGCACGATGAGCCCGTATCAGCACGGTGAGGTCTTCGTCACAGACGACGGCGCCGAGACCGACCTCGACCTCGGCCATTACGAGCGCTTCACCGGCCGGCCCTGCAACAAGGGCGACAACATCACCACCGGCCGCATCTACATGGACATCCTGACCAAGGAGCGCCGGGGCGACTATCTCGGCGCGACGATCCAGGTCGTCCCGCATGTCACCAACGCCATCAAGGAATTCATCCTCACCGGCAACGAAGGCTACGACTTCACGCTGGTCGAGATCGGCGGCACGGTCGGCGACATCGAGAGCCTGCCCTTCCTCGAGGCCATCCGCCAGACCAACCAGCAGCTGCCGCGCGGACAGTGCATCTTCATCCACCTGACGCTGCTCCCCTATATCCCGACAGCCGGCGAGCTGAAGACCAAGCCGACCCAGCATTCGGTCGCCGAGCTGCGCTCGATCGGCATCCAGCCCGACATCCTGCTCTGCCGCACCGACCGCGAGATTCCGCGCGAGGAGCGCCGCAAGCTCGCTCTGTTCTGCAATGTCCGCGAGACCGCCGTGATCGAGGCCCGCGACGTCGCCTCGATCTACGACGTGCCGCTCTCCTACCATGCCGAGGGCCTCGACAACGAAGTGCTCGCCGCCTTCGGCATGGACGCGCAGCCCGAGCCCGACATCGCGAACTGGAGGCGCATTTCCGAGCGCGTGAAGAACCCCGAGGGCGAGGTCACCATCGCCGTCGTCGGCAAGTACACCGGCATGAAGGACGCCTATAAGTCCCTCATCGAGGCGCTGACGCATGGCGGCATCGCCAACAACGTGAAGGTCAATCTCGACTGGATCGAATCGGAGGTCTTCGAGAAGGAGGACCCCGCGCCCTTCCTCGAGCATGTCCACGGCATCCTGGTGCCCGGCGGCTTCGGCCATCGCGGCGCCGAGGGCAAGATCAAGGCGGCAACCTTCGCCAGGCAGCGCCAGGTGCCCTATTTCGGCATCTGCTTCGGCATGCAGATGGCGGTGATCGAGGCGGCGCGTTCGCTCGCCGGCATCGAGAACGCGAATTCGACCGAGTTCGGCCCGGCCGAGGAGCCCGTCGTCGGCCTTATGACCGAATGGATGCGCGGCAACGAGCTGGAGCAGCGCGCCGCGAACGGCAATCTCGGCGGCACGATGCGGCTCGGCGCCTATGCCTCGACGCTCGCAGCCGGTTCGAAGATCGCCGAGATCTACGGCTCGACCGAGATTTCCGAGCGTCATCGGCACCGCTACGAGGTCAATATGGGCTATCGCGAGAAGCTCGAGGCGAAGGGCATGCGCTTCGCGGGGCTCTCGCCGGACGGCCTCCTGCCGGAGACGGTCGAGTATCCCGACCATCCCTGGTTCATCGGCGTGCAGTATCACCCCGAGCTTAAGTCGCGTCCCTTCGAGCCGCACCCGCTCTTCGCGAGCTTCATCGAGGCGGCCAAGGCGCAAAGCCGCCTGGTCTGACCTAGCCGCCGAGCGCGACCGCCGCCCAAGGGTGACGGTGCTGTTCGAAGACGACTTTTTGCGGGGCTGGAAACGCGGGATCGGCGAAGGCTCCGACAGCCACCGCCATCAGCTCCGGCCTTCGAGACGGCTCCCACAGGACCGTGCTGCCGCAGGCCGGGCAGAAATGATGCAGGACGCGAGAGCCGCTGTCGGCCGGCCTCTCGTAATCGACATAAGCGCCAGAAACGACGACGGCCTTCCGAGGAAAGAAGGCCGCGACGCCATAGGTGCTGCCTGTTCGCCTCTGACACTCGCGACAATGACAAAGCGCGACGATTGCCGGCTCGCCCTCGCATGTGACGCGCAGCTGGCCGCAACTGCAGCGGGCTTCCCGGGTCGTCATCGGCTTGCATCCTCCCTTTAGATGACGGCTGGCACAGCTTTTTTGGATAGCTCCGGTAGCGCGCGACGATCGCGGCCGTATAGTACGGCCTCGGATTGGCGACGGGGCAGGGCGGCATGACGATCTCTATGGCGGGCCTGCCCGCCTTCCTCCTCTATTTCGTCGTCGGCGTGGCGCTGATCGCGGCCTTTGCTGCGATCTACCTTCGGTTGACGGCCCATGACGAAATCGCCCTGATCCGCAGCGGCAATCTTTCCGCAGCGGTTGCGCTCGGCGGCAATCTCGTCGGTTTTTCGGTTCCACTCGAGAAGGCGATCGCCCAGGCGAGCAGCATTCCCGACTGCATTCTCTGGGCTGTCGCCGCGATGATCGTCCAGTTTGCCGCCTATGGGCTGGCGCGGCTGCTCATCCCGGAATTGTCGCGCAAGATCGAGCAGGACAAACTGCCGGCCGCGGCGATGCTGGCGGTGATCGCCGTGATCTCGGGAACGCTGGCAGGCGCCAGCATGACGGTGTGAGGCGGCGATGAAACGCTCTTCGCAGATCGGCCTCGCAGCAGCCGGCGTGCTCCTGGTCGCGACAGTCTGGTCGATGACGGGCGAGGAAACGCAGGAGAGCCTCGTCTACAACAACCTGAGCGAATGCCAGGCCGACGGGCAGATCGGCTACCAGCAATGCGAGGCGGCTTTTTCGGAAGCCGCAGCCGCGCGCCTCAAGGATGCGCCGAAGTTCCGCAGCCAGAGCGATTGCGAGGCGCAATACGGCGCCAGCGGCTGCAACACGGCCAGCATCGGCGGGGCGCAGTACTTCATTCCCGCGCTTGCCGGCTTCATGCTGGCGCGCGGGATGGCGGGCAACCAGGCCCAGCCGCTCCTGCCGCCGACGACCGCGGCCTGCCCGCCTGGAGCGGCTCAGCCGGAATGCCAGCAGGCGCGCAGCTCGTCGTCCAGTTCGTCCAGCAGTGGCGGCGGTTCCGGCGGCAGCAGCCGCTCGCGCGCCTATTCGACGACGACCGGCCGCGGCTTCACGGCGGCGGCCGTGGGCGCGCGGGGCGTGGTCTCGACCACGAGCGTGTCCTCGCGCGGCGGCTTCGGCTCGTTTGCCCGTTCCTTCTCCTCGCATTCCTCGTCCTGAGATGCGCCGGGTCACGATTGCGCCCCGGCCGGACTGGGTCGAGCAGGTCGAGCGGCTGGGCTTCGCCTTCCACACCATCGACGGCGAGACCTATTGGGACGAAAGCGCCGCTTACGCCTTCACGCTGGAGGAGATCGAGCGCGACATCGAGGCGCCCACGGAAGCGATCGAGCAGCTTTGCTTCGCTTTCGTCGAGAAGGCGCTCGGCAATGAGGAAATCCTGACCCGGCTCGCCATTCCGGCCGAGCACTGGGACTATATCCGGGAGAGCTGGCAGCGTGGCGAGCGCAACCTCTACGGCCGTCTCGACCTCGCCTATGACGGGCATGGGCCCGCCAAGCTGCTCGAATACAATGCCGATACGCCGACCGCGCTGTTCGAATCGAGCGTCGCGCAATGGGACTGGCTAGAGCAGGCGATGGCGCGCGGCACGATCCCGAAGGGAAGCGACCAGTTCAACTCGCTGCATGAGCGCCTGATTACCGCCTTCATGGCCTTGCGCGAGCCCTCGCCCTACCGCCTGCATCTGACCTGCGTGCAGGGCAGCGCCGAGGACAAGGGCACGGTCGACTACCTGACCGATTGCGCCGTGCAGGCCGGGCTCGATGCCCGTTTCACCTATATCGAGGAGATTGGCCTGCTCTCGGATGGGCGCTTCTGCGACGGTGCCAACCAGCCGATCGAAACGCTGTTCAAGCTCTATCCCTGGGAATGGCTGTTCCGCGAAAGCTACGGCAAGTCGCTGGCAGGCTCGCGCTGCCAGTTCATCGAGCCGCCCTGGAAGGCTGCTCTCTCCAACAAGGGCCTGCTCGCCTGTCTCTGGGAGATGGAGCCGGGCCATCCCAACCTGCTGCCGGCCTTCTTCGAGGGCGATCCGCGTTGCGCGACATTGTCGCCCCGGCGTGTCCGCAAACCGCTCTATTCCCGCGAGGGCGCCAACGTCACGCTCATGGAGCGCGACCGGATCGTCGATAGCGACGACGGCCCCTACGGCGCCGAGGGATACGTGCTGCAGGACGCGGCGGCGAACCTGTTCTCGGCCGATGGCAACTATGCCGTACTGGGCTCATGGCTCGTCGCCTCGCAGGCCTGCGGGCTATGCGTGCGCGAGGATTCCTCGCCGATCACCAAGAACACCTCCCGCTTCGTGCCGCACTATATCGAGCCCTGAGCGCAGCGGGACATGACCGCGCCGTGAAGTGTTGCTAGCCTTGGGTTCCGATACGCCTGTCGAAAGAGCCTGCCATGCCTGCAACAACCTCAACGCCTCGCGGCCTCGACCATCTCGTCATCGGCGTCCGCGATCTCGATGCCGCATGGCGCTTCTACGAGAAGCTCGGGTTCCGCGTCGGTACCCGGAACCGCCACCCCTGGGGCACCGAGAACCGGATCGTGCAGTTTCCCGGCTCCTTCCTCGAACTCGTGACGATCGTCGACGACGCTGCCATCCCGCCGCATGGCGAACGCAGCTTCTCCTTCGGGGCCTTCGTCCGCGAGGCGCTGGCTGGGCAAGGGGAGGGCCTGTCGATGCTGGTGCTGGAAAGCACCGACGCCAAGGCCGATGCAGCCGCTTTCAAGGCCGCCGGAATCGGCGATTTCGAGCCGTTCTTCTTCGAGCGCCAAGGCAAGCGGCCGGACGGCACCACGGTGCGCGTCGCCTTCGAGCTCGCCTTCGCCGCGGATTCGCGGGCGCCGGAATGCGGCTTCTTCGTCTGCCGGCAGATCGAGCCGCAGAACTTCTGGAACCCCGAGTTCCAGCAGCATCCGAACGGCGCCACTGCGCTCGCCTCGGCGGTGATCGTCGCCGAAGACCCGGCGCTGCACCGCGCCTTCCTCACCACTTTCAGCGGCGGCGCCGAGGTGCTGGAGGGCAACGAGGACTATGTTCTCGCCCTGCCGCGCGGGCGCATCGACGTGCTCGATCCGGAGGCGGCGCAGGGTGCCTACCTCGTCGAGCCCGACACGACGCCGGCCCGCTTCCTCGGCTTCTGCGTCTCGGTCCCCGATATCGAGGCGGTGGCGGAACGCCTGACTGAGGCCGAAATCTCGTTCCAGCGCGGCGAGGAGCGGCTCTTCGTCGAACCGGAGCACGCCTTTGGCTGCATGATCGCGTTCGAGCAGGGCTGAGCGCCGCGGTCAGGCTATCGTTTCGGAGCCGCCGCCGTCTTTTCGGACAAGCTGCGTAGCAGCGCCGATCCTGCATCCATCCCAGGGCTCCGGCACTCGACGATGGATTCCGGGTCAGGCCCGGGATGACGGCGTGGTTCCGCGTAAAACCGGCCGGCGTCAGCCCTGCGCCTCGACCGGCGGCAGGGAGGCCAGCAGGCCGATCAGCGCCCGGTCGTGCAGCACGACCATGCGCTCCTTCGGCTTCAGCCAGATCGCGGCATCGTCGATCGTCTCGGCATCGACCAGCTTGGCCTGGGCGACCGCGCGGTCCGGCTCGATCTCGCCGCGCCGGCGGGATTGGCCATAGGGCAGCATCAGCTCATGGGCATGGCGCAGTTCGGGATCGCCGTGGAGCGCCTTGATCCCGTCCGCGTCGTCATAGCCGGCCTTCTCGAATTCCGCCTGGAGCTCGTTGGCGCGCAGGGCGATCGACGGCGGGGCGCCTTCCTCGGGCGTCATCAAGAGCTTGTGGCGCTTGAGCCAGAGGCCGATCGCGAGCTGGCCGGACGCCCATGACAGCGGGATCGCCAACACGAGGCCGACGATCGTGGGAGACATCCAGGCGAAGAGTGATGTCGCGATCAGGAAGGCCGACAGGCCGGTCACGAGCCCCAGGACCGTATGGGTCCTGTGCCGGCGCACGATGTCCTTGAACGGAATCGAGCCGTCGTCGCGCCGCTGCGGGTTCCAGCCGGTGTCGCGGCCGAGCAGGATCTGGAAGACGGACCCCGACTGGATCAGCATCATGATCGGCGCGAAGAACGCCGAGAACAAAACCTCGATCAGCGCCGAGACGGTGAGGCGGATCGTGCCGCCGCCGGCGCGCCTGAGCTTGGTGTTGAACAGCGTCAGCAGCAGGCCGAACAGCTTCGGCGCCAGCAGGATCGCCATGGTCAGCGCGAACAGGCGCAAGGCGCGTTCGGGGTCGAAGCGCGGCCAGACCGGGAAGAGCGTAAACTCCTGGGTGAAGTACTCCGGCCGGGCATAGTTGACCTGCAGCACGATCAGAATGCCGACCACCAGCTGCATCAGCCAGAAGGGCGAGGCGAGGTAACCCATGATGCCGGTCGCGAAATGCTGGCGCGTGGCCAGCACGAAACCCTTGGCGCCCATGACGCGCGAATGCTGGAGATTGCCCTGGCACCAGCGCCGGTCCCGCACCGAGACGTCGATCAGCGAGGGCGGGCTTTCCTCGTATGAACCCGTCAGGTCCGGCAGCATGTAGACAGACCAGCCGGCGCGGCGGATCAGCGCCGCCTCGACGAAGTCGTGGCTCAGCACATGGCCGCCGAAGGGCGGCTTACCCTTGAGATCGGGCAGGCCGCAATGGTCGGCGAAGGCCTGCGTCCGGATGATGGCGTTGTGGCCCCAGTAGTTGCCGTCGCGGCCGGACCACATGGCGAGGCCGGTCGCTATGACAGGCCCGTAGACCCGCGCCGCGAACTGCTGCAGCCGTGCGAAGAAGGTGTTGCGATTGATGATCAGCGGCAGCGACTGGATGATGCCGGCGTCGGGATCGGCCTCCATCGCGGCGGCGAGGCGCACGACGCAGGTGCCCGTCATCAGGCTGTCGGCGTCGAGCACGACCATATGCTCGTAATGCCCGCCCCAGCGCGTGACGAAATCGGCGATGTTGCCGGCCTTGCGGTGGTGGTTCTTCGGTCGGTGGCGGTAGTAGACCCGCGAATTGGGGCCAAGCCGCTCGCGCAGTGCCAGGAAGGCGCGCTCCTCTGCAACCCAGATATCCGGGTTGGTGGTGTCGGAGACGATGAAATAGTCGAAATGATCGCCGAGCCCCGTCGCATCGACCGACTCGCGTATGGCCGCGACCGCGGCGAAGGTTCGCGCCGACGACTCGTTGTAGATCGGCATCACCACGACGGTGCGATGCTTCAGGCTTTCCGCCCGCTCCGCGCGGCCGGCGCCGAACAGAACGCCGAAGAAGCCGAGGATCGAGCTGGTGAAGGCAAGGGCGATCCACGAGAAGTTGATCGTGAACAGCACGAGCAAGGCATACTGCAGCGAGGTCGTGCGGCTGACCGACACGACGTTGTACATCTCCCAGGCGCCGAAGGCGGTGAGAGCCAAGCCGCCGCCGAAGACGAAGAGGCGCTTCAGCCAGGGCGTCTTCCAGTTGCCGGGCGCCGCGGGCTTGCGCCGCTCCGACATGTTCCAGCTCTTGAAGGACTGCAACGGCATGATCAGCCGCTCTTCGGGTGGGGTCGCAGGCTCCCGAGCTGGGTTGAAGCTGCGGGCCTCCACCTCTGCAGTGTCCTGGCGGGTGGCGGTCACCACGTCCATCGATTCAACCATGTTTCCGAGACGGGCTGGCCGCCGGATTGCAGGACGAGCCTGAGTTCAGAGAGCGTTTCGGTGCCGGGGTCCACCTCGAACCCGACGCGCATCATCTTGCGCTCCGGATAAGGCCAGAGTCGGACGCCCTGCACCGCGCCGGGCTGGGCCGTGACTGTCGCCCGCGTCGAAGCGATCAGCGCCGGGTCGGCAAGCCGGTCGCCGGTGAACTCGACGATGAAGCGGCGGCGCCGGCCTTGCGAGCCCTTGCCCTGACGGGTGCGCGTCGCGATCGCCAGCGGCGGGCGTTCGGGGGGCTGCCAGCACCAGGCCTGGCGATAGCTGATCGAGGTCTCGCTGCCGGCCGCCAGCGGCTGCTTCGGCCGCCAGTACATGATGATGTTCTTGTTCGGCTCGGAATCGCTGGGGATCTCGATCAGCTGGACCGACCCCGCGCCCCAGTCCCCGAGCGGCTCGTTCCAGACGCTGGGGCGCAGTTCGAAGCGCTGGTCGTCGTCCTGGAAGGCGGCCGGGTCGCGCTCGCGCTGCACCAGGCCGAAACCCTTCGGATTCTCGTCGACGAAGGAAGAAACCTGCAGCGTCGCGGGGTTGTTCACCGGCCGGTAGATCCACTCGCCACCGCCCGACAGCATCTGGACGCCCGAGACCTCGCCGATTGAGGGCCGCACATCGTCGAAGGTGCGCCGGCTCTGCGGACCGGAGAGGAAGGTCGCGCTCGTGCAGCCGAACCCGACATGCTCCAGCGCCTGGCGTGCGAACAGGGTCATCTCGACATCGATGAAGGTCACGTCGCCGGGCCGCAGCGTCATCCGCACCGCACCGCTGACGCTCTCCGAATCGAGCAGCCCATGGATGACGAGCGAGCCGACGGCAGGACTCGGACGCTCGATCCAGAAGGCCCGGAAGAAGGGCAGTTCCTCGCCGCGGGTCTCGCCGGGGCGCAGAATCAGCGCGCGCGACATCGCACCGAAATTCTGGCCTCGCGCCAGGGCACGGAAGAATGTGGCGCCCTGGAAGATCGCGACCTCGAACGGTCGCTCGAGCCCGGCCGCGATCCGCATCCCGGAGAACTGCAGATCGAGATTGGCCGCCGGCGGGGCGACGCGGCCGTAATCGAACCTGGCGCGGTCGAAGGCGACCCTGCGCACCGTGCCGTCCTCAATCGTGAACAGGCTGACGGGATTGGAGAAGACATAGCCGCGATGCAACGGCTCGACCGTGAAGCCGCGATTCTCTCCGGCCCAGATCGTAGACTCAGGCCGCATGCGAATGCCGGCATACTGATCGGCCGGCAGGCTCGCGTAGTTTTCCGGCAGATCGGTTGCGGCCAGTGGAATCAGAGGGCGCTGCGACAGGGCGCGGGCGGCATCGACGACCAGCGCAGAGTCGAAACGCTGTCCATCGGCGAGGGAGGGAATATTGAAGGCGGCAGCGCCCGTGGGCGCCTGCGCCGCAGAGGGGCCGGCAAGGGACAGCAAGGCTGCGCCGCCGGCGGCACCTTCCAGAAATTGCCTGCGATTCAAGGGTTTCGACATCTTATCCATACTGCACGGGCGACGCCCTTCGCCCTCCGCGCTTCTAGAGCATTTCCAGCTCGGCTGAAAAGCGTTTCCGATCAGGAAAATAGTGGTGATTGAACCCGCCGGAGCCGCTTGCGAAAACGGCTTAGTCCAGTTGATGGGTGACGATCATTCTCGGAAGGCCTCTTTTGATCCGTCTCCACTTTGGCAAAAGCCAAACGGATCGGCTATCCACGGCGCCTGCAACGCCAGCATGCGTAAAAACGACCGTGAAGAGCGGGCAACAGTCCAATCATGCCCTGCAAGGGAAACGACAAAGATGACCGAAATGCAGCCGGCTTGCTCCTGCCTTGCGATCGTTCTGGCCGCCGGCGAGGGCACCCGCATGAAATCGCTGCTGCCGAAGGTGCTTCATCCCGTTGCCGGCCGCTCTCTCCTTGGCCATGTCCTGTCCTCGGTCGCGCGGGCCGGCGCCGACGCAGTTGCAGTCGTGATCTCCTCGGAACGCCCCGAGGTCGGAGAGCAGACGCTCAAGCTCCTGCCGTCGGCACGGATAGCGACGCAGCATGAGCGGCGCGGAACGGCCCATGCGGTGCTTGCGGCAAAGGACGCTTTGAAGGCCGGGCACGATCATATCCTGGTCGCTTTCGCCGATACCCCGCTCGTCCGGCCGGAAACCTTCGCGGCGCTGCGCGGCGCGCTGGCCGGGGGAGCAGCCGTCGCCGTTCTCGGCTTCGAGGCGCAGGACCCGGCCGGCTATGGCCGGCTCGTCGAGCACGACGGCAAGCTCGAAGCGATCGTCGAGCATAAGGACACGACGCCGGAGCAGCGCCAAATCAAGCTCTGCAATGCCGGCCTGATGGCGCTCGCCGGCGAACATGCGCTGGCGATTCTCGAAGCGATCGGCGACGACAACGCCCAGCGCGAGTTCTATCTGACCGACGCCGTCGCGGTCGCACGATCGCACGGGTTGGAAGCCGTCGTGCTGAAGGCGCCGGAGAGCGAGGTCCAGGGCGTCAACGACCGTGCGCAACTCGCTGGCGCGGAAGCCGAATTCCAGCGGCGCAAGCGGCACGCCGTGATGCTCGAAGGCGCGACGCTGATCGCGCCCGAAACCGTCTTCTTCAGCTTCGACACCGAGATCGGCCGCGACGTGACGATCGAGCCCAACGTCGTCTTCGGCCCGGGCGTTCGCGTTGCCGATGGCGCGGTGATCCACGCCTTTTCACACCTGGAAGGCGCCGAGGTCGGCCCGGCCGCCAGCGTCGGTCCCTATGCACGCCTGCGGCCGGGCACGGTGCTCAGCGAGAAGTCCCGGGTGGGCAATTTCGTCGAGGTGAAGGCCGCCGATATCGGGCCCGGCGCCAAGGTCAACCACCTGACCTATATCGGCGATGCCAGCGTGGGCGCGGCGGCCAATATCGGTGCCGGCACCATCACCTGCAACTACGATGGCTTCGTCAAATCGAAGACGACGATCGGTGCCAATGCCTTCGTCGGATCGAACTCGTCCCTGGTCGCGCCGGTGACGATCGGCGACGGCGCCTATATCGGCTCCGGCTCGGTCATCACCAGCGACGTCGCGCCCGATGCGCTCGCCATCGGCCGTAGCCGGCAGGTCGAGAAGGAGGGCTGGGCCAAGATCTTCCGGAAGGAAGCGGCAGCCCGGAAAGCGGCCAAGAAGGCAGCCGAATAGACCGGAATTGCGGTGGATCGGGCAATCCGCCGTTCACAGTTCGTCATGTAGATTGATTGGGCAGGCGCGCTTTTCGCGGCTATGCGCTTTCGCCAACGGCAATGGCTTGAGAGGTTCGCCCCATGTGCGGCATCGTCGGGATTCTCGGCAAGGAAGCAGTCGCGACGCAGGTCGTCGAGGCGCTGCGGCGGCTGGAATATCGTGGCTACGACTCCGCCGGCGTCGCAACGCTGGAAGCGGGAAGGCTGACCCGCCGCCGGGCCGAGGGCAAGCTCAAGAACCTCGAGATCCGCCTCTCGAACGAGCCGCTCGAGGGCCTCATTGGTATCGGCCACACCCGCTGGGCGACCCATGGCAAGCCCAACGAGACCAATGCCCATCCGCATGCCACCGAGAAGCTCGCGGTCGTCCATAACGGCATCATCGAGAACTTCCGCGAGCTGCGAACCGAGCTGCAGGCCGACGGCTACGTCTTCGCGACTGAAACCGACACCGAGATCGTCGCCCATCTCGTCACCCGAGAGCTCGACCACGGCAAGACGCCGGTCGAAGCCGTGGCGGCGAGTCTGCCGCGCCTGCATGGCGCCTTCGCGCTCGCCTTCCTGTTCCAGGGCGAGGAAGACCTGCTGATCGGCGCTCGCAAGGGCTCGCCCCTGGCGGTCGGCGTCGGCGACGGCGAGATGTATCTCGGCTCGGACGCGCTGGCGCTCGCGCCATTCACCAACCTCATCGCCTATCTGGAGGAGGGTGACTGGGTCGTCCTCAATCGCAGGGGCGCGACTTTCTACGACAAGAGCAATGCGCTCGTCGAACGCCGCGCCCAGCGCGTCGCGACGGGTGCTTTTCTGGTCGAGAAGGGCAATCACCGCCATTTCATGGCCAAGGAGATCTACGAGCAGCCCGAGGTCGTCGGCCATACGCTGACCCAATACCTCGACATGGCGAACGGGACCGTGCGCCTGCCGTTCCAGGACAAGATCGACTGGAAGAAGCTGTCGCGGCTGTCGGTCTCCGCTTGCGGCACGGCCTATTATGCCGGGCTGACCGCGAAGTACTGGTTCGAGAAGCTTGCCCGCCTGCCGGTCGAGATCGATGTCGCCTCCGAGTTCCGCTATCGCGAGGCGCCGCTGCCGGCGGACGGGCTCGCGCTGTTCGTCTCCCAATCGGGCGAAACCGCCGACACGCTCGCTTGCCTGCGCTACGCGAAGCAGGAGAAGCAGACCGTCCTCTCGGTGGTGAACGTGCCGACCTCGACCATCGCCCGCGAGAGCGACGCTGTCGCGCCGACGCTCGCCGGCCCTGAGATCGGCGTCGCCTCGACCAAGGCCTTCACTTGCCAGCTCACCACGCTCGCCTGTCTGGCGCTGGCCGCGGCGCGCGGGCGCGGCACGCTGTCGGCCGCGGATGAAGCGCGCCATGTCGAGAGCCTGATCGCGCTCCCCGGCCTGATCGCCAAGGCGCTCGAGCTGGAGCCGCAGATCGAGCAGCTCTCGCACAAGCTCTCCCGGGCGAAGGACGTGCTTTATCTCGGCCGCGGCACCAGTTACCCGCTGGCGCTGGAAGGGGCACTGAAGCTCAAGGAAATCAGCTACATCCACGCCGAAGGTTATCCGGCGGGCGAGCTGAAGCATGGCCCGATCGCCCTGATCGACGAGGACATGCCGGTCATCGTCGTCGCGCCTTACGATTCGCTCTTCGAGAAGACCGCCTCGAACATGCAGGAGGTCGCGGCGCGCGGCGGCCGCATCATCCTGATCACCGACGCCAAGGGTGCCGCCGAATGCGGCATCGAGCCCGAAGCGACGATCATCATGCCGGATATGGACCCGACCTTCGCGCCGATCGTCTATGCCCTGCCGATCCAGATGATCGCCTATCAGACGGCGGTTTTCATGGGCAAGGACGTGGACCAGCCGCGCAACCTGGCGAAATCCGTCACCGTCGAGTGAGGTCGGCGGGCTTGCCGTCATTCTCGGGTGGAGCCCTCGGCTCCGATCTTTGATCGGCCCAAGGAGGCAGACCAGCCAGTCTCGGGCAGGAATAGGCTCTGGAACCCCTTCCTCGGAAGATGCTCGGGTCAAGCCCGAGCATGACGCGGGCTGTCAGGCTTCCGGCCGGCTCGCCACATAGGCGCCCGCGCTGATCAGGCAGAGCGCCGTGGTCACCAGCGCGATCGGCGGCGCGCTCGTCCGCGTCAGCAGGCCGAAGCTCAGCACCATCGAGCCGCAGGCAAGGTATTTCGCCCGCCGCGCGATGGCGCCGGTCTCGCGCCAGCGCCGCACATGCGGGCCGAGCCGCGGATGTCCGACGAGCCAGGCCTCGAAGCGCGGCGAGGAGCGCGAGAAGCACCAGGCAGCGAGAATCAGGAACACCGTGCCCGGCATCAGCGGCAGGATGAGGCCGACGATGCCGAGCGCCGTGAAGACCCAGCCCGCCGCGAACATAAGCGGCCGGTGCCAGCGGCGTCGCGCCGGATCGTCCTTATCCACGGCCTCGTCCTTGCTTGCATCTATCGGGGCTGGCGAATGCCGCAGCCTCGCCTATCTTGTCATATCGCGGTGCGAGACTGCGCCCGCAAGCGGGTGGGCAGGCACACCGGTGACGTGGGGAGACGAATGACTGCCGGCCCGCCCGATCCCCGCCTCGTCCTTCCGACGGAAATCCTGCGCCCGACCTGGGGCGCGCGCTTGCGTCGCTACTTCCTGACCGGGCTCGTCATCGCGGCGCCGCTCGCCATCACGGCATCTGTGACCTGGTGGTTCATCAACTTCATCGACGGGCTGGTGAAGCCGCTCATCCCGAATTCCTATCTGCCCGATTCCTATCTGCCTTATCCGATACCCGGCTTCGGCCTCATTATCGCGCTGATCGGGTTGACGCTGCTGGGCTTCCTGACAGCCAACCTCGTCGGCCGGTCGCTGCTCCGCGCCGGCGAGGCGATCCTCGACCGGATGCCGGTGGTGCGCAGCCTCTACAAGGGTGTGAAGCAGGTCTTCGAGACGATCTTCTCGCAATCGGGAACGTCGTTCCGCAAGGTCGGCATGGTGCAGTTCCCGCAGCCGGGCATGTGGTCGATCGTCTTCATCGCGCAGGAAGCGGCGCCCGAGATCGCCGGGCGCCTGCCGGATGGCCAGGAACCGGGCGACCAGCAGATCGGCGTCTTCCTGCCCTGCACGCCGAACCCGACCACAGGCTTCTTCTTCTATCTGCCGCGTCGCGAGGTCGTCGAACTGTCGATCTCGGTCGAGGACGGCGCCAAGCTCATCATGTCGGCCGGGCTGATCCAGCCCGGCGAGCAGAACGGCAAGCCGAAGTCCGGGACCGAGCTGCCGGCCCCTGTCGCCTGAGAAGGCTCAGGATTTGACCGGAATCCAGATTTCGACCTCGCCATTGCCGCTCTGCGGATCGAAGCGCTCGTCATAGAGCTCGTAGCAGGGGCCTTCCGTCAGGCTGTGGCCGGATTTCGGCAGCCAATCCCGGAAGATCGTGTCGAAGCTCGCCTTGATCGCGCTGATATGCTCGCGATGGGTGAAGACCGCGTAGCTCTGGGCCGGAATCCGCACCCGCGCGAAATCGTCGGACAGGCCGTCGAAGCCTTTGACCTCCACGCCGGCGATATAGTCGAAGGCGCCGTTGTCATCGGCGTTCACGCAGACGCCGTAGCTCGTCATTCCGCCGGCCTGTCCGGGCACATGCCCGATATGCGGGGCGAAACGCTGCCAGAGCGAGGGAATGCCGGCAGTGCTCGTCTCGTAAGTGAAATGGCCGCCGAGACCGGCGACGAGAAGGCTCTTGCCTTCGACGAAACGCGGCGGTGCGAGGGGGAGAGTGGGCATGCTGGTCATCAGGATCGGCTCCACGAGATTCAGGCCTTCGAGATCGCCCCTGTCGCGCAATTGCTCCGGCGTGATGCCGAACTGATCGCGGAAGGCGCGGGTGAATGCCTCGTGCGAGCCGTAGCCCCAGTCGAGCGCGACGAGAGGATATCCGGCGCGCCGTCTGCCAGCTTGCGGGCCGCTTCGGTCAGCCGGCGCTCGCGCACATAGCGCATCACCGATCGACCGGTCGCGACCCCGAAGGCCCTGCAGAGATGGAAGCGCGAGACCCCGCCGACTTCGGCGATCTCGTCGAGCGAGATTCCCGAAGCGAAGCGGCTTTCGACGCACCAGACGGCTTTGGCGACAGGGTCCATGGTCTCCTCACGAAGGCACGGGCGGCACCGTGACCGATCGTTCCGGCGGCCGCTTGATCGCGCTTGCTGCGACCGCAGCGCGAAGGCTCTAGCCCGCCCGCAGCAGCCGGATCGCAACATCCCGCTCGAACAGATAGAGCAGGATGCGCATCGCCTGGCCACGCGGCGTCTCCAGATGCGGGTCGCGCTCGATCATGAGACGCGCATCGTCGCGCGCCGCCGCCAGCAGGTCGCCGTCGGTTTCCGGGCGCGCGATGCGCCAGTCCGGCGAGCCCGATTGCTTGGTGCCGAGTACCTCGCCTTCGCCGCGCAGCCGCAGATCCTCTTCCGCGATGCGAAAGCCGTCCTCGGTCTCGCGCATGATGGTGAGCCGCGCCTCGGCGACCGGCCCGAGCGGACCCTTGTAGAGCAGCAGGCAGGTCGACGCCGCCGAGCCGCGCCCGATCCGTCCGCGCAGCTGATGGAGCTGGGCAAGGCCGAAGCGCTCGGCATGCTCGATCACCATGACGCTGGCGTTGGGCACGTCGACCCCGACCTCGATCACCGTGGTTGCGACGAGAATGCGGGTCTGGCCGGTGACGAAGGCGGCCATGGCCGCATCCTTCTCGCGTCCGGGCATCTGGCCATGCAGCAGCCCCACCTTGTCGCCGAAGATCTCGCGCAGCGTCTCGTAGCGCTCCTGCGCGGCAGCGACGTCCAACGTGTCGGATTCCTGCACCAGCGGGCAAACCCAATAGACCTGCTGGCTGGTCTCCACCGCCCGGCCGATGGCGCCGACGACCTCGTCATAGCGCTCGGAGGAGATGGCGCGGGTCACGATCGGCTTCCGCCCCGCCGGCTTCTCCGACAGGATCGAGACATCCATGTCGCCGAACCAGGTCAGCGCCAGCGTGCGCGGGATCGGTGTCGCCGTCATCACCAGCACGTCCACGGCCTCGCCCTTGGAGCCGAGAAGCAGGCGCTGGTGTACGCCGAAGCGATGCTGCTCGTCGACGACGGCGAGCGCCAGATCGTGGAAGCCGACGCCCTCCTGGAACAGCGCGTGAGTGCCGACCGCGATGTCGATGCTGCCATCCGCCAGCCCTTCGAGCACCTGTCGTCGTCCGGCGCCCTTCTCGCGTCCGGTCAGCAAAGCGAGCTTCAGCCCGGCCTTCTCGGCCAGCGGCGCCAACCGCTCGGCATGCTGGCGCGCCAGGATTTCGGTCGGCGCCATCAGCACGGATTGCCGGCCGGCCTCGGCAGCGGCAGCCATCGCCATCAGGGCCACCACCGTCTTCCCCGAGCCGACATCGCCCTGCAGCAGCCTGAGCATGCGCTCGGGCTTGGCCATGTCGGCATGGATATCGGCGATCGCCTTGCGCTGGCCCTCGGTAAGTTCGAAGGGCAGGGCGGATTGGATGCGGAAGCGCACCCCGCCATCGCCGCTGGTGGCGCGCCCGGCGATCTTCTTCTGCTGGCGGCGAACGAGAGCGAGGGCGATCTGGCTCGCCAGCAATTCGTCATAGCCGATGCGCCGGCGCGCGACGGTGTCGCCCTCGGCCGCCTTGCGGTCGACCGGGTGATGCAGCGCCTCGATCGCCGCATGGAAGGTTGGAAAGTCGCTCTTGGCCAGAAAGGCCGGGTCCTGCCATTCCGGCATCTCCGGGCAGCGATCGGCCGCCGCTTGCGCCGTCCTCATCATCATGCGCTGGCCGATGCCTTCGGTCAGCGGATAGACCGGCTCGAAGGCCGGCAGGGTGGATGCGAGCTGGGGGTCGAGGATGCGCTCGGGATGCACCATCTGGCGCATCCCTTCCCAAAGCTCCAGCTTGCCGGAAATGATGCGGAAGGCGCCGACCGGCAGGTTCTGGGCGAGATGCCTGGAATCGGCATGGAAGAAGACGAGCGTGACGTCGCCGGTCTCATCCTCGACGATCACGCGATAGGGCGCCTTGCCCTTGCCGGGCGGGCCGGCGCGATGTTCGCTGACGCGGGCGGTGAAGGTCGCGACGTCGCCGATCGGCGCATCCGCGATGGTCGGGCTCGGGCGCCGGTCGATGGCGCCGCTCGGCAGATGGAACAGCAGGTCGACGACGCGCGCCGGCTGCATCTCGTCGCCGAGGAAGCGGTCGAGAACCTTGCCGAGCTTCGGCCCGACGCCGGGAAGCGTCGTGGCCAGTGCGAAGAGCGGGTCGAGGATCGAGGGGCGCAAGTGGTCTCGGCAATTGTCAGGAGCGCGAAGATCGCGGCGGCTTGACCGCTGACTTCGCCGGGCTGCGTCGCTATATAGCCTGCTCAGGCAGGCTCCGCGACGGGGCCGGCCCGTTCGTCATTGCGCCATCCCCCAGGTTTTCGGACCTGATATTTTCTTGCCGAGGTTCTTCATGTCCGGCTCGACCCGCTCCAGCGCCGATCTCGACCCGCGCCGCCGCAAGATCCTCTTCCGCGCCTGGCATCGCGGCATGCGCGAAATGGATTTGATCATGGGCCGCTTCGCCGACGACGCGATCGCCGGCTTTGATGATGCCGAGCTCGACGAGTTCGAGCGGCTGATCGAGGTTCTGGATCGCGACCTGCTGAGCTGGGTGACCGGGGAAGCCGCAGTGCCCGAGAACTACGACACGGAACTGTTCCGGAAGCTCAAGGCTTTCCACCATCACGACAAGCCGATTCATGTCTGACCGGCCTGACAGCCGTCATGGCCGGGCTCGACCCGGCCATCTCTGAATCGGAACCCGCTCGTCCCGAGATTCTCGGGTCAAGCCCGAGAATGAAGCCTTTTGGTAGAACGATACCCGTCCGATGAGCATTCCTCCTCCGAGCCAGATCGCCAAACCGCAGCTCGACCGTCTGCTCGATGCGCTGAACCGCGGCGACAAGCCGACGCTTGCCGGCGTGCCGGACGGATTCGACGCCGTCGTCCTCGCCGACCTCACCCGCGCCCGCGCCAAGAAGGCCGAAGGGGCGGCGCTGCTCGTCTTCGTCGCCCGCGACGGCCAGCGCCTGCAGGTGCTGGAAAACGCGCTGCAATTCGTCGCGCCGGACCTGGAAGTGATGAGCTTCCCGGCCTGGGACTGCCAGCCCTATGACCGCGTCTCGCCCGCGCCCGCCATCGTGGCGCACCGGATGACGACACTGTCGCGCCTCGCCAAGACCAAGTCGGGCGACAGGCCGCGCCTGCTGCTGACCACAGTCAATGCCGCGCTCCAGCGCGTGCCCGCATTCAGCAAGGTGGCCTCCGAGAGTTTCTCGGCAGCGCCCGGCAACGTGGTCGATATCGAGCAGCTGGCGCGCTGGCTCGACATCAACGGCTACATGCGCACCTCGACCGTGCGCGAGACCGGCGAATTCGCCGTGCGCGGCGGCATCGTCGACCTGTTCCCGCCGGGCATGCCCGCGCCGATCCGGCTTGATTTCTTCGGCGACACGCTGGAATCGATCCGCACCTTCGATCCGGAGACGCAGCGCACCACCGGGCAGTTGCGCGGGCTCGACCTCGTGCCGATGTCCGAGGCGCAGATGACCAGCGAGAGCATCCGTCGCTTCCGCCAGTCCTACATCTCGACTTTCGGCACGCCCGGCCGCGACGACACGCTCTATGAGGCCGTGAGCGAAGGCCGCCGCCCGGCCGGCCTGGAGCATTGGCTGCCGCTGCTGGCGGAAAAGCTCGACACGCTCTTCACCTATCTGCCCGACGTGCCGCTGGTCCTCGACCATCAGGCGGAAGACGCGGTTGGCGAGCGGATCAGCCTGATCAAGGACTATTACGATGCCCGCAAGGCCGCGCTGGAGCAGGGCGCGGGCGGCGGCATTCCCTACAAGCCATTGCCGCCGGACGCGCTCTATCTCTCGACGGCCGACTGGCGCGCGGTGATGGACACATCCGGCGTCGCCAGCATGACGCCGTTTCAGCTACCGGACAGCGAGGGCAAGCTGATCCTCGATCTCGGCGGTAAGCAGGGCCGCAGCTTTGCGGCGGAGCGAGCAGGCGATTCCGGCAGCGTCTTCGAGGCCGCCGTCGCGCATGTGAAGGCCCTCGAAGCCGACGGCAAGCGCGTCATCCTCGCCGCCTGGTCGGAGGGTTCGCGCGAGCGACTTGCCCATGTGCTCGAGGACCATGGACTGAAGAGCGTCCAGATGACGGGCTCTCTGCGCGCGGCCTTCGATCTCAAGCCCGGTACGGTCGCGCTCGCGGTCTGGGGTTTCGAGACCGGCTTCGAGGCCGGACGCCTCGCGGTCATCGGCGAGCAGGACATCCTCGGCGACCGCCTGGTGCGTCCGCGCCGCAAGACCAAGCGCCCGCAGGACTTCATCGCGGAGCTCTCCTCGCTCGCGCCGGGCGACCTCGTCGTTCATGTCGATCACGGCATCGGCCGTTTCATCGGCCTGCAATCGATCACGGCCGCCGGCGCGCCGCATGACTGCCTCGAAGTCCATTATGCCGGCGATTCCAAGCTGTTTCTGCCGGTTGAGAATATCGAGCTTCTGTCGCGCTATGGCTCGGAAGATACCGAGGTCCAGCTGGACCGGCTCGGCGGCGGCGGCTGGCAGGCACGCAAGGCCAAGCTCAAGCAGCGCATCCGCGAGATGGCGAGCAAGCTCATCCAGATCGCAGCGGCGCGCGCGCTCAAGGATGCGCCGCGCCTCGTCCCGCCGGCCGGCGTCTACGACGAGTTCATTGCCCGCTTCCCCTATGAGGAGACGGAAGACCAGCAGAACACCATCGATGCCGTGCTCGACGATCTCGGCGCCGGCCGGCCGATGGACCGGCTCGTCTGCGGCGATGTCGGTTTCGGCAAGACCGAGGTCGCATTGCGCGCCGCCTTCGCCGCCGCCTTGAACGGCAAGCAGGTCGCGGTCGTGGTACCGACGACGCTGCTCGCCCGCCAGCACTACCGTAATTTCGCGGATCGCTTTGCCGGCTTACCTGTCAATGTCGGGCAGGCCTCGCGCTTCGTCGGCAGCGCCGATCTCAAGGCGGTGAAGCAGGGTGCGAAGGACGGCACGATGGACATCGTCGTCGGGACCCACGCATTGCTCGGCAAGGGCGTCGACTTCAAGGATCTCGGCCTCGTCATCGTCGACGAGGAGCAGCATTTCGGCGTCGCCCACAAGGAGAAGCTGAAGGAGCTGCGAGCCGAGGTGCATATGCTCACCCTCTCGGCCACGCCGATCCCGCGCACGCTCCAGCTCGCCATGACCGGTGTGCGTGAGCTCTCGATCATCGCGACCCCGCCGGTCGACCGCCTCGCGGTGCGCACCTTCGTCACGCCGTTCGATCCGCTGATCGTGCGCGAGGCGCTGCTGCGCGAGCGTTACCGGGGAGGGCGCTCCTTCTATGTCGTACCGCGCATCGAGGACATCGCCGAGGTCAAGGACTTCCTCGACAAGCAGGTGCCCGAGGCCAAGGTCGGCATCGCCCATGGCCAGATGGCGGCAGGCACGCTGGAAGATGTGATGACCGCCTTCTATGACGGCCAGTACGATATCCTGCTCTCGACCACGATCGTCGAATCCGGGCTGGACATCCCGACCGCTAACACGCTGATCGTGCATCGCGCCGACATGTTCGGCCTCGCCCAGCTCTATCAGCTGCGCGGGCGCGTCGGCCGTTCGAAGACGCGCGCCTATGCGCTCTTCACCGTGCCGGCCAACCGGAAGCTGACCGAGCAGGCCGAGAAGCGCCTCAAGGTGCTGCAGTCGCTCGACACGCTCGGCGCCGGCTTCCAACTCGCCAGCCACGACCTCGACATCAGAGGCGCCGGCAACCTGCTCGGCGACGAGCAGTCAGGCCATATCAAGGAAGTCGGCTACGAACTCTACCAGCAGATGCTCGAGGAAGCGGTGGCGGCGCTCAAGGCCGGCATCGAGTTCGAGACCGAAGCGCAATGGTCGCCATCGATCCAGGTCGGCGCGCCCGTGATGATCCCCGAGCACTATGTCGGCGATCTCTCGCTCCGGCTGTCCCTCTACAAGCGCCTCTCGACCATGGACGACGATGCCGAGCTGCAATCCTTCGGCGCCGAGCTGGTGGACCGCTTCGGCCCGCTGCCGGAGGAGGTCAATCAGCTTCTGGAGATCGTCGCGATCAAGGCGCTCTGCAAGCGCGCCAATGTGGAGAAGGTCGAGGCCGGGCCGAAGGGCATCATCGTCGCCTTCCGCGACAACGAGTTCGCCAATCCGGAAGGGCTGGTCTCCTATGTCGCGAAGATCGGCACGCTGGCGAAGGTGCGCCCCGACATGCGCGTCGTCTTCATCGACGATTTCGACAGTGTCGAGCAGCGCCTGAAGGCAACGCGGCGGTTGCTGACGGATCTGGCGCGGATCGCGGAGAGGAAGAAGGCGGCCTGAGCGGGCGCTTCATGGAGCCGTCATTCTCGGGCAGAGCGAAGCGAAGACCCGAGAATCTCATGCAGGAAAGGGCGCGTTCTCGTCCTGAGATGCTCGGGTCAAGCCCGAGCATTGTCTGTTTGTGATGGGGTATTGAGGTTTTGTTCCGCGTGAGCGGGATGTCTGGTCCGGCTGGCCGGCCGGACCAGACGCGACTCGTCGACCGTCCCGAGCCAGGGCTTTCGCCCGTCGTCATCGAGGTTGCGGGTCGCTTCCCTTGTCACGCTTGGTGAGTTGCCAGGGCCTCTTCGCATGAGCCGAACGCCCGCAGACAATCACAAGCCCTTCGAGGATAGCTCCCGATGCCGGTTTGCACCACGGTCCCTGAACCCTCCCGTTTCCTCGGCTGTGATGTCGGCAAGGCCGGGATCGTCGTCTTCGACAGCCGCGGCGACACCCTCGGCAGTCTCCCTAACGAGGCTTCGGCCCTGGCAGCCTTCGCAGCCGGGCTCGGCCCGGACTGCCTCGTCGTCTGCGAGGCGACGGGCGGCTATGAGGACGCCCTGCTGGCGGCGCTCGTCTCAGCCGGCTGCCCGGCCCATCGCGCCGATGCCCGCAAGGTCAAGGCCTTCATCCGCTCCTATGGGACGCTCGGGAAGAGCGATGCGCTCGATGCCAGGGCGCTTGCCCGCTACGGCGCCGAGCGCCACGCTCGGCTGATCCGCTGGCAGGCGCCCGCCCCGGCACGCGAGCGCCTCCAGGTCCTGGTGCGGACCAGAGCCGATCTCGTCGCCCAGAGAACGGCCTGCACCAACCGGCTCAACGCTCCCGGCATCGAACCGGTCAAAGCCCCGCTCCAGGCCCTGCACGACTGCCTCAAAGCCCAGATCGCCGCCCTGGCGCAAACCATCGCCGAGACCCTGCGCACCATCGCCCGCACCGACAGAAGCGAGCAGGCCTTGCGCTCCATCCGCGGCATCGGAACGACCACCGCCGCCACCCTCATCGCACTCATGCCCGAGCTCGGACGCATCAGCCGGCGCCAGGCCGCCGCACTCGCAGGCCTGGCTCCTCATCCAAACCAGAGCGGCAGTCGAGACGCCTACCGCCCAACCAGAGGCGGCAGGGCCGAAATCAAGGCCGCCCTGTTCATGCCCGCAATGGCCGCCGCAAGGCACGACCCCGCCATGCGCGACGCCTACACACGCCTCATCGCAAACGGAAAAAAGCCAATCGTCGCTCTCACCGCAATCATGCGACGCATCATCGTCATCGCAAATGCCCGCGTCAGAGACCAAAACAAACTGAGTTGATGACGGGCTGCGAAAAGGCCGGTTTCACGGCATCTCGCGCCCTCTACATATCGAAGAAGACCGTCTCGTTCTCGCCGGCCAGATTGATATCGAGCCACCAGGTTCCGTCCGTCTTGCGCTGGGCGACCAGGGTGTGGCGGCGCGGTTCGGGCACCAGAGCGAGGATCGGGTCGGTCTCGTTGCCCTCGCCATCGGCGAAGTAGAGCCGGGTCGGCAGGCGCTTCAGCAAACCGCGGCCGAAGACCGAGAGCGCGATATGCGGCGCCTGCAGGCTGTTGCCGGGGCCGGGCACGCGGCCGGGCCGGATCGTGCGAAAACGGAAGACGCCATCCTTGTCGGTCGAGGCGCGACCGAAGCCGATGAAATGCCCGTCGAGGGGAACCTCCTCGCGGGCGTCCTCGGGGCTGGCGTAGCGACCGGCGGCATTGGCCTGCCAGATCTCGATCATGGCGTCGTTGATCGGCGCACCCGCAGCGTCGTAGACGCAGCCGGCAAGCGCGATGACCTCACCCTCCGGCGTGCCGGAGCGGTTCGAGCCCGAGAGCAGGAAATGCTCCGGCGGCATCAGGTCCGGCCGCGCGCCCATCTCGGAACGGCCTACCAGATCGGCGCCGCCCTTCCAGGGCAGGCCGTAGTGGAAATACGGACCCACCGTCTGCCACGGTGTCTGGCCGAAGATCGAGGGGTCCTGGCTGTCCTGCCGCGGCGCCGCATTGCGGCTTTCCAGATCGGTGATTGCCAGATCAGTGGTCGTGGTCATGCTCGTCCTCGAACGGCGTCTCGTCGCGGCCCTTGAGCACGATGTCGAAAACATAGCCCAGCGCCCAGTTCGGCACGGTGGTGCCGATATCGAAGCGCGAGACCATGCGCTGGCGGTAGGGCATCGGCACCGCGTTGGCGATCGGGTCGATCTCGATCAGCGGATCGTCGGGGAAATACATCTGGGTCACGAGCCGCGTGGCGAAGGCCGGCCCCAGCAGCGAAAGATGGATATGGGCCGGGCGCCAGGCGTTCTTGTGGTTGCCCCAGGGATAGGCGCCGGGCCGGATCGTGACATAGCGATAGCGGCCCTGATCATCCGTGATGACGCGGCCGACACCGGTGAAGTTCGGATCGAGCGGCGCCGGCCAGTCGTCCTTGGCGTGGATGTAGCGGCCGGCGGCATTGGCCTGCCAGATCTCGACCACGGTGTTGGGAACAGGCCTGGCCTGCTCGTCGAGCACCCGGCCGGTGACCACGATGCGCTGGCCCTGAGGCTCGGCCTTGTGCTGGGCGGTGAGGTCGGTCATCGCCGGGCCCATCAGCTTCGCCCAGTCGCTCGGACCGGTGATCTCGGTCAGCGTCTGCGGGATCGCGATCGGCTGATGGCGCGGGCTGCGCGCCACGGTCGAACGATACTCCGCATGCAGCGAAGCCGGCTGGCCGGCATCCAGCGCCGAATAGGGAAGGATCAGGCGGCTCATCGGGAAGGGCTTCTCGCGAACATGTCGACGCGTCTCTCCTCAACCATGGCTCGGCGCCGGGACCGTGATCGGCCGGGCGAGCCTCGCCTGCGCGGTCAGGCGGATGCCGGCATTGGCAGCACCGTAGCCCGCATAGCCGTCGCGCTGGACGATCTCGAAGAACAATCCGCCATCGAGCGTCTGCGTATAGGCCTGCCGGAAGCTGCCGCCCGCATCGCTATCATAGAGGATGTTCAACGTCTTCATCGCGTCGATCTCCTGCGCCGTCAGGTCGGAGCGTGCCTCTAGGTCATCGTAGTAATTCTCGGGGATCGGTAGCATGGCGACGCCGTTCGCGGCCAGCCGCTCCACCGTCGTCGCGATATCGTGAGTCGCGAAGGCGATGTGCTGCACGCCGGAGCCGAAGAAGTCGGTGATGAAGCGGGCCGAGAGCGTGCGATGGCTCTGCGAGCCGTTGAGGATCAGCCGAAGGCCGTGATCGGTCTTCCCGTCGAGGCCGCTCTCGATGACCTGGCTCTGGACGACACCGCCGGGATCCAGCACTGCCTGGCTCGGCGTCTTCCTGGTCTCGAACAGCGAGGAATAGAACAGCAGCCAGGTCAGCATTTCCTCGTACTGCATGCTCTGCGAGACATGGTCGACGCCGACGAGGCCGGCGCCCGCGTCGCTCTCATCCGTCGGCGCGAAATCGACTTGCGACCAGCGGCCGAGCGCCGAGGCACGGTCGAGGAAATAGACGAGGCTGCCGCCGAGGCCGCGCACGGCGGGGATGTCGAGTTCGCCGGGGCCGATCGCTCCGGCATGGGGCACGTCGAGCAGGGCCTTGGCGCGTGCGATCGCAGCCTGCGCGTCCGGCACCCGCAGAGCCAGCGCGCAGACCGAGGTGCCATGCGTGATCTGGTAGCTATGGGCGAAACCATCCGCCTCGCTGTTCAGCACGATGCGGATATCGCCCTGGCTCCACAGATCGACATCCTTCGAGCGATGCGCGCCGGTGCGGCCGAAGCCGAGCGCGCGCAGCAGCTTCTCGAAGCCCGGGCGTTCCGCTTCGGAGACGGCGAATTCGATGAACTCGACAGCTTCGACCGGACCGGGCGGCGGCATCGCGACAGCACCGGGCACGGGCTTGCCGCTCTGCCGCGCGGTCTCGTCGAGCAGCCATATCAGCGAGCGATGGCCATCGAGAGCCACCGAGCGGGCTGAGCCGGCGCGGAAGCGGTCGTTGAAGATTTCAAGCGAGAGCACGCCGTCATAGCCGGTCGAGACCAGCGCGCGCATGAAACCGGAGAGATCGAGATCGCCCTGTCCCGGCAGGCAGCGCCAATGCCGGCTCCAGGAGAGCGGGTCCATCTGCAGCAGCGGTGCGTCGGCCATCTGCACCATCGCGATCTTGTCACGCGGGATCGTGCCGATCGCCGCGAGATCGAGCCCGCGCGCCAGGATGTGGAAGCTATCGAGCACGATCCCGACTTCCGGCCGGTTCGCCCGGCGCACGATCTCCCATGCGTCGCGATAGTCGAAGACGTGGCGCCCCCAGGCCAGTGCCTCATAGCCGACGCGCAGGCCGCGTTTGCCGGCCCGCTCGCCGAGCTCGGCGAAATCGGCCGCAAGCCGGTCGATGCCGGCCAGCGCCTCGGGCGAGACGGTGGAACAGACGAAGAGAAGATCCGTGCCCAGTTCCTGCAGCAGGTCGAACTTGCGCTCGGCCCTGTCGAAGACGCGTTGGCGGCGGCCTTCCGGCATGCCCTCGAAATCGCGGAAGGGCTGGCAGGTCACGATCGTCAGGCCGAGATCGCCGCAGATGCGCCGGACCTCAGTCGGAGAGCCGGGGAAGGCGATTAGGTCGTTCTCGAAGATCTCGACCGCCTTGAAGCCGGCGGCAGCGATGGCCTCGAGCTTTTCCTGCAGCGTGCCGGAGACGCAGACGGTGGCGATCGATGGAATCACGACGTGCCTCCTCTCAACCCAGCTTTGCGACGGCGCGGAGATCCTCGGCCGTGGTCGAGGGCAGGCCGAAGAATTCCAGATAGGCCGGGATCTGCTCGAACAGCATATCGGTGCCGACCTGCACCGCACAGCCGCGCTCGCGGGCTGCGGCCAGGAACGGCGTGATCTCCTGCGCCATCACCACCTCGCCGACGAAGGCGGAGGAGGGCAGGCGGCCAGTATCGAGCGGCAGCGGGTCGCCGGGCTTCATGCCGAGAGGCGTCGCGTTCACGACGATGTCGAATCCATCAGGATCGTTCGAGCCGGTGGCGACGCGCAAGGCGGGATAATGCGCTGTCAGCCGCCGGCCGAGCTCTTGGGCAGCCGTTCCCATTTGATCGTAAAGGCCTAGTTCGGCGACGCCAGCTCTGGCCAACGAGGCGGCGATCGCCGAGCCGACACCGCCGGCGCCGACGACGAGCGCGCGGGCGCCTGCAACGCTGCGCCCCTTGCGCAGCATGCCGCGCACGAAGCCTTCGCCGTCGAACATGTCGCCGGTCAGCCGTCCGTCGGCCTCGCGCCGCACCGCATTGCAGGCGCCGGCGATGGCAGCGGTCGGCAGCAGCGTGTCGACCAGCCCGATCGTTGTGACCTTGTGCGGCATCGTCACCAGCGCGCCATGGGCATTGGAGAGCCGGAAGAACAGCTTCAGGAAATCGGGATAGTCCTCGCTGCGGCAGCCCAGCGGCATGACGACGGCGTCGATCCCTTCGCGTTCGAAATAGGGATTGTAGATCAGGGGCGCCTTGAAGCTCTCGGTCGGGAAGCCGATATGGCCGATCATCCGGGTTCTGCCGCTGATCATGCGCCGACCCTCTCCGGAGCGGGCTCGGCCGAAACCTCGACCGCGCCGCCCGAGCGCGCCGCCTGCTTCACGGCCTCGATGACGGCGAGCGTTGCGAGGCCTTCACGCCCCGAGACGAGCGGTTCCTCCTCGCCGCGGATGACGGCGCAGAAGTGCCGGATCTGGAGCTGGAGCGGGTCTTCCGGAACGAAGGGGATGCGCTCCCGCCGCAGCGGCTCCCACCAGCCGCGCTTATCGGAATGGCTCCACAGTTCCAGCTGCGGGATCGTCAGCGATCCATGGGTGCCGCCGATCTGGTAGCAGGACTGGTCCTGCCGCGGATAGGCCGGGTTCTCGCCGGTCGTCAGCTCCCAGCTCCAGGGTGAAACCACCGTATCGGAAGCGCTGACCGCCCCGAGCGCGCCATTGGCGAAGCGCAGCAGGGCCACGGCGGTTTCCTCGGCCGGATTGCCGCGCACGGCATTGGAACTCTGCGCCTGTACGCCGGTGATCTCGCCGCAGAGATAGCGGAAGAGGTCGATATCGTGGATCAGGTTGATCAGGATCGGCCCCGCGCCCTCCTGCCGGCGCCAGTCGACGTCGAAATAGTCGTCGGGCTTCACCAGCCAGAACTGTCCGGTCAGGGTCAGGATACGGCCGAGTCTTCCGGCATCGATCGCCTCGCGTGCCTTGCGGATCATCGGGTTGTGGCGCCGGTGGTGCCCGACGAGGAGCGGCACGCCCGCCGCTTCCGCCGCCATGACCAGCTTGCGTGCGCCGTCCACACTGTCCGCGATCGGCTTTTCGACCAGCATCGGAATGCCGGCGGCGGCCAATTCCAGCCCGTTGGCGACATGGAGCTGGTTCGGCGTCGCGACGATGACGCCATCGGGCCTCTCGGCGACAGGAAAGCCGTCGAAGGCCGGATACCACGCCACGCCGATTTCGTCGGCGAAGGCCCGGCCCGTCGGAGCCGGATCGATGATCGCGGACAGGGTCGCGCCGGGCTCAGCCATGACATGTGCGGCATGGCGCTTGCCGATAAGCCCCGCGCCCATCACCGCGATCTTCACCGGAGGCATCGGATTGATCCTCATGCAGCCTTGTCGTCGATGAGCTTGGCGACACGCCGGAGCGCGAGCTGGTAGCCCTGCGTACCGAAGCCGGCGATGACGCCATCGGAGCGCATCGAGACATAGGAATGGTGCCGGAAGGCCTCGCGCTTATGCACCTGCGAGATATGGCACTCGATCACAGGCCCCTCGAAGGTGTTGAGCGCATCGAGCAGCGCGACCGAAGTATGGGTGAAGGCGGCCGGGTTGATGACGATGCCGCCGGCTTCCTCGCGCGCCTCATGAATCCAGTCGATGAGCTCGTATTCGCGGTTCGACTGGTGCAAGCGCAGCGTCAGTCCGAGTTCCCCGGCGAGCGCGTGGCAGTCGCGCTCGACATCGGCCAGGGTCTCATGCCCGTAGATGTCAGGCTGGCGCTTGCCGAGCAGGTTGAGGTTCGGGCCGTTGAGGACATAGACGAGGCGTGACATCGATAGCGTTTCCGTTGGCACTCGGGCCGGTTCGGTTCAGTGCTTGTGCAGGATCTCGCCGAGAAACTTCCGCGTCCGCTCCTGGCGCGGATTGCGGAAGAACTCTTCCGGCGGGGCTTCCTCGACGATGGCGCCGCTGGCCATGAAGATGACGCGATTGGCCACCTGCCGGGCGAAGCCCATCTCGTGGGTGACGCAGATCATGGTCATGCCTTCGTCGGCCAGCGCGATCATGGTGTCGAGCACCTCCTTGACCATCTCGGGGTCGAGCGCCGAGGTCGGCTCGTCGAACAGCATCACCTTGGGCTTCATGCAGAGCGCACGCGCGATCGCGACGCGCTGCTGCTGGCCGCCCGAGAGCTGGGCCGGGTATTTGTCTGCCTGCTCGAGGATCTTGACCCGGCCGAGCAGCTTTCGCGCCGTGGCCTCTGCCTCCGCCTTGCTGGCACCGAGCGAGCGCATCGGCGCCAGCATGCAGTTCTGCAGCACCGTCATGTGCGGGAACAGGTTGAAGTGCTGGAAGACCATGCCGACCTCGCGGCGCACCGCGTCGATGGTCCTGGCATCGTCTCCGAGCTTCGTGCCGCCGACCCGGATCTCACCCTTCTGGTATGCCTCCAGACGATTGATGCACCGGATCAACGTCGATTTGCCGGAGCCCGACGGCCCGCACAGGACGATGCGCTCGCCCTTGCGGACCGTGAGGTTGATGTCGGCCAGGGCCTGGAAGTCGCCATACCATTTCTCGACATCCATCATGGCGATCATGGCATCCGCCGAAGCGGCGCTCTGGGGGGCAGGCTGGTTCATGGCCCTGGCTCCGGTCGTTTACGCGCTCAGCTCGCGGTGAAGGTGATGCCTTCCAGGCTGTCCGGGAACTTGTGCACCGGCACCTTCATCCACTTGTCGTAGACCTTCTGCAGCTCGCCATTGGCCTTGATCTTGTCGACGAAGGTGTTGATCGCGGCGTTGATCTCCTTCTCGCCGAGGCGGGTACAGGCGCCGTTGTAGAGGTTCTGGAATTCGAGCTTGTTCTCGAACTCGCCGGGCCGCCCCTGCTCGATGCGCTGCATGTAGAAGATGTTGCCGCCCAGCGCCTGGACCTGGCCGGAGACCAGCGCCTGGATCGAGGGGGCGTCGCCGTCATAGCGGCGGATCGTGGTGTTGGCCGGCGCGTTCTTGGTCACCTGCGTGTCCTGAGCGGCGCCCTTGGCGACGCCGATCGTGTAGCGCGCCATGTCCTCGTTGGTCTTGATCGAGTCCTTCTTGGGGCCGATCAGCACGATGGTGTTGGCGACGTAGGGCTTCGAGAACTGCACCGCCTTGGCGCGCTCCGGCAGCATGGCCATGGTGGCGAACAGCACGTCGACGCGCCCGGTCGTCAGCGCCGGAATGCGGTTGTTGACTTCGAGCGGCACGAACTCGACCTGCACGCCGAGCTCCTTGGCGAAGAGCGTCGCGATATCGGCGTCGAGACCGTCCTGCTTGCCGGCGCTGGTGACGAAGCCCCAGGGCGGGTTGTCGCCCTGGATGCCGACGACCAGCTTGCCCTTGGCCTTGATCTCGGCCGGGGTGATGGCGAGGGCAGGGGTGCCGAGCAAGGCCGGCAGGGCAAGAGCGGCGGCACCGGCGATCAGCAGGCTGCGGCGGGTGGACTTCATCTTCGTCATGTTTCTCTCCCTTTTTTGGTTGGTGGTTGGACTAGGTGGTGAACCGTTCGCTTATCGCGATGCGATGGCCAGGCGACGCTCCAGATGCGAGCCGTAAAGCGAGAGCGGCCAGCAGAGCAGGAAGTAGAGGATGCCGACGATCCCGAAGACGAGGAGCGGCTGGAAGATCTGGTTGGAGACGATGTTGCCGGCGCGCGTCAGCTCGGTGAAGCCGACGATGGCCGCGAGCGAGGTGCCCTTGATCAGCTGGACGAGGAAGCCGATCGTCGCCGGCAGCGAGATGCGGATCGCCTGCGGCAGGATCACGTCCCGCGTCCGCGATACGTAGCCGAGGCTCAGTGCCTTAGCGGCCTCGGTCTGCCCCTTCGGCACAGCCTCGATCGAACCGCGCCAGATCTCGCCGAGATAGGCGCTGGCATGCAGGGTGAAGCCGATCGCGACCGCGACCCAGGCGTCAAGTCTCAGCCCGACCAGCGCCAATCCATAATAGACGACGAAGAGCTGCATCAGCAGCGGCGTGCCCTGGAAGAGCGCGATGTAGCCGGCAGTTACGCGTTCCAGCGCGGAAATGCCGGAGGTGCGCGCCAGCGCGACGCCGAGGCCTGAGACCGAGCCGAAAACGAAGCCGATCGCAGACAGCGCGATGGTCCATTTCAGGCCGGTGAGAAGGAAGAGGAATTCGTTCCAGCCCATGGCGCCCTCACTTCACCGGATAGCTGAAGTAGCGGGCGGAGACCTGCGCGAAGAAGCGCATCATCACCCAGGAAATCACGAGGTAGAACAGCGTGATCGTGCCGTAGACCTCGAAGGAGCGGAAACTGTTGGACTCGATCCGCTGCGCCACCGAGGTCAGCTCATAGGCCGAGATCGCCGAGGCGACCGAGGTGGTCAGCGTCAGCAGCACGAACTGGCTGGTGAGCGAGGGAAAGATCGCGCGCAGCGCCGGCTTCAGCACGATCAGCCGGAAGACCTGCGCCCTGTGCAGGCCGAGCGCGAGGCCGGCCTCGATCTGCCCCTTGCTGATCGACTGCACGCCGCCGCGGATGATCTCGATGGCGTAGGCCCCGCCATTGATGCCGAGCGCGATGATCGCGGTCGGTGTCGGGTCGAGCCGCAGGCCCGCCAGCGGCAGCGCGAAATAGATGAAGAAGATCTGCACCAGGAAGGGTGTGTTGCGGATCACCTCGACGAAGGCCTTCACCAGCCAGCGTACCGGGGCGAAGCGCGAGTCGCGCAGGATCACGCCGCCGATGCCGATGACGATGGCGAGAGCCATGCCGCAGAGCGCGAGCAGGAAGGTGCCGAGGCAGCCCATCAGCAGATCGGGCAACCCCTCGATCACCGGGGCGAAGTCGAGCTTGTAGTTCATGGCGCTTCCCTGAGCGGCCGACCTTCTCGATGGGGTCGATCCGGGTCCCGTCTGTCGTCACGGCCCTTCTTGTCGAGGGCCTTGTCTGCAACGCACCAGCTTGCGCGGTGCCCACATCATGCTAAATGTACCAGTTAGTTCATTTGGTCAAGCGAAATTAACCGGCCTGTCCAATTGGGCATCGTCGCCGGCAAGTGGGGCCGCATGGGCTCTGGTGGAATATGAGCAAAGCAGCGACCACACCTCAGAAGCCGAGCCGCAAGGCGGCGTCCTGGACCCAGGACCCGGAAGGCGTGCGCCGAAGCATCCTCGAAGCGGCGCGAGTGGAGTTCGTCGAGAACGGGCTCAGCGGCGCGCGCGTCGACGAGATCGCGGCCAAGACCGCCACCAGCAAGCGGATGATCTACTACTATTTCGGCGACAAGGAGGGGCTCTATCGCGCCGTCCTCGAGGAGATGTACGAGCGCATTCGGCGCTTCGAACGCAGCCTCGACCTTGCCAATCTGGGGCCGGAGGAGGCGATCGCCCTGCTCACCGGCTTCACCTTCGACTACCACGCCGAGAACCCGGATTTCGTCCGGATGGTGATGATCGAGAACATCCATCACGCGCGGCACCTCGCCACCTCCGACCGGATCTCCACGCTCAACCTCTCGGCGATCGACATGATCCGCGAGGCTTACAAGCGTGGCGTATCGGACGGCACGTTCCGGGCCGGGATCGAGGCGATCGACATCCATCTGACGATCAGCGCGCTCGCCTTCTACAACGTCTCGAACCGGGCCAGCATCCAGCAGGTCTTTGGACACGACATGGGCGCGCCCGAGGCGCTGGCGCGCCGAAGGGCCGCGGCGATCGACACAGTGCTGCGCACGCTGCGCCGCTGAGAGCCGCCGCCCCATGCCGGCGATCCGGCTGTCGGCGGCTGATGTCATCATCAGCCTTCCACCATGCCGGCCATCGCCTGGATCGCGATCTCGTAGCCGGCGGCGCCGAGCCCGATGATGATCCCGGTCGCGGTCCGTGAGACCAGCGAGTTGTGGTAGATGCTCTCCCGCGCATGCACGTTCGAGATGTGCAGCTCGATCTTGGGGCGCTCGAACATCTTGAGCGCATCGAGCAGGGCAACCGAGGTGAAGCTGTAGCCGGCCGGGTTGATGATGATCCCGCAGGCCTCCTGGCGCGCCTGGTGCACGCTCTCGACCAGTTCGCCCTCGAAATTGGTCTGGCGAAAATCCACCGTGAAGCCGAGCGCCTTCGCCTTCGCTTCACAGCGCTCGCCGATCTGCGCCAGCGTAGTGGTGCCATAGACCGCCGGCTCGCGCTGCCCGAGCAGGTTCAGGTTCGGCCCGTTCAGGATGTAGATGCAGCCGCGCCCACGCTGTTCGCCAGCGTGTCCGGCCGGCTTCTCGCTTGCCGACATCGCGTCCTCCCGGGACTGATCTGGAACGGAACTCATGGCCCCGATCCACTTCTTATGCGGCCGATCTTATCGAGGCCCGATCGCAGATCAACTGATAATTTTTGAATCATCAGCTAATTCATGAAAGACCAGCTTTTCTTGTTGGTCGGCGCGGCAGGGCGGCCTATCTTCAACCAGACAAGGCGATGCGAGGCGGAATGACGGAAGCAGCACTCGATATCGGCGGCGATGACGTCGCCGCGCTCTCGACGGGCGAGCAGGCCTATGAGCGGATCCGGCAGGATATCGTGTTCGGCCGCCTGCAGCCGGGCCAGAGGCTGACGCTGGACAAGCTGCGCTCCGTCTATGGTGTCGGCATCAGCACCTTGCGCGAGATCTTGAACCGCCTGACTCCGGAGGGGCTCGTTATCGCCGAAGGGCAGCGTGGCTTTCAGGTCGCGCCATGCTCGGCCAGCGACCTCAAGGAGCTTGCCGATCTCCGCCTGCTGATCGAGAGCCATGCCCTCGCGCAATCCTTCGCGGCGGGCGACATGGAGTGGGAAGGGCGCGTCGTCGCCGCCCATCACAAGCTCGCCCGCATGGAGGAACGGCTGCTCGCGGGCGACGATTCCGGCACGCAGCAATGGAAGCGCTACGATTTCGAATTCCATCAGGCGCTGGTGTCCGCCTGCGGCTCGAAGGCGCTGCTCGATCTCCATGCCGGGATCTACGAGCGCTATCTGCGCTATCAGATGGTTTTCTTCATCTTCTGGGGGCCAGCCTCGATCGGCGAGCACCGCGCCTTGCTCGACTGCGCGTTGCGCCGCGACGCCACCGAGGGACAGCGGCTCCTGCACGGCCATATCCATGGCTGCATCGACGTCGCCTTCGAGCGAGGCCTTCTGGATTGACGGGCCGGCCAAGCGGTGCCCGAATGGAGACTTCTTCATCGAGCGAGTTGACCCGGGCCACATGGCTCCGTATGTGAGCGCCTCGGTGAGGGCGGGTAGCTCAGTGGTAGAGCACGTGACTTTTAATCATGTGGTCGAGGGTTCGATCCCCTCCCCGCTCACCACCAAATCCGACAATATTCCAATGACTTCGCCCAGTCCGAGGGTCGACGGCTTAGCGTCTGGGCAGGTTTCAGGCCCCAATTTGGCCCCATCGACGATTCGCGTCGCGCTGTTTGTGTCGGCCAGCGCACGATGTGGGGGACCCTGCCGGGCGGGCTCACACGAGCCACTGAACGGAGTTCTGCGGTTTTACCCGAGTCGCAAGAGACCGCGCGTGTCTTGACCGCATAAACGACGCAGGCCGCATCGATTTGTCTGGCCGACGTTTTCTTCCGCGTTCGGCGAGAGGGGCGTCGCGATACGTCCGCAGTGCTTACGCCTCTCACCGGAAGCATCGACGACCGCCGCTTTAGCATATCTCGATAGGCGCCCGTTCATCATGTTGGTTTGGGCGATCCGCAGCGGGGCCCCATCGGGCGGAAATGGCCACCCGGTACCCCACCCCGGCCGGCTCTGTTTGAGGGGTTTCCAGGTGTCGGCCCGGTTCCGGAATTAACGGACCATTCCGGAACCGAAACGATTGCGCTATACTCCTTGCATGGCCCGACCCTGCTCCGTCTGCACCCATCCGCAAACCGTCGCCATCAACACGGCGCTGGCCAACGGCGTACCCGCCAAAAGGGTCGCAGCGCAGTTCGGCCTGAGCAACACTTCGACGTTCCGGCATCGAACGAACTGCTTGAATGGCGTCGGGGCGAGCAGGGCCATCGTCCGCCAAGCCTCCCACGCGGCGGTTGCTCTGGCGAGCTTGCCCAGTGCCGACGAAGTCGGCCAAGCCTATTCCAGCATCGGGCGGCGGCTGGACGGGATCATCGCGAGGTGCGAGGCGGAGGGCAGCACAGCGACGGCGATCCTGGGTTTGAAGGAACTGCGCGGCGTCGTCACGGCACAGGCGCACCTCGCCGGCCACCTCGGCAACGGTGGCCCGACCGTGGCGATCCAGAACAACGTGAGCATCGATGTGGGCAGCGTCGTGCGGGAGCTGCTTGGCGCAATAGGCCCGATGGCATCCACGAAGACGCTGGCGCGCCTGGAGCGCCTCGTCGATGGTGAGTGACCTCGCCCGCACTGCCGCTAGGAGGGCGCTCTACACGCTGTCGCCGTCGACGTGGTCCCGCCGTGAACTTGGTCTCGATCTCGACCCGTGGCAGCGCGCGATGACGGACGCTCCTGCCGGCAGCCGCGTCATCGCGTTGACCCATCGCCAAGCGGGCAAGACTTCTGCCGCGTCGGTCGGCGTTGCCCACACCATGATTTGGCGGGGTCCGGGTACCACGAACCTCATTCTCGCGCCGACGCAGCGGCAAAGCGCGGAACTGATCAGGCGTTTGCGCGGTCGCCTCATCGACAGCGGCGAGAAGCTGGACGTCGACAATGCGTTCTCGGTGGAGTTGCAGAACGGGTCTCGCTGTCTCGGTCTCCCTGGCGCGGACGATGCAGCAATCCGTGGGTTGAGCATCGACGGCGACCTTGTCATCGACGAAGCCGCCCGCGTCTCAGACGCGCTCTATGATGCCGCTCGTCCGATGATGATCCGGCACTCGGCAGTAGCCCGCCTCATCCTGCTGTCCACGGCATGGGCGAAAATGGGCTTCTTCTACCGTGTCTGGACGGAAGGAGACCCGCACGACTGGCTGAAGATCGAGGCGAGGGTTGCAGACTGCCGCCACATCAGCGCCGCGGACCTCGAGAAGGAACGCCGCGCCATGTCGGCGAGCACGTTCGCCCGCGAATACCAGAACCACTTCGACAGCATGGAGAGCCGGTTTTTCGATGCGGACGCCATCGCAGCCGCGTTCAGCGGCGGCTTCGGGCCGACCCCGCAAATCGAAGAGGATCCGGTCGTCTCCGTCGGCAGTGTGTTTGGAAAGGTCTTCCCGTGAGCTACAGCGAAGCAAACCCCGCGACCTGGTCGCGCTCGGCGGCATCGACGATGTGGATTGCCGTGGATGTCGGGCTGATGCAGGACCATTCCGCCTTCGTCGTCGCTGGCGTGTGGCCACAAGCTGGTTCGGCGATCGGTGTCATCGATATCAAACAGTTCCCGCTTGGGTATCCGCTCGAGGACGTTGCCGAGGAGGTCGCGGCGGCCGCGCGACTGCACCAGGCGAAGGTGATCGTCGATGCCACCAACAACAGCGCATTCGTCGGAATGCTGGCGCAGCGGCTACCCGCACCTGCGGCGAACCACCTCGTCGGCGCTGCCATAACGTCCGCGATCGGCCACGCCGCCCAGCCGGCGCCGATGGCGATTTCGCTCGGCGGGCTCAGAAGCGCCGTGCCGCGCTGGTCGCTGTCCAAAAGCGAACTCGTGCAGAACGTGAAAGCTGAACTGACGAACAAAAGCCTACGCCTGGCTAAGGTCGGCGACTGGGAGGCGCTGCAGGCCGAGCTGTTGGGAATGGAGCAGACTGTCCGCGCCAGTGGCACGTCCGCTTACGCCGCTCCGTCCGGTCAGCACGACGACCTCGCGATGGCATTGGCGCTGGCGGTGTTCGCGTGCCGATCGGTCGGTGGTGTCGTGCGGCACCGTTTGACACCACACCGGGGCGCGCGAGTTTCGTCGGCAGCTTGGACCTGATCAGAGCTGTCCCGATGGCGCGCGCGAACGACCGCTCGTGGTTGAGGACCCTTACCTCAAGCGACGGCCAAGATTCACTCGCTATCGGGCAGACGCTTGCTAGATTCGAGCGTCCAACGCTCCCGGGCCCGCCAACGTGTACGCCCCTCGCGCCACGAAAAAGGGTGCGCGTCCCTTCCGGGGTGCCAATATAACCCATTGAAATCGTTCGAATATCCTTCTGAGGCCAACGCCCCCGGCGATGGCGAGGCCGACACTTGGACAGGATTCGGACAGCATTGATCGCGGGATTGAGTCGTTTGCGTCTGCTGGCGTCGGCTTCGACCGCGCCGCGGAAGTCCGATACCCTGTACGACATGCCATGACGATGAAGGCATGAAGCAACAAAGGCGATACCGATTCCAAAACGATGAACGTCGCTGTGGTTGGGTGACTACGCCCGCCCCACGACATGCTTTTTCGGAGCCAGGACGTGCATCCCCGCCGATGACGGCCAGTAGACCGTGAACCGCTGGTCCGGGATGCCGTCGCCGCGGCAGACCAGTTCAACGACCTTGTCCCGGGTGAGCTTAATGCCGTTTGCCTTCGCCTGATCCATCAGGAACGCGGCCAGTTCCGGAGGCGCCTCCGACATCGCGAGCTCCGCGAGCGGATAGACTTCCTCCCTGAAGGGATAGGACCCGGCTGGCAGCGTTGGGACTGTGGTCATCGATATTCGCCGGCGGCTCGGGAGGGCTACGATACACGACCTGCGCGAATGAGCGAAGGGGGTTCGCGCGGCGCGTCGACCGGAACCGATGGTTAACGGTGTGCTGCTACCTTCGCGCGAATCGCGGGGGATCTGAGATGCCGCTTAAGGACAAGCCGACCGTCATCGAGCATCTTTTCAAGGCGCGGTACGATGAGGCGACTAAGACATTCTCCGACGAAGTCGTCGACGCTGATGCTCTCAAGGCCGCTATGGAGTACTGCAATCAGAACCTCGGCACTGGTCTAAGCACCAACAATCCTGCGAATTTTCTGAAGGACTATCTGCGTTCCCCGCGTCGGAACGCCGATTGGCCTCCTCTACTTCACAGCCATAGAGTCACTGCCCGGCAGAAATATCGGAACAAGCGGGTTTTCGCCTTTGCGCCTTATGAAACAGGCGTGAACGAGCCGTTCCCCGACGAGTTCGTGATTGCCACCGAGGAGGAGCCGCACACGATCGAAGCGGTCTCGTTGCCGTCGGATGCTCGCGCACTCGGAAGGAAAGACGAGGCTTGGCTCATCCAGGTTTGCGTGCACCAACGCATCCTACAGACGCACTTCGCGCTCTACTCGAAGCTGAAGGTCGTGGACATATTTCACCTCCAGAACAGCCTCAAGGCTACCCCGGAGATAGATGCTGTCTTCCTCATGACGCTCCAGGATGGCGGTAAGCGAGTCAAGGCGTTGGTGACCATGGAGGCAAAACGCGAAGACCCTATCCTGAAGGATCAGGTGCGCTCGCAGGTCGCGTACATGGCCAGCCAATGCCAGAAGAAAGCGGAGCTCAACGACATCAAGTTCATCATCCCGGTCGCCGCTCGGAGCGGGAGACGGGGTACCGAGCGGGTTGTCAACGTCTTTGAGATGTCGAAGATCGCGGTCGATGTAGGTGCTGCCAGCTTCGATGCCGAGGAGGAACATCTCATCGCGCTGAAGACGGAGAGCAGCGTTTCCTATCGCTTCAAGCCAACCATCATCGGCATCTAGCCTAGCTGGGGCTCCAGGGCGGCGAGGCGAGCCGCCTCGGTCTCTGTCTGGGTCCGCTTCTTCGCGCCGCTCTTCATGTCGCGCTTGCCGCTCGGTGCTTCGACGCCGAAGTGCCGGGCAGCCGACTTCATCTCCATATACAGCAACGCCTCGTCGCCGAGCTTCATGACGCCGGCAGGCCGGGTCGGGGTGTAGCCCAGTGCCGAGATGACCTGCGCGGCGACGGCGCGGCCGAGCGGCGGCGGGACGGCGTTCCCGATCTGCCGGGCGCCATGCCACTTGGTCGAGTGCATCCGGAACCAATCCGGGAAGCCATGCAGGCGGGCCATTTCGCGGACGGTGACGCATCGCGCCAGCTCATAGTGGATCGGGCGCGGGCTGGTGAACGCCCCGCGTGCGCCATCCGTGCCGGCGCGCAGCGTGTTCGAAAGGCCTTCAGGATTGAGCCGATAGAATCGGGAGATCGGCTCGGTCGTGCCGGGCAAGGTCGCGGCGAAGCGGCGACGCGATATCTCCGTGTGCTCGGTCTGCCAGGACGACGTCAGGATGCTGGGGTCCCACTCGCGGACGTGCCCGAAGTGCCAGCTGTCGTTGGTCTGGCAGCGCATTTCGGTGGCATAGGCGCTGGGCTTGCGATGCTTCGCGCCGCGAACCTTGTCGGTGTTCGCGAGGAGCGTGAACTTGTCCGCGTCCGGCAGGTCTCCAAGGGCCTCGCGGGCGGTCGGTCCCATCGGCAGGCCCGTAACGTTCCGCTTCGCATCCGCTGGCGTCGTGATCGGGGTCGGATAGACCGGCAGCTTGGAACCCTTCTTCACGCCCACGAGGATCAGGCGCTGACGATGCTGAGGGACACCGAAGTCGGCGGCGTCGACGACGCGCCATGGTAGGCGCACGTCATAGCCGGCCTTGTCGAAGGCCTCGACGAGTTCCTCAAGAAAGGCGCGATGGCGGCCAACAGTCAGGCCTTTCACGTTTTCGAAAACGAACGAGCGGGCGTCCAGTTCCGAGACGATGCGGACGAATTCGAGCACGAGCTTGTTGCGGGGGTCATCGAGCACTCGGTGCCCGATCATCGAAAAACCCTGGCAAGGAGGGCCGCCAAACACACAATCTACGGCCTTGTTGCCAATGCCCGCCGCTTGTCTGATCTCCAACGCACTTACGACGGCGACAGAGCGCGGGATGATAGCGCAGTCGGGGAAATTGAACTTGTGGACAGCGCAGTGGATCGGATCGATTTCGACGGCGGCGCGCACGTCGAAGCCCGCCTGCTCGAAGCCCAGGCTCAGGCCGCCAGCTCCGGAGAACAATTCGATTCCGATGGGGCGCGTCATACCTAAACTTTCACGATTCTTCGTTAACCAACGGCGAACTGCCTTTACCGAGCGGTCCGAGAAACGTCATAAGCCTGCTTGCCAAATCAGCGCCAGAGTGAATCTGGCACTGCCACAGTGTCAACGCCTCCCAGCCGTTGTCTGCTAAAGCTTTTTCTGCCGAGGCATCGCGGGCGCGGTTCGCCTCGATTTTCGGCCCCCAATACTCCAGCCGGCTTTTTGGCAGCCCACCCTTTTTACAGTCATGGCCATGCCAGAAGCACCCGTGCACGAAAATGACCTTCTTCCTCCCTGGGAAAACGAGATCAGGAGATCCCGGCATATTTCTCAAATGCAACCGATAGCGGTAGCCCAGCGAATGAGCCATGCGGCGAACCGTCATCTCAGGCCCAGTGTGCTTCTGGCCGACACTTTGCATGATGCGTCGGCGTTGCTCTGGTGATCGGGGGTCTGTCATCGGCGGTACGTTACGTCCTGCGAGACACTCAGATTTGATCCAACAGACGTTGGACCTGAACAGCCGACGATTTCCCGTCCCCAATGGCCTTGATGTCTCTAGAGCTCAATGCGACTGCGATGTCTCGCAGCGATGTGCCGCCACCGCTTTCGATCTCGGCAATTATTGGATGAAGATCGACCGCCTTGCGGGCTGCCCTCTCCCGACGCGCTTTGAGGCTGGCCGCACACGCCTTTGAAGGCACCGCAGGCAGGTTGCCCCTACTGCCGCCCAACTTGACGCAGCGAGCCTTAGCGGCCGCCAGCGCCTTCCCTGTTCGTTCAGAGATTGGTCCGGCATCCAACTCAGTAACCGCTAGCAACTGCCGCATCATGAACGTTCCAGCCGGACCTTCGTTTTGCGGGAGGTCACAAAACCGCCAGCTTCGTCATAAAGTTAGGATTTCGGGTAAGACGGCTGACGTTCGCGACGACGAGTTCGCTCCCATTACGCGGCATCGGACTAGGGCCTTTTCGAGTTCGGGCCGGTTGTCGTCCTTGGCCCTTCCGCTATCGACCTCGACAAACTGGCCGACGATCTGGGTCCATTGGCCGAGCTTGGTCAAGCGCCCTTCAGCTTGTCGCCGCCGTACCCACCATCGGCGAAGACATGACGCAGCCAGGGATAGCGGTGGCGGATCGAGGCCAGGACACCGACGGCCCCGTCTCGATCCTGAATATCAGCGCCGTGGACGACGAGCCCGACCAGATGGCCAAATGTGTCGGTGCCGATGTGGCGCTTGCGACCCTTGATCCTCTTGCCGGCGTCGAAGCCGCGAACACCGCCGCTTTCGGTGGTCTTGACGCTAGGCTGTCGATGACGCCGGCCGTCGGGCTCGCCTCCCGGCCTTCGACTTCACGCGCCGCCGTGACCAGGTGGCTGATCGTCTTCAGAACCCCCCGGTCGCGCCAATCGTAAAAGTAGCGCTGGACGGTCGTGAAGGGCGGGAAATCCCTGGGCAGCAGCGACCACGCGCAGCCGCTCGACGCCAGATACAAGAGCGCGTTCACGACCTCGCGAAGGTCCGTCGTCCGGGGACGACCAAGGGCCCTCGGCTCGGGCAGGAAGGGCGAAATCAGCGCCCACTCCCGATCGGTCAGATCGCTTGAATAGCGCAGCCCTCGGCGTGCATGATCACGCCGAGCGGTTTCGGTCCAGGACATCGTGGCCTCCATCACGTCGCAACCTGACGGAATCACAACCTGCTGAAACCGCTCAACTCTTTTCGGGTTGGGGTTGTAAGGAGGCGGCGTTGGAATCTAACCTTCAGCAACTCGCAGAAGCAGTTCTCGCTAAATTTCGAAATGGTGAACTCGCCTGGGGCGAATTCACTGGCTGTCGGTTCGCGCGGCGGAAAGGCGTGATTGAAGGTAATTTTGAGAGCTGGCTCGAAGAGTTAATTGATATTAATGGTGATGTTATAGCTGAAATTAAAGCTCTTAAGATGGGATGGAGTGACGAGAAGATTGCATTGATTGCCGCTGGAAAGATAAAGCCAAATGAGCAGGAGCTAGATGAGCGGGGGTTATTCTGCGGAGAAGATGAAGATGTAGAGGTAATCGTTTATGTTCCGCTCGAATGTGACGGAGTGATTATCGGTTGGGCTGGCATCGCAGAGTCTGGTCCTGCATTCCATCATAAATATCGGTTGGTAGCAGTATCTGAACAAGAGGAGGAAATAGATACGTATATAAATGCTAATTATTTACTGTGAATGTGATTTTCATCTATATATTGCAATTCGTCGGCGTGGATCCGATAATTGATAGGCCGCCGAGCCGGGCGTGGCGGATATATCAGCGCTCGCGCGATGTGCTCGATTGCGATATGGATCGCACTGACGGAAGCTTGGAGTGGCCTGCTGGGTCTCGACGCGGTACTTAAATTGGAGGATCGCCCAATGGGACATATCATTTGCCCTAAACCCGGCCTGTGGCATGAAATTCATAAGCGCCTTGTCGCCACGATGCGTGATGGCGATCACAGCTCACCGCCACCCATTCCCCTGATCCTTGCCGGATGGGCGCACAGCAGCGACCGCGAAAAGCGGTTACGATGGCAACAGACGATTGCGTGGGCAGAGAGCCATTCTTGCTCAGAACTCGTGCGGGATCTAGAGCCTGATTTGATGTACGTGGCTGCGAAAATCCCCGACTAGCGACTAGCGCTTTGCTAGCCGCCTAAGCAGTTGCAACGCCTCGGTACGTCGAGCGCCTCGGGCCGCAGCGGACCGTCGACCCACATCGCCAGCAACGCGTCAGGGGATGCGATCTCGCGAACTGGCAGCGCCTTGATCGCCCCAATGTCCATGACGCCGTAGTGCTGGCTCGGGCTCTTGCCCTGCCCCTTCAGGGGGGGGCGCACTCCACTTGGGCTTTACTGGCCGGACGTTGGACTGGATGCGTAGACATAGGCGACGTTCAGTGCAGCCGGCGCGCGGTTTCCGCGTCCTCGCAACAGTTCAGAAATCCCGATAACCACTCGATGTCGGCGTCGTCCAGGCGATGCCAGAGCAATTTCGCCTGCGCCGGCATCAACTGATGAAGCAGTTCGAACACCTTCTTGAGCACCGTCGGCACGCGCGCGTCGTGAAATGCCGCACTCAGCGCTGCCAGCTCCGCTATGGGATCACCTTCTACGCCCTCCACTGGCCCGCTCCACCTGAGAAGCTCAGCGGCCTCCGCACCCGCCTCGAAGGCGAGCTCGTGCAGTTCGCCTTCAGACACCTCATGCTTCTTCTGCGTAATCGAAGTCATCACTCTTTTACTCCCGTGTTTTGGGGGCTCGTGATTTTGAGCCTCTTCTTCCACACACCCCGGACACCCCGGACACCCCGGACACCCCGGACATCCAATGTTTTCCTGGCATTTCACCCCGGACAACCACCCCGGACCTCCCTAACGCCACCCCGGACAGTCCGGGGTCGATGTCCGGGGTGAAACTTGCGGCTACGCCTCGATGTCCGGGGTGTCCGGGGTGTCCGGGGTGTCGAAGAAGGGGACGTTTTTCGTCACGGATTACTCTCGAAGAACGCGGCGTTGATCCGGTAGACGTTCGCCATTCCGCCATCACCACGGCGGCGGAACGTCAACTCGCTGTGCTTGGACCGAACAAGCAGACCCTTTGCCGCGATAGCGCGGATGGCACGGCGGACTTGCGTGTCCGACCAGCCCAGCTTTTGGCGCAGCGCCGACGGCAGGCAGTCGACGTTCAGCAAGACCTCGTTGCCATCCCTGACTGCCCACCCCAACCGGTCTGGGATGGAGGTGGCGTGGTCTTTGTCGACACCGGCCCCACCGTAGGTGCTGGACTGAAACCGACCGGGGCTCATGTGAAAGAAACCGATCAGGTCCCGCAGCAACGCGGACTCTTCCGTGCTTGACGTGGCTCCATACTCCGTAATCCACGCGGCCAGGATTTCTGAGAAGGCCCAGAGCATGGCGCGGGCGGCGGGACCAGCCTTGGCTCCGCCATCGCTAAGGGAGGCATTCAGCGCGTCGTCCCCAGCACCCGCGCTCCACGGTACGCCCACCACATCGGCGGCAAGGGCGGCGCAGATGGCGATAGACCCGAGCCGGGATGCCACTCGGCCCGCCTGCGCCGCAGCCCCCGCGGGGAGCTTGGCGGCGCTCACCTGACCCCAGGCCAGGTGGAGCAGACGCAGCCGTTCGCGCGCTTCGTCGCCGTGCTCGGCCAGCCATGCCACGAAGGCGGGACCGGCATGTCCGTAGGAGCGCGTCGAGGCGTCGGCGAGTTGTTCTGAGAAGGACTTGGCATCGGGCGCGCCGTGGAGCTCGCGAAAGATATCCGCCGCGCCGATGTTGATGACGCGGACATCGACGCCGGCGTCCTGCACCTGGCGGTGCCGTGCCTGCCCCTCATCCGCAAGGTCAGCGAGCGTGCGCTCGCCCGACGACAAGGCGAACAGCTCCCAAACGACTTCCGGCCGCAGCATGCCGTCGGCGGTCATGCGAGCCTTTGCCCGACCGTTGGCGAAGTCGTAAGCGAAGGACGACGCCGCCTTTCTGTCGAACGACTTCAACTCATCGAAGGCGATGCCAACATGGTTGTGGGCGGCGAGCAGGTTCTCGGACGCGTTCGCCGTCGTGCGCCACGGATGAAGGAACGAGGTAGGTGCGCTCGTGGGCAGACCCGCGCCCCACACGCTGCCGCCTGCTCGCAAGCTCGTCGTCTTGCCGCCGGTGGACGGCCCGATGATGTGGATCATCGTGTTCACTTCGGCATGGCCGCCAAGGAATTCGATGGCAGGCCCCGCCAGCATCGTACCGACGGCAACCATCGGGATCGGGTTTCCGTCGCAAGGCGCGGCGACCTCGCTCATCCACTTTTCGAGGGTGCCCTCCATGCCAGCACGGCAGCGGTCTCCGACATCCGCGACGAGGACCTCTCCGTCGGGCATTTTCCCGATGATCCTGCCTGGCAAAGCGAAGACAGCGCCGCGCATCTGCCAGCCCGACGCCGCCGAAAAGCGGGCTAGCGGGACGGCTGCATCGGAGATAGCTCCCGCGACGACACGAGGGGGCACGAAAGTGCGGAGGCCGGCCTCGGACAGTTTCTGCACGACAGCGCGGGGGTCGGTCTGCAGCATCCCATTCGAAATGCGGACAGGGTGATCGTGCCCCCGTCTGTCCCGAACCGCGACGTCCGTCGCCCAGCCCAACCCGTTCATGTCGCTGACATGGTACAGCGCCCGCATGTGCGAGCAGACGGGGTAGGCGACAACCGTTCCGTCATCTTGCTCCCGCAAAACCTCAACGGCCCCGTCGGTGCTAAAGGCATACCCATTGGACAGCCCGGGGGCAGATTGCGAGAAACGCTCCGACGTATCTCCTGCCGGACCTGTTTTCCGCTTGTTCTTGCCAAGCGCTACGCCGATCAGCTTCTCCGTGAGGCCTTGGGCGTGCAGTTGCGCCTTGACGGCATCCAGATCCCAACCATCCGCCATGGCGGCCCTCACCGCGGCGCGGATGTCCTTGGCGGAACTGTTCTTACTGATGCCATCCAGATGTTCGACCAGCGAAATCCGGTTCTCGGTATCGACTTCGGGCGTTTCGGTGCTCACGCAGCAACTCCTTCGGCGACCTTTGTGATCGCCCATTTGGCAAGCATCTGTGCTTCGTCGTGCTGCTGCGCGCAGATGACGGCGGCGTCGGTGATCTCGGCTGCGCCCCAGCCGTCGCGGGCCAGCAGCCACGCCAGCGTGAAGACGAGCCGTCCCGCGATGAGCGGATCCAGCCCGGTTCTGACCCGCTTGCGAATGAAGTGGACGGCGTCCCCGCGACTGCGGTCGCGCTCGATGCGCTTGCCGTTGTCGTAGGCGGCGCGCAGTCCATCCTTCAGCTCGGCGAGTTCGGCTTCCTGCACGATGTTGAGGATCGGGTTCGGAACGAAAGTCGTCGCCGTCGCTCCTGCGGCAGGCGGCTTCCAGCCGTGATCCATCGCCAGCCTGAACACGGAGCCTGGACCGATGATGGCATCCCCGCGCTGATCCTTCCGCAACGTGCTGGCGCAGGCGTCCTTAAGACGCCGCAGGTTCGCTGCCGCATCGCGCCCGAGCACCAGAACGATTTCGTCATAGAGCGCCAGGACGGCGTCTGAGTGCCCGACCACCGTGATGATGTAGGCGCAGGCCATCACAAAAACCTTCCAGCCGTCATACCCGTCACCGCCGTCGGCGCTCAGCCCCCAGGGGGACGGTGCGAGCGCGGCAACGTGGCGCGATGCCCCGGCGAAGTCCTCCATGCAGAAATTCGCCGCAGCGATCCCACCCGACAACTCGGCGTTCTGCGAATTGGCACTGCCTCGGGAGGACACCGACGCCGTCACGACATAGGGCGCGAGTTTCGCCGCCAACCACTCCACCGGGTAATCGTTGCCGACGATGGCGCTGACCAGCAGGACGTCGCGGGGCGGGTCGTATTTGAAGTTCTTCGTGCCGGGCACGCGCAGGACGCGGGCGGCGTCGGTGGAAACGCCGGGGTCAATCACGAAGCCGTGGTGCTTCGCCGCCTGGGCAAGGGCCACCGCCAGAGGACGCCATTCGTCCACCCCCAACGCACGGTCAAGCACCCAATGAGCATGGAACCCACCCCCGCCACTGCCGACGAGGAGCGTCGGAGGGGGGAGCGTCGTGGCCCGCAGAAACGCCTTGAGCGCATCAGCCGCCTCCGCCGTCGTGGCATAGGCTCCGGGCTTCACATCGACGTCGATGAAGAGCGACTTCAGCGCAAAGGCGCCATAGGCGCTGCGATGGACGTCGTGGATGGTGAAACCGTCGGCGCCGACGATCTTCGCCGTGGCCTCACGCTGGCTGCTCATGCAAACGTAAATGTTGCGGGTGTTGGGCTGGCGAGTGAGCCGCGCCATCGTCCTATCGGCTTCGTCCAGCGTTCGCACACCGCACGAACGCCAGCGCTCCACGCCATCCCGACAGGCGACGGTGTAGGTGATGCAGACGAACGCTTCGCCCGCGATGGGCAAGGCCATCGTGCGAGCGAGAAAGGTGCGGGCAGCCGTTGGAGAAAAAGCCATCACTGGAACCCTTCGAGACAGGAGCCCGCTACGGGAGGAGGCGAGCGTCGCGCGCGGCGCGGCGGTCGGTGATCCACGTCTCGACTTCCGTCAGGCACCACGCGACGGACACGACGCCGTCGATCTTGATCGGCTGCGGAAACTGGCCTTCGGCGACGAGCCTGTAGATGGTCGACCGGCCCAAGCCGGTCAGCGCGATGACGCTGTCGATGCGCAGCAGCGCCTCACAGATGCGGTCGGCGAGGATAAGCTCGCCGGGCTTGGTCATGCCAAGCTGCCGAGCGACTTCGTCGGCGACGGTCATCCTGACTGCAGAAGTAATGTCCACGTCGGACCTCCTTTGGGGATTAGGTCCGATCTCATGCCATCCGCGCCGGGGGCAGGTAATGTCGGCAGCTAGCTCACTGCATGGATTTCGGCACGCCACGCTGTCTGTTTATCGCAGCGATGTCCGCTCTCACCGTCCGCTCTCCCGCACCCAGGCCAGCGCACGCCAGCCGCTTCATAAGTGCCTCGACGGCTGCTGCGCCTGACGGCGTGCTGCGCAGCCGTTCCGGAATGTCGCTGGCCGGATCGAACAGCCAGAACTCAACCATGATCCGCCTGATCGCCTGCTGGGTTTGCCGCTCGCGTGCCCGTTTCTGCCCGCCCGCGCGCTGCCCTGCAGTTCCCCTGACTCCGGCTTCTGCCAGCCGTTCGGCCAAGCGCCGTTCGGCCCGCTCCTCGTCACTGATGTCCAGTGCGCGGCTCCGCCCGGCGATGGCGAGAAGGTCATCGTCCTTCATGCCGACCTCGCCATCGGGAGGATGTTGTCCAACTTGCCAGTGGCCAGCATGTCCAACCGGTCGGCGAGCCGCTGCAGTGCTTGGGCGTGCTCGGCCTTGTAGCGCGCCTTGTTGTATCCGGCGACCAGCGAGCCCCCGACCGCGCTGTGGCCCAGAATTACCTCAACGACGTGGGGTGGCTCGCCCAGCTCGCCAGCCAGCGTGGCGGCGGTTCTGCGCAGGGCATGAGGCGACAGGTTCCGCACTCCCGCCGTGGTCATCTTCGCACGGCACCAGCGCGGCCAGTTCTGCACCAGCGCGCCACCGTCGACACCAGCGACCACGAGTTGGTTAGGCTCGCCGCGGCTGATAATCCGCAGCACCTCGACCATCTGCCGGGGAAGCGCAATCACGAAGTCGGGCAAGACGCCGTGCCCGCGCGTGTTCTTCCGCCTCAGCCCCGGAATCGTCCAGATCCCGCGCTCGACGTCGACCTCCGACCAGGTCATGCCAGCAACTTCCCCGCGCCGACATGCTGTCCAGAGCATGATCCGAGCTGCGAGGCCATATCCTGTCCCGCCCGCGATCTTCAGGAACTTGCCGACGTCCTCCGGCGTCATCGTCTTCTGGAGCGGCGGTGAGCGGCGTTTCGGCGCGCGCAGTCCGTCCGTGCCCGCTTGCACCAGCCCAAGCGCGAGCGACCAGCGCATCACCGGACGCATGTAGGCGGCAGCGAGTTGCGCGCCACGGATGCTGCGAGCCGACCAGGCCACGACGGCGGCCTGCAGGTCGGTTGGCTTGACGTCGAACGCAGGCCGAATGAGCAGCCCAGCGAAGACGGTTTTCAGGTGTTCGATCTGCGCAGATTTCGACCGCAGTTCTCGTCCGTCACCGACTTCGAAATAGCCGTCGATTACCGTTTCCAGCGTGCCAGCTCCGGTTCGCGCGGCCTTGGCGCGGCCGACTTGCGCTTTCTTCTCAGCCATCGGGTCGACACCGGTCCGGATCTGCTGCCGCATCTCCCTGGCACGGTCTCGGGCCTTGGTGAGGGAGAGGTTCTCCCCGACCGCAAGTCGGCGCTGCACACCGTGCACTCGCACTGCGAGGGACCAGTAGACATCACCCGCCGTACCGCGCCGGGCACGAAGGCCTTGGACCTCGCCATCGATGATCTGACCACTACCGGTCCCCGACTTCCACACATCGAACTGTCGAGAGTTCAGCGCGGGTACCTTCTTTGCCATGTCGACATCTCCATTGGCCCCACTGAGGCCCCATCGTCTGTGAGATTTGCACGGACGAACGTTGATGGCTATGGGCAACAGATAGGCGAATTAACGCGATAATTCAACGTATTCCGGGATACGTGTGGACAAATACGAACATCTGCGGATGACCTGACAACCAGACTTTTAATCATGTGGTCGTGGGTTCGATCCCCACCCCGCTCACCAGTGCAGCAGGCGTCTCGCTTCGCGCCGCGCGTTAACCGGTCGGAAACCAAGCCTCCGTAGCGTGGTGCCATGGTTATCCGCCGCGGCCTCCGCTCCATCTTCGTGACATTGGCGCTCTATCTCGTGTCGGGAGCGGCCGTCGCCTATTTCATGTTCCATGCGCAGCATGGCGCTCGTGGTCTCGAGGCACGAGGCGCCGTCAGGGAATCGCTGCGCGACATGGAGGCCGAGCTCGCCGCGCTTGTGACCGAGCGCAAGTCCTGGGAGCATCGGCTCGCCCTCGTGCGGGACGAGGCCGTGGACCGCGACCTGCTGGAAGAGAACGCGCGCAGCACCCTCGGCCGCACTCATAAGAACGACGTAGTCATCATGGGCCGCTGAGCTCTAACGATACGGCACATAGTCCCAGACGTATCGATTAACTGAAAACAAGTTACGCATGGAGTTTCTCGTTTTTTCAACGAGTTAGATCATGCTGCATTGCGAGATAGCGTCCTCGCCAAGGTTTTTGCGATCCTCTACAACAAAGGTCGAACGATCTTGGAGGGCCGCCTGATGGCTGTTGCTGCGCGTAAGTCGAAAGCTCCCGCTCAACCGAAAGCCGCCGCGAAGCCGGCAAAGGCAAGAGCCGCCAAGGAAGGAGCGGGAAAGACCTCCGCCCTCAGCAACGCGCCGACCTTCACCAAGGAAGAAGACCTCCACGCCTATCGCGAGATGCTGCTGATCCGGCGCTTCGAGGAAAAAGCCGGCCAGATGTACGGCATGGGGCTGATCGGCGGCTTCTGCCATCTCTATATCGGCCAGGAAGCCGTCGTCATCGGCATGCAGATGGCCTCCAAGGACGGCGACCAGGTCATCACCGGCTATCGTGACCACGGCCACATGCTGGCCTGCGGCATGGAATCGCGCGGCGTGATGGCGGAGCTGACCGGCCGACGCGGCGGCTATTCGCGCGGCAAGGGCGGCTCCATGCACATGTTCTCGCGTGAGAAGAACTTCTACGGCGGCCACGGCATCGTCGGCGCGCAGGTCTCCCTCGGCACGGGCCTGGCCTTCGCCGACTGGTACCGTGGCGACAACACGGTATCGATGACCTATTTCGGCGACGGCGCCGCCAATCAGGGCCAGGTCTACGAGAGCTTCAACATGGCCCAGCTCTGGAAGCTGCCGGTCATCTTCATCATCGAGAACAACCGCTATGCCATGGGCACCGCGGTGAGCCGCGCCTCGGCCCAGACGGATTTCTCCCGCCGCGGCGTCTCCTTCGGCATCCCCGGCGAGCAGGTCGACGGCATGGACGTACGCGCCGTGCGCGAGGCAGGACAGCGTGCGATCGAGCACGCCCGCTCCGGCAAGGGGCCCTACATCCTGGAGATGCAGACCTATCGCTATCGCGGCCACTCGATGTCGGACCCGGCGAAATACCGCTCCAAGGACGAGGTCCAGCGCATGCGCGAGGAGCATGATCCGATCGAGCAGGTGAGGGCGCGCCTCGTCCGCGATTTCCAGATCGGCGAGGACGAGCTGAAGGCGGTGGATGCGAAGGTCCGCGAGATCGTCAACGACGCGGCCGAGTTCGCGACGCATGATCCCGAGCCCGATCCGTCGGAGCTCTACACCGACATCCTGCTGGAGCCGGCGCAGGGCTGAGCCCGCGCCCGCCTCGTCCTTTCCCCGCGTCTCAGAATCCGGGTGCGTTCATGCCGATCGACATTCTCATGCCTGCCCTTTCCCCCACCATGGAGGAAGGAAAACTGGCCAAGTGGCTGAAAAAAGAGGGCGATCAGGTCAAGTCCGGTGACATCATCGCCGAGATCGAGACCGACAAGGCGACCATGGAGGTCGAGGCGGTCGATGAGGGCATCCTCGCCAAGATCCTCGTCGCCGACGGCACCGAGAACGTCGCGGTCAACACGCCGATCGGCGTGATCGCGGCCGAGGGCGAAGATGTCAGCGCGGCTGCGAGCGGCGGCGGCAAGGCCGCGGCTCCCGAGAAGGCGCCGGAGCCCAAGGCGGAAGCCAAGCCCGAGGCGAAGACAGAGGATGTGCCGGCGGCCAGCAAGCCCGACACGGTGCCGGCCCAGGCCAAGGCCTATGATGCCTCTTCCGAATTCCCGGCAGGCGCCGAGATCGTCAGCCAGACGGTCCGAGAGGCGCTGCGCGACGCGATGGCCGAGGAGATGCGCCGTGACGGCGATGTCTTCGTGATGGGCGAGGAGGTCGCGGAATATCAGGGCGCCTACAAGGTAACCCAGGGCCTGCTGCAGGAGTTCGGGGCTAAGCGCGTCATCGATACGCCGATCACCGAGCATGGCTTCGCCGGCATCGGCGTCGGCGCCGCGTTGTCCGGTCTGAGGCCGATCGTCGAGTTCATGACCTTCAACTTCGCCATGCAGGCGATCGACCACATCATCAACTCCGCCGCCAAGACGCTCTACATGTCCGGCGGCCAGATGGGCGCACCGATCGTGTTCCGCGGACCGAACGGCGCGGCGGCACGCGTCGGCGCCCAGCACAGCCACGACTATGCCGCCTGGTATTCGAACGTACCCGGTCTCAAGGTCGTAGTGCCCTACAGCGCCTCCGACGCGAAGGGCCTGCTGAAGAGCGCGATCCGCGACCCCAACCCGGTGATCTTCCTCGAAAACGAGATCATGTACGGCAAGTCCTTCGACGTGCCGAAGGGCGACGACTTCCTGATCCCGATCGGCAAGGCCAAGGTGGTGCGCTCCGGCACGGACGTGACCATCGTCTCCTTCGGCATCGGCATGACCTATGCGCTCGGTGCCGCCGAGGCGCTGGCCAAGGAAGGCATCGAGGCCGAGGTCATCGATCTCCGCACCATCCGCCCGATGGATATCGAGACGGTCGTCGCATCCGTGCAGAAGACCAATCGCTGCGTCGCGGTGGAGGAGGGCTTCCCGCAGTCCGGCGTCACCGCCGAGATCGGCATGAAGATCATGGAGGCGGCCTTCGACTATCTCGACGCGCCCGTCATCCGCGTCACCGGCAAGGACGTGCCGATGCCTTACGCGGCGAACCTCGAGAAGCTCGCGCTTCCGAACATCGGCGAGGTCGTCGCGGCGGCCAAGGCCGTCTGCTATCGCTGAGAGAGGGCTGACCGATGCCGACGAACATCCTGATGCCCGCGCTCTCTCCCACGATGGAGAAGGGCAATCTCGCCAAGTGGCTGAAGAAGGAAGGCGACACGATCAAGTCCGGCGACATCATCGCCGAGATCGAGACCGACAAGGCCACCATGGAGGTCGAGGCGGTCGACGAGGGCATCCTCGCCAGGATCGTGGTGCCGGAGGGCACGGCCGATGTCGCCGTCAATGAGATCATCGGCGTGATCGCCGGCGAGGGCGAGGACGCCAAGAGCGTCTCGGCCCCCGCCAAGGGCGACGCTCCGAAGGCGGAGGCCCCCAAGGCCGAGCCTGCGAAGGCTGAAGCCCCCTCGGCCGCACCCGCTCCCGCCAAGGCGGCCGACGCGCCCACCGCATCCGCGCCGGCGAAATCCGACGGCAGCCGCTCCTTCGCCTCGCCGCTGGCACGCCGCATCGCCAAGGACGCAGGGCTCGACCTCGCCGCCATCGCCGGCTCCGGCCCGCATGGCCGCATCGTCGAGAAGGACGTCGAGGCTGCAAAGAAGGGCGGCGGAGCTAAGGCTGCAAGCACACCTGTCCCCCAGACAAGTGCGCCATCCGCCCAGAAGCCTGCTGCCGCGCCCCTTGCGGCCGGCCCCTCCGACGAGCAGGTCAAGAAGCTGTTCGCGCCGGGCTCCTATGAGGAGATCCCGCATGACGGCATGCGCAAGACCATCGCGCGCCGCCTGACCGAAGCCAAGCAGACCGTTCCGCATTTCTACGTCACGGTCGATTGCGAACTGGACGCGCTGCTGAAGCTGCGCGCCGAGCTCAACGCCGCCGCGCCGGAGAAGGACGGCAAGCCGGCCTACAAGCTCTCGGTCAACGACATGGTGATCAAGGCGCTGGCGCTGGCGCTCAAGGCCGTGCCGGACGCGAACGTGTCCTGGACCGACAACACCATGCTCAAGCACAAGCACGCCGATGTCGGCGTCGCGGTCTCGATCCCCGGCGGCCTGATCACGCCGATCATCCGCGACGCCTGCCACAAGACGCTGAGCCAGATCTCCAACGAGATGAAGGACATGGCGGCGCGGGCCAAAGCCCGCAAGCTGAAGCCCGAGGAGTATCAGGGCGGCACCACGGCGGTCTCGAACCTCGGCATGTTCGGCGTCAAGGACTTCGCCGCCATCGTCAATCCGCCGCATGCGACGATCCTCGCGGTCGGAGCCGGCGAGCAGCGCGTCGTCGTGAAGGGCGGCCAGCCCGCCGTCGCGACGGTGATGTCGGTGACGCTCTCGACCGATCACCGCGCGGTCGACGGCGCGCTCGGCGCGGAGCTTCTTGCGGCGTTCAAGGGCTATATCGAGAAGCCCATGGCGATGCTGGTCTGAGCGGCGGGAGACACACCATGTCCGACTACGACGTCATCATCATCGGCTCCGGCCCCGGCGGTTATATCGCCGCGATCCGCGCCGCGCAGCTCGGCTTCAGGACCGCGATCGTCGAGCGCGAGCATCTTGCCGGCATCTGCTCGAACTGGGGCTGCATCCCGACCAAAGCGCTGCTGCGCTCGGCCGAGATCCTGCACTACGGCCAGCACGCCAAGGATTACGGGCTCGTGCTGGAAGGCTCGTTCAAGGCCGATCTCGATGCCGTCGTGAAGCGCTCTCGCGGCATCGCCGTGCGGATGAACAACGGCGTCCAGTTCCTGATGAAGAAGAACAAGGTCGATGTGATCTGGGGCGAGGCCAAGTTGACCAAGCCCGGCACCATCGCCGTCGCCCCGACCAAGAAGCCGGCGATGCAGCCGCAAGGGCCGGTGCCGAAGGGCGCCAAGGGCGAGGGCACCTACACCGCCGACCACATCATCGTCGCGACCGGCGCCCGGCCGCGCGCGCTGCCCGGCCTCGAGCCGGACGGCAAGCTGATCTGGACCTATTTCGAGTCGATGGTCCCGGCCAAGATGCCGAAGTCGCTGCTGGTGATGGGCTCCGGCGCCATCGGCATCGAGTTCGCCTCCTTCTACCGGACGATGGGCGTCGAGGTGACGGTGGTCGAGGTGCTGCCGCAGGTCGTTCCCGTGGAGGATGCCGAGATCGGCGCCTTCGCACGAAAGGCCTTCGAGAAGCAGGGCATGAAAATCCTGACCGGCGCGAAGGTCACCAAGGTCGAGAAGGGTGCCGACTCCGTCACCGCCCATATCGAGGACGAGAAGGGCGGCAAGCAGACCATCACCGCCGATCGCATGATCTCGGCCGTCGGCGTCGTCGGCAATATCGAGAACATCGGTTTGGAAGCGCTCGGCGTGAAGACCGATCGCGGCTGCATCGTCATCGACGATGTCTGCCGGACAAACGTCAAGGGCATCTACGCCATCGGCGACGTCGCCGGCCCGCCGATGCTGGCCCACAAGGCCGAGCACGAGGCGGTGATCTGCGTCGAGGCGATCAAGGGTTTGCACCCGCACCCGATGGACAAGCTGATGATCCCGGGCTGCACCTATTGCCACCCGCAGATCGCCAGCGTCGGCCTGACCGAGGCGAAGGCCAAGGCCGCCGGTCACGAGATCAAGGTCGGTCGCTTCAACTTCGTCGCCAACGGCAAGGCCGTTGCGCTGGGCGAGGATTCAGGCCTGGCGAAGACGATCTTCGACGCCAAGACCGGCAAGCTCCTCGGCGCGCATCTGGTGGGCCCGGAAGTCACCGAGCTGATCCAGGGCTTCGTCGTCGCGATGAACCTCGAGACGACCGAGGAAGAGCTGATGCACACCATCTTCCCGCATCCGACCCTGTCGGAAGTGATGAAGGAAAGCGTGCTGGACGCCTACGGCAAGGTGCTGAACGCCTGAGGCTCTGCTCTCCCCGCGGCGCGGCTGTCGCCTTGGGCAATAGCGTGTCATGCTGGGGCTTGCCCCGAGGATCTCGTGACGAGATGGCGGCTGAGCCTCCTTCTGCAAGAGATTCTCGGGTCTGCGCTTCGCTCCGCCCGAGAATGACGGCCTATGTTCCAGTCGCTGGAGCTTGGCGGGCGGCTCGCCCGGTCTCATATTGCGCCCATGCCGCCACGCACCCGCAAATCGCCCAAGCCCGACCGTGTCGTCCGCGAGGAGGAGGTCGAGATTCTCCCGCCGCGTCGTGACCTCGCGCTCGACTGGCGCGTCATCGTCCCCACCGTCGCGTTCGGCACCGTCACCGGCTTCGTCGCCAGCCTGATCGTGGGCGGGGGCGGGCTGGTCCGGCATGCGGTCGTGGGCATCCTCGGCATGCTGGTGGGGCAGGGTATCGCACGGCTGACCGGCTGGCGGCTGAGAACCGGCTACGGCTTCCTCGACGATGCCGGCATGGCGGTGCTCGGCGCGATCCTCGTCATCCTGCTGGCCCGCTTCATCGCCTAGCCGGAACCTGCTGCAATCGTTACGGTATGAAGGCGCGCATCTGCGCATGGCCAGGGGGATGTCTTCTATGGAAAGCTTTGCCGCCACCATGGCCCAGCCGGGCTACGGCTTCTTCATGACGCTCTTCATCGCCTTCTCGCCGGCTGGATCGCCGAGCGCCTGACCTCATCCGACCACGGGCTTTTCACCAACATGCTCGTCGGCGTCGCCGGCTCCTTCGTGGGCGCCAAGGTGGCGGAACTCATGGAAATTCCGGTCTTCGGCTTCTGGCGCACGCTGACCGCCGCGGTGGCCGGCGCCATCATCGTCATCGTGATCTGGAATGCGGCCCGCCGCCGCGGTTGAGGCCGCCCTGCGCAGCCCGGCAGTTGCGGGAGCGCTCTTTGAAGATTAGCTAGGAGGGAGCCGGTTCTGCCGGCTCCTGCTGTCGAAGCCCGGACCCCGATATGGCGCTTGTACTCGATCTGCTGAACCGCGATCCCCGGCCCAACGCCGGCAATCCGAAGGCCGAGACACGCCAGCTTGCGGCCGAGGTGCGCCATCCGGAGAAGCAGAAGCGCCCGGAGAACCCGGTCCTGCGCAAGCCGGACTGGATTCGCGTGAAGGCTCCCGGCTCGCCCAAATGGGCCGAGACCAAGGCCATCGTGAAGGCCGAGAAGCTGGTAACGGTCTGCGAGGAGGCCGGCTGCCCCAATATCGGCGAGTGCTGGGAGAAGAAGCACGCCACCTTCATGATCATGGGCGACACCTGCACGCGCGCCTGTGCGTTCTGCAACGTCAAGACCGGCGTGCCGCAGCCGCTCGATCTGGAGGAGCCGCGCAAGGTCGCGGATGCCGTCGCCAAGCTCGGTCTCGAGCATGTCGTGATCACCTCGGTCGACCGCGACGACCTCAAGGACGGCGGCGCCGAGCATTTCGCCCAGGTGATCCGCGCTATCCGCAAGGCCTCGCCCGGCACGACCATCGAGATCCTGACGCCGGACTTCCTGCGCAAGCCGGGCGCTCTCGAAGTCGTCGTCGCGGCCAAGCCCGACGTCTTCAACCACAACCTCGAAACCGTGCCGGGCAAGTACCTGAAGGTGCGGCCGGGCGCGCGTTATTTCCATTCGCTGCGGCTGCTGCAGCGGGTGAAGGAGCTCGACCCCACCATCTTCACCAAGTCCGGCATCATGGTCGGCCTCGGCGAGGAGCGGAACGAGGTTCTCCAGCTGATGGACGACCTGCGCTCGGCAGAGGTCGACTTCATGACCATCGGCCAGTATCTGGCGCCGTCGCGCAAGCACCATGCGGTAATCCGCTTCGTCACGCCCGACGAGTTCAAGAGCTTCGAGACCATCGCGTTCGCGAAGGGCTTCCTGATGGTCTCCTCGACGCCGCTGACCCGCTCCTCGCACCATGCCGGCGAGGATTTCGCACGGCTGCGCGCGGCCCGCGCAGCGCGGCTGGGCCAGTAGCGGCCCCCGCTCAATGCCGATGTTCAACAGCACCCGCCGGGTGAGGCACTCGCCCGAGCAGATGTTCGCGCTCGTCGCCGATGTCGAAAAATACCCCCAGTTCCTGCCGCTCTGCGAAGGGCTGACCGTGCGGCGCCGTACGCCGCGCGAAGGCGGCGGCGAGGTGCTGCTGGCCGATATGAGCGTCGGCTACAAGGCGATCCGCGAGACCTTCACCAGCCGCGTCACGCTCGATCCGGCGAACCTCAAGATCCTCGTCGAATATGTCGATGGGCCGTTCCGCCATCTGGAGAACCGCTGGGCCTTCAAGCCGCATGACGCCGGCTGCGAGGTCGGCTTCTTCATTTCCTACGAGTTCGCCAGCCGCATGCTCGGCATCCTGATGGGCGCGATGTTCGACAAGGCCTTCCGCAAATTCTCGGAAGCCTTCGAGAAGCGCGCCGATCTCGTCTACGGCCGAACCGACGCAAAAGCGGTGACAGGGCTTTAGAGCCTGCTGCCTTGAGACGGAAGCGCGCTGTCATTCCGGGGCGGCCTGAAAGGCCGAGCCCGGAACCCAGAACCGATACCGTCCGTCATGAAGCGGTCTCTTCCCCGCAGTTTTCACGATCGAGCGCATCGGTTCTGGGTTCCGGGCTCATCGCTGACGCGATGCCCCGGAATGACAGCGTGTCACTACACGCCCCATGGCGTAGTGACGATGCCGACATCGTCAGCGCGATCTGGCGTCGGCTCTCCCGCTGAATGCGATCAAGCTGCGGCGTTTCGCAGCATTTCGAGCGCGACGACCACGGAAAGCCGCCGGATGTCGTCGCGCGACAGGTTGCCGAACCGCATCTCGCGATGCGCGGTGCCGGTTGCGGAGGCGCAAGCGAAATGGACGAGGCCGACCGGCTTGCGTGCTGTCCCGCCGCCCGGGCCCGCCACGCCGGTGATGGCCACCGCGAGATCGGCCGAGAGCCTGGCTCGCCCGCCTTCCGCCATTGCGCGTGCCACGGGTTCACTGACGGCGCCATGGGCGTCGATGAGTTCGGCCGCCACGTTGGCGAGTGCCGCCTTGGCCGCATTGGAATAGGTGACCAATCCGCCATTCACGACATCGGAAGAGCCGGGAATCGCGGTGAGCGCCCCCGCGACAAGACCTCCGGTGCAGGACTCGATGGTTCCGATCCTGAGCCGCGCTTCGCGGCACATTGCCAGCACGGCTTCCGACAGCGTGGTGATCTCGGCGTCGAACATCGCGCTACTCCGCTTCGGGCAATCGAATGGTCGCCGTCGCCAGCGCCGCAAGCCCCTCGCGCCGGCCGGTAAAGCCCATGCGCTCCGACGTCGTGGCCTTGATCGCGACCTTCTCCACCGGGATGCCGGCCGCAGTTGCGATCGCCACGCGGATGGCATCGCGGTGCGGCCCGACCTTGGGGGCCTCGCAAACGATCGTGAGGTCGAGATGGTCGATGCGCCCTCCGCGCTCGCGCACGCGGCTCGCCGCGAAGGCGAGGAACTGCGCGGACGCCGCGCCGCGCCATTGCGGATCGCTCGGCGGGAAATGCGTGCCGATATCGCCATCGGCGAGCGCGCCGAGCAAGGCGTCGGTCAAGGCATGAATCACCACGTCGCCATCGGAATGAGCGACGACACCCTGGTCATGGGCGATCCTGACGCCGCCCAGCCAGACATGGTCGCCGGGGCCGAAGGCATGAACGTCGTAGCCGGTGCCGACCCGGGTCACCAGAACCTCGCCCGGCCGGGCATTGGCGCGGCGGAAATCCTCGGCATGGGTCAGCTTGATGTTCGCCGGATCACCCGTGAAGGTCGCTACGGGGTGGCCGGCCCATTCCATCAGGGCCGCATCATCGGTGAAGCCATGCAGCGCGGCCGCCTCCGCCGCCTCATGCGCTTCCAGGAGAGGCTTGAAGCGAAAAGCCTGTGGCGTCTGGACGGTGACGAGCTGATCGCGCGGCGGGGTCTCGGCGACATGGCCGCTGTCGTCCGTGCGCTTGACCGTGTCCGTCACCGGCAGCGCCGGAATGGCGGCCATGCCCACGTCACCCAGCTTTCTAATCGCCGCGCCGATCAGCGCCAGAGATACGAAGGGGCGGGCGGCGTCATGGACCAGCACGATGCCGTCGAAGCCGTCGCGTGCGAGCGCGCGTAATCCGCGCCGAACCGAATCCTGCCGTGTCGTGCCGCCCGGGGTCGGCGCCGCGAGCCGGGCGTCGTCGATACCTGCGACGGCATCGGCATAGAGCACGTCGTCGCCTTCTCCGATCACCACCACCACGCGGCTGATCGCCGGCTCGGCCAGGAACGGGGCAAGGGCGCGGGCCAGGACAGGATGGCCATCGACGAGCCGATATTGCTTCGGCGCGCCTCTACCCGCGCGCAGCCCGCGTCCGGCCGCGACGAGCAAAGCGGCCACCGGAGCGGGCGAGTGAGCGGGCTCTGGCAAGGAGCGAGGTTCGGCGTAGTGGCTGTTCATGCGGCAGCCATAGCCAATTCCAGCGGCTGAGGGCAGGGGGTGTATTTTCGCTGCATTGCACCATTAAGCTGTAAGCACTTGCGCTCCTGCAGCATTGTCCAATAAATATGCATAATCTCGATTGCCTCAAAAGCAGGCTGAACAGTTTGAACATCGCTGGAATTCCCATTGAATCCCGCGCCTTCCTGGCGCCGATGTCCGGCGTGACCGACATCGTCATGCGCCGACTCGCCGCACGCCGCCATGCCGGGATCGTGGTTTCGGAAATGGTGGCGTCGGACGAATTCGTGCGCGGCAGCGAGGAAGCGCGCATCCGCGCCGAGGGCGCAGGCGTCTCGCCGCATGTCGTCCAGCTTGCCGGCTGCGATCCGCATTGGCTGGGCGAGGCGGCCCGGCTCGCCGAGGCCAATGGCGCTGATATCGTCGACATCAACATGGGCTGCCCGGCGAAGAAGGTGACGGGCGGCTGGGCCGGTTCGGCGCTGATGCGCGACCTCGATCACGCGGTGACGCTGGTCGAGGCCGCGGTCTCGGCCGTGAAGGTGCCGGTGACGGTGAAGATGCGGCTGGGCTGGGACGATGCGTCACGCAACGCGCCGGAACTCGCGCGCCGCGCCGTCGTTGCCGGCGCGCGGATGATCACGGTCCACGGCCGGACCCGCCAGCAGTTCTACAAGGGCAAGGCGGATTGGCGGGCGATTGCATCCGTGCGCGCTGCCAGAGATTTTCCGCTGGTGGCCAATGGCGATATTCACGACGCGGCCGATGCCAAAGCCTGCCTGGCGCAATCAGGTGCCGATTTCGTGATGATCGGGCGAGCGGCACTCGGCCGGCCCTGGCTGGTCGGCGAGATCGGCGCCGCACTCGATGATCGCACGCTCGCACCGCTCTCATTGGCGGAGAAGCTCGCCGTGGCATGCGAGCACTATGAGGGCCTGCTGGCCTTGATGGGACCGGCCCATGGCGTGCGCCATGCCCGCAAGCACCTCGCCGCCTATGCCGACGAGGCTATGGCAGAGGGCTGCGCGCCCGATCCCGAGCGGCGGCGCACGCTGCTCACCTCGGACGACCCCCGTCAGGTCCTCGGGGCGCTGACGGGGTTGTTTTCGACCGAACGCAGCCGCGAAGCGGCCTGAGATGGAAAGGAAGAGCCGATGACGGCGATGTTTGCCGACAAGGGGCTCGGGAGCATGAGCACCTACCTCCTCGATCCCATCGAGGTTCAGGCGCTGAATGTTCTGCCCATGCCGGTCCTGGTGATCGGCGAAGGCCATATCGTGATTTACGCGAACACGGCGGCCGAGGATTTCTTCCAGTCGAGCGCGGCCGTCCTGAAGCGACAACGCATCGACGATCTCATCGCCTTCGGCTCTCCCGTGCTGGGGCTGATCGAGGATGTGCAGCGCCGCGGCGCCAGCGTCAGCGAGTACCGCCTCGACCTCGGCTCGCCCCGCCTCGGTATTGATCGCATCGTCGATGTTTTTGCCTCTCCATTGCCCAGCCAGGGCGACGCGGTCGTACTGATGCTGCAAGAACGGACAATTGCTGAAAAAATGGACAGGCAATTGACGCATCGAGGAGCAGCCCGCTCGATCACGGCGCTCGGCGCCATGTTGGCCCATGAGATCAAGAACCCGCTCTCGGGCATTCGAGGGGCGGCGCAGCTGCTCGAAGGCTCGATCTCGGATTCGGACCGGATGCTGACCCAGCTCATCTGCGACGAGACCGATCGCATCGTAAAGCTGGTCGAACGCGTCGAGCTTTTCGGCGACGAGCGCCCCAGCGAGCGCGACCCTGTCAACGTCCACGACGTGCTCGATCACGTGAAGCGCCTGGCGCAATCGGGCTTCGCCCGGCACATCCGCTTCTCGGAGGTCTATGATCCGTCGCTGCCGCCGGTAGCCGGCAATCGCGACCAACTCGTCCAGGTTCTGCTCAATCTGGTGAAGAATGCCGCCGAAGCCATTGGCGAATATGCGATCGATGGCGAGATCACGCTGACGACCGCCTATCGCCCAGGCATTCGCATGCAGGTTCCGGGATCGACCGAACGGATCGCGCTGCCGCTCGAAATCGTCATCCGCGACAACGGTTCCGGCGTGCCGCCGGACCTCGTCCAGCACCTGTTCGATCCCTTCGTGACCACCAAGGCACAGGGAAGTGGCCTTGGACTTGCACTCGTTGCCAAGGTGATCGGCGATCACGGCGGAATCGTCGAATGCGAGTCCGTCCCTCGTCGTACGCAATTCAGGATCCTTCTGCCGCTGCACCAGCTGGGTCACGGCAGTCAACGCAAGGCCTAATCGAACACATGCCGACCGGGAACATCCTCGTCGCCGACGACGACGCCGCGATCCGCACCGTCCTGAATCAGGCGCTCGCCAGGGCCGGCTATGAAGTCCGCACAACCGGGCAGGCGGCGACATTGTGGACCTGGGCCGCCCAAGGGCTGGGCGACCTGATCATCACCGATGTCGTGATGCCGGACGGCAATGCCTTCGACTTGCTGCCGCGCATCAAGCGCGTGCGGCCCGAGCTGCCGATCATCGTCATGAGCGCGCAGAACACCTTCATGACCGCGATCAAGGCTTCCGAGCGCGGCGCCTACGAATATCTGCCGAAGCCTTTCGATCTGAAGGAGCTCGTCGCCATCGTCGGCCGCGCCTTGTCGCGTCCGCGCGGCGAGGCCGCCCGCAGCCACGCCGCCGAGCCCGAGGACATTCCGCTGATCGGCCGCTCGCCGGCGATGCAGGATGTCTATCGCGCGCTGGCCCGGCTGATGCCGATCGACCTGACCGTGATGATCAACGGCGAGTCGGGCACCGGCAAGGAGCTTGTGGCTCGGGCGCTCCACGATTACGGCAAGCGCAAGAACGGCCCCTTCGTCGCGATCAACATGGCCGCGATCCCGAAGGACCTGATTGAATCGGAACTCTTCGGCCATGAGAAGGGTGCCTTCACCGGCGCCCTGACGCGCTCTTCCGGCCGCTTCGAGCAGGCGGAGGGCGGTACGCTCTTCCTCGACGAGATCGGCGACATGCCGATGGAGGCACAGACCCGGCTGCTGCGTGTTCTGCAGCAGGGCGAGTACACGACCGTCGGTGGGCGCACGCCGATCAAGACCAATGTCCGCATCATCGCCGCGACCAACAAGGATCTGCGGATCTCGATCGCGCAGGGCCTGTTCCGCGAGGATCTGTTCTTCCGGCTCAACGTCGTGCCGATCCGCCTGCCGCCGCTGCGCGAGCGGGTAGAGGACATTCCGGATCTGGTTCGCCACTTCTTCTCGCTCGTCGAGAAGGAGGGGCTGCCGCGCAAGCAGGTCGATTCGGAAGCGATGGACGTGATGCGGCGCTATCGCTGGCCCGGCAACGTCCGCGAGCTGGAGAACCTGGTCCGCCGCCTGGCAGCGCTTTATCCCCAGGAGACGATCACTGCCCCGATCGTCGAGGCCGAGCTGCAGCCGGCCGCCTCCGGATCGGGCTACGCCGGCAGCCCGGCCGCTCCCGAGCGCGCCGAGACGCTGTCGGGCTCGGTCGAGCGCCATCTCGGCCAGTATTTCGGCGGGTTCGGTGACAATATCCCGCCGCCCGGCCTGTATCACCGCATTCTCCGCGAGATCGAGCCACCGCTGATCGCCGCCGCGCTGGCTGCGACCCGCGGCAATCAGATCAGGGCGGCCGAATTGCTGGGCCTCAACCGCAATACGCTCCGTAAGAAGATTCGGGAGCTCGACATGCAGGTGGTCCGCTCGCCGCGTTGAGCCGCGGCCCCGCCTTGCCCATGTCATATTTTGACAACACCGTTGCGGCGGCGCATCAGTTGCGCCCGTAGGCGCTGCCATGTTTCGGCGGCGCCGCATCGGAGTTGTCAGAACAAGTGTCCGCTTCCGTCACTGAAGCCAGAATGATGCCGCGCGGTGAGGAGAAATCCCGCCGCGTTTCCGGCTGGATCGGCGGGATCGTCGTCCTGCTGGCGCTGGTCTCGGCGTTGCTCACCTTCCTCGTCCTCTCGGGCGCCACGCCGATCGCGCCGGTCCACGAAGTCGTCATCGCGGTCTTCGTTCTCAATGCGCTGTTGATTCTGGCGTTGATGGTGATCGTCGCCTTCGAAGCGGCTGTCCTGATCCGCGCGCGAAAGGCAGGGGCCGCGGCCGCCGGGCTGCATGTGCGGATCGTCGGCCTGTTCAGCATCATCGCCGCGCTCCCGGCCGTCCTCGTCGCCATTATCGCGACCTTCACCATCGAGCGCGGCCTGGAGCCCTGGTTCTCGGACCGGATGCGCGACGCGATCTTCAAATCGGTCGAGGTCGCCGACGCCTACGCTGCCAGCCAGTGCCGCTCGCTGGGCCGCGAAATCCGCGTGCTCGCCGATGATCTGACGCGCGCCAAGCCAGCCTTCGATGTCGACCGCAAGTGGTTCGAGACGTTTCTGACGTCACGCGCCACCGCGCTCGGCGTCCCCGTCGCCGCGATCATGCAGCCGCCGGACAAGGTGATCGTACGCGCGAATATCGACGTGCTGCGCGACGCGCCCAAACCCGATCAGGCCGCCTTCGACGATGCCCAGTCGGCCCCCGAGCCGATCTGCGTGATACCTCGCGCCGGGCGGGTCTTCGGTGCGGTGATGAAGCTGCCGGCCTACGAGAACAGCTTCCTGCACATCGCGCGCGAGGTCGATCCGCTGGCCGTCGAGTTTCCGGCCGTCGCGCGCGGCGCGGCCGTCGAGTATCTCTCGATCGACGCCCGCCGAAAAGGTGTCCAGGTCGCATTCGCCTCGATGTACGGCCTGATCGCGCTGATCCTGCTGCTCTCGGCGATCTGGCTGGGCCTGAGCTTCGCCAACGGCCTCGTCGCTCCGATCCGGCGGATGATTCACGCGACCGATCAGGTCTCCAGTGGCAATTTCTACGTCCAGGTCCCGATCCGAAGATCCGAGGGCGATCTCGCCCATCTCGGCGAGACCTTCAATAAGATGACGGCGGAGCTCCGTCGCCAGCGCGACAGCCTGGTGACGGCGAGCGAGGTCATCGACAAGCGACGGCGCTTCACCGAGACGGTGCTGTCCGGCGTCTCGTCAGGCGTGCTCAGCCTCGACGGCGATGGCCATGTCACGACGATCAACCGCTCGGCCGAGACCTTGCTCGGCACCGGCGGCCGCCTGCTCGGCAAGCCGATCGCGGAGATCGCTCCGGAAGTGGCGTCCTTCGTTGCCGAGGCGCTGCAGGGTCGGCAGCGGCAGATTTCCGGGCAAGCCACGCTCACGCGCGGCGGCCAGGACCGCATGGTCAACATTCGCGCCGCCCGCGAAGGCGAGGGGAGCGGCGCGGGACTCGTCGTCACGCTCGACGACATCACCGACCTGGTCTCCGCGCAGCGCACGGCCGCCTGGGCCGACGTCGCCCGGCGCATCGCCCATGAGATCAAGAACCCGCTGACCCCGATCCAGCTCTCGGCCGAGCGCATCAAGCGCCGGTTCGGCCGCGTCATCACCGAGGGCAAGGACGTGTTCGACCAGTGCACCGACACGATCGTGCGCCAGGTCGAGGATATCCGGCGCATGGTCGACGAATTCTCCTCCTTCGCCCGCATGCCCAAACCCTCGTTGACGCGCGAAGACATCGTCGAAACCGTCAGGCAGATCGTCTTCCTCTGGCGGGTCGGCAATCCGGAAATGACGATCGAGGAAAGCCTGCCGGCAGAGGCGGTTCCGGCGCAGTTCGACCGCCGCCTGCTCTCGCAGGCGCTGACCAACGTCATCAAGAACGCGACGGAGGCGATCGAAGCCGTGCCGGCCGAGGAACGCGGCCGGGGGCATATCGATGTCCGGCTGGAACGGCGCGATGACGGGCGGATCGTCATCGAGGTCATCGACAACGGCAAGGGGCTGCCCGCCGACCAGCGTCAGAAGCTGCTGGAGCCCTACATGACGACGCGCGAGGGCGGGACCGGTCTCGGCCTCGCCATCGTCGGCAAGATTCTGGAGGACCATGGCGGCGGCATCGAACTGCTCGACCGTCCGGATGCCTCCAGCGGAACGAGGGGCGCCCGCATTCGCCTCTGGTTCCCTGAAACGGGCCCTTCCGAGGCCGATGGCGGCGATGAGGCCGCCCAGCCGGGCTCCGGCCCGGTCGCTCCTGATTCGAATGATGGGATACGCTTATGAGCGCTGACATCCTGGTAGTGGACGACGAAGTCGATATCCGCGATCTGGTCGCCGGCCTTCTCGAGGATGAAGGCTACCGCACCCGCAAGGCGGGCTCCGCCGACGAGGCGCTCGCCGCGATCGCGGCGCGCCGGCCGAATCTCGTCTTCCTGGACATCTGGCTGCAGGGCAGCCGCCTCGACGGCCTGCAAGTGCTGGAGTTGATCAAGGAGGGCCACCCGGACCTCGCCGTGGTGATGATCTCCGGCCACGGCAACATCGAGACCGCAGTCTCCGCGATCAAGAGCGGCGCCTATGACTTCATCGAAAAGCCGTTCAAGGCCGACCGGCTCGTTCTCGTCGCCGAGCGGGCACTCGAAGCATCGCGGCTGCGCCGCGAGGTGAGGGACCTCAAGACGCGCTCGGTCCAGGCCAACCGCATCGTCGGGCGCACGACGGTGGTGAACCAGCTTCGCCAGACCATCGAACGCGTCGCGCCGACCAATGCCCGCGTCCTCATCACCGGCGAGCCCGGCTGTGGCAAGGAACTGACGGCGCGGACGCTGCACGAGGCTTCGATGCGTACGAGCGGGCCCTTCGTCGTCATCAACGCGGCGACGATCACCCCCGAGACGATGGAGGAGGAGCTTTTCGGCGTCGAGGGCGGCGATGGCCGTTCGCGCCGGATCGGCGCGCTCGAGGAAGCGCATGGCGGCTCGCTCTATATCGACGAAATCGGCGACATGCCGCGCGAGACGCAGAACCGCATCTTGCGCGTGCTGGTCGACCAGAACTTCCAGCGTGTCGGCGGCGCGACGCGGGTCCATGTCGACGTCCGCATCATCTCCTCGTCGAGCCGTGACCTGGCGCAGCTCATCAGCGACGGGCATTTCCGCGAGGATCTCTATCATCGCCTCAGCGTCGTGCCGATCCGGGTGCCGCCGCTCTCGGAGCGACGCGAGGACGTGCCGGAGCTGATCGAGTTCTTCATGGACCAGATTTCCATCGCCAGCGGCCTGCCCAAGCGCCGGATCGGCTCGGACGCGATGGCGGTGCTGCAATCGCATGAATGGCCGGGCAACGTCCGTGAGCTGCGCAACAACGTCGAGCGGCTGATGATCCTGACCAAGGGCGACCCCAACTCGGAGGTGACGGTCGAGATGCTGCCGGCCGAGGTCGGCGCGATGGTGCCGACGACGCCTTCCGGCTCGGGCGGCGAGAGGCTGATGAGCCTGCCGCTGCGCGACGCGCGCGAGATCTTCGAACGCGAATACCTCATCGCGCAGATCGCCCGGTTCTCCGGCAACATCTCGCGGACGGCCGAGTTCATCGGCATGGAGCGCTCGGCGCTGCACCGGAAGCTCAAATCCCTCGGTGTCGGCTGAGCCATTCTCGTAGGGTGCATCTGCACACCACGCAGACGCACCTGCGAAAAAACGCGGCATTGCTGCACTTGCGTTGCAGGCGAACTCGACGATCTAATGGAGCATCGGTGTTCCGAGGTTGGTGGAATGCGCCGCCGGCACGAACGGAACGAACTGGATCGCGGGCGTAAACCGATCGACGATCCCAACAACAGGGACTACCCATGGCCGCAGAGCGGGCACAGAACCTTCAGGACACCTTCCTCAACCACGTGCGCAAGCAGAAGATTCCGCTGACGATTTTCCTCGTCAACGGCGTAAAGCTGCAGGGCGTTGTCACCTGGTTCGATAATTTCTGCGTGCTACTGCGGCGTGACGGTCATTCGCAGCTCGTCTACAAGCATGCGATCTCGACGATCATGCCCGGCCATCCGGTGCAACTGTTCGAGCCCGAGGAAACGGACAAGAACTGATTTGGCTGCAAGCCACGACCACGACAAGGAGCGGGCGGCCCCGAAGCCGCTCGACGAGATCGAACGCGACATCGCGGCGAATACGCGCGCCTATGTCGTGGGACCCTATTTGCAGAAGCGCGGCATCGCCACCGACGCCAACCAGCGCTCCTTCGCAGCGCGGCTGGACGAGGCGGTAGGGCTGGCAGCTGCGATCGACCTGACCGTCGTCGAGCCTGTGCAGGTGCTGCTGACCGCACTGAGGCCGGCGACCTATATCGGCAAGGGCAAGGTCGAGGAGCTGGCCGAACGCATCAAGATCGAGGAAATCGGCCTCGTCGTGATGGACTGCGCCCTGTCGCCGGTCCAGCAGCGCAATCTCGAAAAGGTCTTCGGCTGCAAGGTCATCGACCGCACCGGCCTCATTCTCGAGATCTTCGGGCGGCGTGCCCGCACCAAGGAAGGTGCGCTTCAGGTCGAGCTCGCCCATCTGAACTATCAGAAGAGCCGGCTCGTGCGGTCCTGGACCCACCTAGAGCGCCAGCGCGGCGGCTTCGGCTTCCTCGGCGGCCCCGGCGAGACCCAGATCGAGGCGGACCGCCGCATCATCCAGGAACGGATGACCAAGATCGAGCGCGATCTGGAGAGCGTAAAACGCACCCGATCATTGCATCGCGCCAGCCGGAAACGCGTGCCTTATCCGATCGTTGCGCTCGTCGGTTACACCAATGCCGGAAAATCCACGCTCTTCAACCGGCTGACCTCGGCCGAGGTGCTGGCGCAGGACATGCTCTTCGCCACGCTCGACCCGACGGCGCGCGCGATCAAGCTGCCCCATGGAGCGCGGATCATGCTGTCCGATACCGTCGGCTTCATTTCCGACCTGCCGACGCAGCTCGTCGCCGCCTTCCGCGCCACGCTGGAGGACGCGATCGAGGCAGATGTGCTGCTGCATGTCCGCGACGTCGCCCATGACGACACGCAAGCGCAGGCCGCCGACGTACAGGCGATCCTGCGCGATCTCGGCATCAACCCGGATGACGGCCAGCGCGTCATCGAGGTCTGGAACAAGGCCGATCTACTCGACCCGGCAGAACGCGAACGCCAGCTCGGCATCGCTTCGCTCCGGGCGTCGGAGGTACGGCCGGTCCTGGTATCGGCGCTGACCGGCGAGGGGATCGAGCGCCTGACGCAGGCCATCGAAACCCGCATCGCCCATAGCAGGCCGGTCTATGGGCTCAATCTCGCTCCCGGCGACGGCAAGTCGCTCGCCTGGCTTCACGCCAATGGTGAAATCCTCGAGCGCGATGATGCGGAGGATGGCGAGCTGAAGCTCATCGTCCGGCTGCCGCCCGAGCGGGAAGGGGCGTTCACCGCCCGGTTTCCGCAAGCCGAGCGGCGCCGATAGCGCAAGGCCCAGAAGCGGGTCGTCATGCTCGGGCTTGACCCGAGCATTTCTCGCCGGAAGAGGCTCCGGTCAGGCGCCCTCGTGTCCGAAGATTCTTGAGACTGCACTTCGCTCCGCCGGGAATGACGGCCTTGGCGCTCCCGTCAGCCGCCCGCGCTCTCAGCCCTCTTCACCGCCTGCCAGAGCGCCTCCAGCTCTTCGAGCGTCGCGTCCTTGGCGTTTCGCCCCTCAGCTTCGAGCGCCTCCTCGATACCCTTGAAGCGACGCTCGAACTTGGCGTTGGCGGCGTTGAGGCAGCCCTCCGGGTCGGCATCGACATGGCGCGCGAGGTTGGCGATGACGAAGAGCAGATCGCCGATCTCCTCCTGGATCGCGGCCTTGTCGCCACCGGCGAGCGCCTCGTCGATCTCCAGCGTCTCCTCGCGGATCTTGTCGAGCACGAGCCGCGCGTCGTTCCAGTCGAAGCCGACCGTCGAGGCCCGGGCCTGCAGCTTCCAGGCACGGGAGAGGGCCGGCAGGGTGTGCGGCACCCCGGCTAGGATGCTCTTGTCCTCCTCTTGCGGCGACAGGCCGGCGGCTTCGCGTGCCGCCGCCTTGGCCGCCTTCTCCTCGGCCTTGATCCGGTGCCAGAGCAGCTTCACCTCAGCCGGCGAGAGGTCACGCGCATCGCCGAAGACATGCGGGTGCCGGCGGATTAGCTTGCTGGTGATCGCCTCCACCACATCCGGAAAGGCGAAGGAACCTTCCTCCTCGGCCATGCGTGAATGGAAGACGACCTGAAGCAGCAAATCTCCGAGCTCGTCCTTGAGATCGAGCTTGTCGCCACGCTGGATCGCATCGGCGACCTCATAGGCTTCCTCGATGGTATAGGGCGCGATCGAGCTGAAATCCTGCTCCAGGTCCCAGGGGCAGCCGGTCCCGGGCGTGCGCAGCGCCGCCATGATCTCGATGAGCCGGGCAATGTCGCGAGAGGGCTTCAACGCTGCATGTCTCCGTGAATTGAAGGAGAGCGTCGAGCGAAAAGCGAAACCCTGCCTTTCGCTGCAGCCATGCTCTCGACTTTGAGAATCGATCACGTTTTTTTCGCATTCGGATGTTTCCATCCGAGTGCGCCGTGATCTAGCGTCCTCCCATGATTCAAGTCACCCCGTCCATTGCGATCGACGAGAGCGAGATCGAGGAAAGCTTCGTGCGCGCCTCGGGGCCGGGCGGCCAGCACGTCAACAAGGTCTCGAGCGCGGTGCAGATCCGCTTCGACGTGCGCCAGTCGCCCAATTTGCCCAACGATGTCGCGATCCGCTTGATGAAGCTCGCCGGCAGCCGGCTGACGCAGGACGGCGTCATCATCATCGTCGCGCAGGCGCAGCGCAGCCAGAAGCGCAATCGCGAAGAGGCAGTCGAGCGCCTGCTGGAGCTGATCCGCGCCGCCGCAGTTCGCCCGACCGTTAGGCGCGCGACGAAGCCCACCAAGGCCTCGAAGGAGCGCAGGCTCGCCTCCAAGGAGCGCCGCTCCGGTGTCAAGGCCGGCCGATCGAAGCCGATGTCCGACTAGCATGCCTGAAATCGCCGACAGGCCAGGGCAGGGGCCTCGCCCTGCCCGCATCCCACGGCGCATCACCGCCGATTATCTGCAGCGGGCGGCAATGCATTATCTCGAACGCTATGCCGCGCCCGCGGCGCAGCTGCGCCGGGTGCTGGCACGCAAGATCGCCATGAGCTGCCGCCACCATGGCGAGGACCCGGCGGCTCATGCGGAAGCGCTCGATACGGTGATCGCGCGCTGCGTTTCGACGGGTTTGATCGACGATCGCCGCTTCGCCGAGGCGAGGGCAGCCACCTTGCGGCGCAAGGGCCAGTCGAGCCGCGCTGTTGCAGCCCGGTTGACCGCGAAAGGAGTTGGCCGCGAGTTGGTGGGTGAACTCGCAGCCACGAATGCGGACGACGAGATCGCGGCCGCGCGCATCGCCGCGACACGCCGCCGGCTCGGTCCCTGGCGCAGGAGCGACCGCGCAGCGTTCCGGCAGAAGGACCTGGCCACGCTGGCGCGCCTCGGCTTCGGCTATGCCACCGCGCGCGCCGTCATCGACGGCGATGTGGAAGGCGAGGCCTAGGAGGCGGTTCGTCGCAAGCCGCAGCTCGGGCTCTTCTCACTCCAGCTTGACCTGCGCCTCCTTGACGACCTTGCCCCAGCGGTCGACCTCCGCCGATACGAAGCGCCCGAAAGCCTCGCCGCTCAGGGTCGGAATCGGCGAGCCGCTTTTCTTCCAGACCGCGTCGATGGTCGGCGTCTTCAAGGCCTTCTCGACCTCCGTCCGCATGCGGGTCACGATCTCGGCCGGCGTGCCTTTCGGTGCCCAGAGCGCATACCAGGTCGAGACCTCGTAACCGTCGAGGCCGGCCTCCTTGGCCGTCGGCACATCGGGCACGGCTTCGGAACGGGTGGGCGCTGCGACCGCAAGCGCGCGCAAGGCGCCGCTCTGGATCTGCGCGGCCGACGAGCCGAGACCGTCGAAGAGGATGTCGACCTGTCCCGCGACAGTGTCCTGCAGGGCCGGGCCGGCACCGCGATAGGGGACATGGGTCAGCTTCGTCCCGGTCGATATCTGGAAGAGCTCGCCAGCGAGATGATGCGTCGTGCCGTTGCCGGCCGAGGCATAGTTGAGCTTCTCCGGGTTCTTCTTGGCGTAGTCGACGAGCTCGGCCACGGTCTTTGCCTGGACCTTGCCGGGATGGACGACGATGACCTGCGGCGGCAGGGCGATGACGGCGATCGGAATGAAATCGGTCTGGATGTTGTAGTCGAGCTTGGGATAGAGCGCCGGCGCGATGGCATGGTGCGCGGCCCCGACGAAGAAGGTGTAGCCATCGGGCTTGGCCTTGGACGCAGCCGACGCGCCGACCGTGCCGCCCGCTCCGCCGCGATTCTCGATGACGATGCGCTGGCCCAGTTGCTGATCGAGCTGCGCGGCGAGCGGTCTCGCGAAGGTATCGGTGCCGCCACCCGCCGGGAAAGGCACGATGAAGGTGATCGGCCGCGCCGGCCAGGTTTCGGCCGAAGCAGGAGTCTGCAGTGCGACAACGGACGCGGCGACAGCCGCAGCGATGAGATATCGCTTCGAAATCATCAACTTCTCTCCCTGGAAAAGGCTCTTGCCGGCCTTCGATACGCATCTGATGAAGCGCACTTCTCGGTCGATTAGGCCATCGCATCGTTCGATTTGGCAAGCGCGCGCTGATGGGATCGTCGTTGGCATCGCGGCCCCGGCCGCTCATAGTGACGGACGACATTGGGTGCATGATCATGAGCCGGCTCGACAGCTTCATCCGTCGCCTTCAGGCTCAGCGCAGCATGCTGGACTGGGCAGCGGATCGCATCGAAGGGCAGGAAGGGCTGGTCCTGGAATTGGGGCTCGGCAACGGCCGCACCTACGATCATCTGCGCGAGCGGCTGCCCGGCCGCGAGATCCATGTGTTCGAGCGCAATCCCAGCCCCAACCCCCGATCGATGCCGCCCCGCCATCTTCTCGTCGTCGGGGAGATGGAGGAGACGCTGCCGGCCTTCGCCGCCCGGCACGCAGGGGCAGCCGCCCTGATCCATGTCGACGTCACGACCGGCGTGCCTGACCGGGACCACCTGGCCTTCGCGTGGCTGCCGGATCACGTCGCAGCGCTGGCCAAGCCGGGCGGCCTGGTCGTCACAGGCTGGCAGCTCGACCACCCGGCCTTCGAGGCGGTGCCACTTCCTGACGATGTGCCGGACGGCCGCTACTTCGCGTACCGGCGTCGCTAGCCGTCCCCAGAGAGAGTGCAACGATCCCGCGCCATGCCGATTGAATTTATAGCCGCAGAATATGCAGCTGAGGACAATCTCTGTTCCTGCCTTTGGCCCGTTGACCGCGATGAAGTCAGAACGAACAGCAATTCAAACGGAGTTGTTCTGCAGCCATTCGATCAAAAACGTATAGCTGACTCCGAGCAGGACCGGCCCTACGAACAAACCTAGAAGCCCATCGACAATCACGCCACCAAGAACACCAATAAGAATGATTGGCATGGGGACTTCGAGACCCCTTCCGAGGAACAACGGACGGAGAACATTGTCGCTGAGGCCGACAACGATATTCCAGATCAGAAAGATGATCGCGGGCTGCGTTGCCTCGGAATAAAAGACGTAGCCGACGACGGGCAGGGTCAGCAGAATCAACGGCACCTGCATGATACCCAGCAGCAGCGCCACGAGCATCAAGGGACCGGCCGCCGGGAGTCCGATGGCGAAGAAGCCGCAGCCCAACAGCAGTGACTGGATGAGCGCCACGCCGACCACGCCGAGCCCCACGCCGCGGATCGTGGCCGCGGTCAAGGTAACCAGGCGCACGGCGCGTTCCTCGCTGCCCGTGATGCGTTCGAGCGTGCGGCGAGCAAACTGGCCCGCAGCTGGACCATGGACAACGAGCACCGCGGCGATCGCGAATGAAGCGACGAACGACAATTCGCCGATGGCGAGGTCGCCGGCGGAGGAGGCGAGCCAAGCCAAGGGGCCGCTCACCAGATGACCGTATTTTGTCAGCGCTGCCGGCAGGTTGGAAGCGACGAGAGACCAGATCTCCGTCAGCTTCTTGCCGACAAGCGGAGTGCCATCGAGCCATAGCGGCGGCTGCGGCACCGTCAGACCCTGACTCTGCAAAGTCGAGATACCCGAATAGAGCGACGTCGCCAGCGACGTCACCAGCATCACCATCGGTCCGAGCATCAGCGCGACGCCGATCAGGCCGATCAGCAGCGCCGATCCCCGCTGGCCAAGCCGCGGCGCCAGACGCAAATGAAGCGGATACAAAATCACCGCCAGGATGGCCGACCAGATCAAAAGGAACGCGAAGGGCAGGACAATCCGGGCGCAGGCATAGACGAGCAGACCGATGAGCCCGATGCGAATCGCGCTGTCGATCAAGGTCGAATGCTCGATCGAGTCGTGGCGCTTTGGCGCCTTCCTATCCATCGTTCCGATCCTGACTCAAAATGTCGCGCAAGCTCGCGCGCCCGGGGCAGTCACCAGCCCAACCGCGGTAGGGCCGGCAATTCCAGGGGCGTCGGCGCAGCTCCGCCGGACAGAGCGGAACAGAGGCTTTCAGCGCCTGCCCGCCCGATTGACCGGGTCCCTCGATTCATCGGCGTTCCAGCCCGCACGCCCACGCCTGGTGCCCCGACACCCGGTGTCACCGCGGCACGCGCGACCGGCCTCGGCCGGAGCACGACGCCACATAGTTACCTCCATCAACCATTTTTCAGGGATAGGCACTACGAGTCGGCGGCATAGAGCGGGTAAGGGCGTCGGGATCGACCGTTTGACGGACACGCCCATGAAGGCTCGATCAGATTGTCATCAGCGCAATCAGGACGGGCCCCCAAGCCGTTAGCAGGATGTTGCCGATGGCATAGGGAACCGTATAGCCGAGAGCCGGTATGCTGCTTTGGGCCTCGTCCTGGATCGCCCTGAGCGCGGCGGTGATCGTACCGGCGCCAGCGCAGGCGCCCAGCACAATGAGCGGATCCATCCTCAGGACGTAACGCCCGAACAGAATCCCGATGGTGTGCGGGAGCAGGGACGAGACCAGCCCGACTGCAACGAGGCTGACGCCGGTCGCTTTCAGGCCGGCGACGAAACTCGGCCCGGCGCCCAGTCCGACGATGCCGATGAACATGCAAAGCCCGACCGTATCGAAAATCCAGATCGCCGGCTCCGGAATGCGGCCGAAGAACGGATAGGCGGAGCGCAGCCAGCCGAAAAGCAAGCCCATGAACAAGGCGCCACCGCTGGCGGTCAATGTCAGCGGCACACCCCAGACGGCGACCGACAGCAGGCCGAACAGGCCCCCCAGGAAGATTCCGAACCCCACGAAGACCATGTCGGTCGCGGGCGTCCGTCTGTCGGAATAGCCGATCACGGCCGCAGCGCGTTCGACCTCCGTCAGCGGCCCCACAAGGGAGAGGACGTCGCCGCGATTGAGACGCGTCGTCGGGATCACCGGCATGGCGATGCCCGAACGTGTCAGCTTGGCGAGAAACACCCCGCGCGCGAACTCACCCTCGGCCAGCTCGGCCAGTGATGTGTCGTCGAGCTTGCGGCTTGTCACGATCACGTCGAGCGCCTCGATCGGAATGTCCAGCAGATCGGGGTCGCTCACCTCCGGGCCGATGACATCGCCGCGCGCCGCGTGGACTTCGAAGCGCGCCATGACAGCGATGATGTCGCCGGCCCGGACGCGATGCTCAGAGGCATGATCGAACAGGGTATCGCCGCTGCGGCCACGCAGAACGAAGATGCGAGACTTCTTCGGCAGGGCTTCCAGCTCTGCAATCGTCTTGCCAAGCAACTGCGCATTCTCGACGCGATAGGCGCGCACATCGAACAGGCGGGCGGCCGATGTGATGCCATCGACCTCGCCGGCCGATCCCGACTTGTCCGAATGCAATGCTGCCGTGGCTGCGCGCGCGGCCTCGCGCAGGTCAATTCCCATCAGCTTGGGGCCAATCTTGGGCAGGAACCAGACGAGCGCGGTCGTCCCGACCAGATAGGTGACGGCGTAGGCGACCGGGATATTGTTCACGAGCGCCCGGCGCTCGGCCTCGGGAAGGTCGAGCCGCTGGATCGCTTCTCCGGCTGTTCCGATGACCGTCGATTCAGAGAAAGCGCCGGCCAGGAGGCCCGCCGCCGTGCCCATGTCGTAACCAAGCAGCTTCGCAAAGGTCAGCGCGATCAAAAGGCACGACACGCACAGGACGACCGTAAGCGCCATCTGCGGAAACGCATCTTTCTTCAGGGCCCGGAAGAATTGAGGGCCGACCTTGTAGCCGGTCGTGAAAAGGAAGAGGTCGAAGAAGACCGATTTGACCGTCGCCGGGATCTTGATGTCGAGCTGCCCGACGAGCACTCCCGCAAGCAGGCAGCCGACGACGACGCCGAGGCTGAAGCTCCCGAATTTCAGCCGGCCGATCAGAAAGCCGAGCGCGACCGTCAGGAAGATGGCGAGCTCGGGGTTGTTCCGTAGGGCTTCCACCACGAAACTCATGCCGGTCCTCTCTGCAAAAAGGCCTGGCAATCGACCGGCGCGACGACCGATCGACTGCCCGGCGATGCTGCTGCGTGCAGCGCAGCTTCAGCTTACTTCGCTTTGGCAGGCGCCGCGCCGCCGGGCGATTTCGTCTTGTTGAGGGCGAGATTGTAAGCGTCGAAGGCTTGCCGGTAGCCGCGGGCGACCGCGCGCGTGGCACGTCCGATCTGGCTGTAGACCTCGTCGTCGAGATTGGCGAAGGAGACGCGGACCGACCAGTCGGGCGCGTGGAAGCCGCCGCCGTTGAGCAGCACGATGCCGTGGTCCTCGGCGAGCCGGAACACGATGTCGAGCGGGTGAACGTGTTCCTTCATATAGGCCACGACCTCGGGACCGACATATTTGTTGGCCCAGAATTCGAAGTCGATCAGGCCGTAATAGCGATCATGCAGCAGGTTCTCGGGCACCTCGATGCCCAGCCCCTCGATCATCCGCTCGGCTCTCGCCCTGACGATCCCCATGCATGTCTTCTGGTAAAGCTTGTCCTCGTCCATCAACTCGGACAGCGAGAACATCGACATCATCACCTGCTGCGGCAAGGAGAGACCGGCAGTGTGATTGAGTGCGATGTCGCGGCTATCGGCGACGATACGGTCGATCAGCTTCATCTCGCGGGGCTTGAGCGTCAGCGGCCCGTAACGGGAATCGAGCGCCGCCGATATCTTCTCCGGGTGGGCGGCGATGGCCTTGTCGAAGATGTTCTCGCGGTGGATGGCGATGACGCCGAGCCGCCAGCCGGTACAGCCGAAGTACTTCGAATAGGAGTAGACGCCGATCGTGTTGCGGGGCAGGGCGCCGAGCAGGCCGCGGAAGCCCTTCACGAAGGTTCCGTAGACGTCGTCGGTCAGCAGCAGGAGATCGGGGCGCTTCGTCTCGACCAGCTTGACGATCTTGGCGATCGTCTCCTCGCTCAGGGCGACCGCATAGGGGTTGCCCGGATTGACGACGAAGAACGCCTTGACCTTGGGGTCCTCGAGCTTCTTCAGCTCCTCGTCGGTGAACTGGAAGCGGTTCTCCTGCGGGGCTGCCACCGTGACGATGTTGAGCCCGTAATCCTCGAGATGCGGCATTTCGAGGTAGGGCGTGAAGATCGGCGTCGCCAGGGCGATGGTATCGCCGGCATTCAGCAGCCTGTTGGCCTTCAGCGACTTGAAGATGTAGCACATCGCCGCCGTGCCACCCTCCACGGCGTAGAGGTCGAACTGACCGGAGGGACGCGGATCGCCGCACATCGCCCACATCAGGTATTCGTGCACGATCCGCTCGTTGTGGACGAGCATGCGATCTGGCACCGGGTAGTTGTCGCCGATGATCGAGTCGACGAGTTCATGGACGAAGGCGTCGGGCTTGAAGTCGAACTTCTTGACCGCGAACGCGACCATGTCCCGCAGGAAGGTGGCGCCGGGCGCGTCCTTGTGCTCCCCCAGCCAGTCCTCGAGGCGTTTCGCGATCCCGTCTGCCTTGGGCATGCCGCCGATCCCGGCCGGCTTGTTCATCACCCGCCGGCTCTCCGTGATCGCGAATTGCCCGAGCAGGAAGAAGCCCTCCCTCGGCGTCATCGCCACCCAGTTCGGGTTGCCACGGCCGGCATTGAGAAGCGCGATCGAGGATTCTTGCGAGGTCAGCTTGGCGAGACGGATCAGCTCGTCCTTGATCTCGAAGGGGCTGAGCTTCTCGAAGGTCCGCAGAGTGACAGGATCCATGACGTTCTCCCGGTAAGGCTGGAAATCGGGGCGGAGCCGCTCCGCTAGGTCAGCAGCATGATGATCACCATGCCCCAGATGGTCAGAAGCGTGTTTCCGACGGCATAGGTCACGGTGTAGCCGAGCGCCGGAACCTGGCTGCCTGCGGTTTCGCAGACCATGCCTAGCGCCGCCGTCGTGGTACGTGCGCCTGCGCACGCCCCGAGCAGGATGGCCGGATCGAAGCGGAAAATGTACTTGCCGGCGAACATCGCCAGGATCAGCGGAACCGTCGTCGCCAGGGCGCCCCAGAGGAACAGTCCGACGCCTTGGGTCTGCAATCCCTTGACGAAGCCCGGGCCTGCCGAGATTCCGACCACGGCGATGAAGATGTTGAGGCCGACGGAATTCATGAACCACACGGTCGAGCTCGGAATGCGGCCGAAGACGGGACGTACCGAACGCAGCCAACCGAAGACCAGGCCCGAAATCAGTGCGCCGCCTGCCGTGGAGAGCGTCAGCGGGACGCCCCCGACCTTAAAGACGATCGCGCCGATCAACGCACCAAGCGTGATGGCAGCACCGATGAAGGCGACATCGGCGACGTCGCTCGGGCGGTCGGCATGGCCGACGACCTTTGCGACCGCGGCGATGTCCTGTGTCCGGCCGACGACGGTGAGAATGTCGCCGCGATGGATCACCGTGTCACGCAGGACGGGGATGCTGACGGCGGTGGCACCGCGAACGATCTTTCGAAGGAAAACGCCGCGTGCCGCAGGCATCTGGGAGAGTTCGGCGAGCGTCTTGCCGTCGGCGTCCTTGCTGGTGACGTAGACATCGACGCCTTCGGCTTGCACATCGAGAAGTTCCGGGTCCTCGACCTCATCGGCGTTCTGGCCGATCAGGTTGACGAGCACATCCCGCGGCCCTGCGATGGCGATGATGTCGCCCTCCTGCAGGATCGTGTCGGTTGTGGCGTCCTCGATGATGCCATTGCGCCGCAGGCGCTCGACGAAGACGCGTGCATCCGGCACGAGCGCTTCGGCGTCCGCCGCGCGCATGCCGATGACCTTGGCGCCGCTTCGTACCCTAAAGGCGCGCAACTCGAAGCGCCGCCACACGGAACCAGGGCCGCCGAGTTCCTTGCCGCCGCCAAGCCTTGCCTCGTAATCCTTGCAGGCTTGGACGAGATCGATGCCGAGGAGTTTCGGTCCCAACATCGCCAGGACCATGGCGGAGCCGACGGTGCCGAAGATATAGGTCACCGCATAGGCCACCGGCATCGCGTCGAGATATTCCTTGGTCTGTTCAGGAGACAGCCCCAGGCGGTTGATCGCGTCGGTCGCCAGGCCCATCGAGGCCGAGATCGTCTGCGAGCCGGCATAGAGGCCGGCTGCATATCCCGGATGGTAACCGGCGAATTTTGCGATGATGACTGGGATCGCGAGGCAGAACACCGTGACCACGACCGCAAAGATCGCTTGGGGTGCGCCGTCCTTGGCGATGCCTCGTACAAACTGGGGTCCGACGCCGTAGCCGACCGCGAACAGGAACATCAGGAAGAACGTCGACTTCACATGAGGCGAGATCGTGATGCCGAGTTGCCCGATCACGACCGCGGCGATGAGCGTCGAGGTCACCGCGCCGAGGCTGAAGCCCTTATAGGCGAAGCCGCCGACATAATAGCCGATCGCCAGCGAAAGAAAGAGCGCGATCTCGGGGTAGCTGCGAAGCGTACTAGCGAACCAGTCGAACATTCCGATCCCCTGTTTCTGGAATTCGAAGCCCGCCGAATTTCCGGCCAGCCCTTCAGAATTCGGGCTTGCCCCGCATTCTCATTTCTTCTTGCTCATGAGGACGTCCGGCTTCAGCAATTTGAGGCCTTTTGCTTTCTCGTAGCCGTGGATCTCCTTCACATCGAGCTTTCGCATGAAGGTGATCGTCTCGTGCGTCACGACCTGGCCCGGCACGAGGATGGGGAAACCGGGCGGATAGGGGATGACGAAGTTGGCCGAGATCAGTGCCGGGCCTTTGTCGATGCGGCGGTCGCATTCCGGGCTGTCTATGCGCAGATACTCGCACTTCTCCTCCTTATAGGCAGAGAAGAAGGCGGTGCGGATATCACCTTCCGGGGTCGCTTTTCCGGCGTCCATGCGGAACGCATCGTGGAACCGGCTGAAATTCGGAAGGTCGGGCACCTCGTTCATCAGGCTGTGCACGCGAGCGTCAAAGGCCTTGCGCTCATCCTCGCCGCCCTGGCGCAGGCGCAGCTCGATCTCGTTGCTGATCTTGAGCAGGACCCCGATCAGGAGCGCGACGTCGCTGCGGGTGTTGTTGATGTTCGACTGCAGCAGCACCGAATTGCGCGAGGTCTTGTTGACCTGGATGTTGTATTGCGCGGCAAGCAGGCCCTTGAACGACGTGCCGTCGAAACCCGCCGTTCCGCAAACCAGCGTCATGCGGGTCGGATCGAGGCAGAACTCGTCTTCCCGCATGCTGCGCAACTGATCGTCCCAGCGCGTGTCCGGCGCAAGGAAATCGATGAATCCGCTGGTTCGGTACTCTTGCGGCACCATTCCGTCGGCACCGACGACCCTGAAGTATTTCGAGATGACCGGATGGACGGCGATCTCGCGCCTGATGTCGAGCGCGACCTCGATGGCGTTCATCACCAGCCCGTAACCCTCCAGCTCCATCTGCCGGCGCGCGACGTCGAGGCTGGCGATGAGCTGCTGGTTCGGGCTGGTCGAGGCATGGGTGAAGACGGCCTCGTGAAACTGCGCCTCGACCTTGTGGAAATCGACATCCTTGACCAGCACCATCGAGCCCTGGCGGATCGCCGACATCGATTTGTGCGTGGAATTGGTCTGGTAGACCCGCAGCCTGATGGCGTCCGGGTCGGGCACCAGGCGCGTATCGAGGAGCTTCTCGGCTGAAGGGTTAGCGCCGAGCGCTGTCCGCTGTTTCTTGTGCTGCGCGGCCGCGTCGGGATCCTGCATCCAGGCCTCGATGTCGGCCGCGGCGCCCATCGCGGTCCGTGGCCGCAGGAAGGGCGACCAATGCGCGAAGCCGAACCAGGCCTCGTCCCACAGAAAGATCAGGTCCGGCTTGATGGCGAGGCACTCCTCCATCACGCGCCGCGTGTTGTAGATGTGCCCGTCGAAGGTGCAGTTGGTCAGGTCGACCATCTTGACACGGTCGAGGCGTCCTTCGGCCTTGAGATCCAGCAGGGCCTTCTTGATGGTCCGCAGCGGCACCGCCCCGTACATCGAGAACTCCGGCATGGGGAAGGCTTCGACGTAGAAGGGCTGCGCGCCGCACAGCACCAAACCGTAATGGTGCGACTTGTGGCAGTTGCGGTCGAGGATGACGATGTCGCCGGGCCCGATCAGCGCCTGCAGCACCATTTTGTTGGAGGTGCTCGTCCCGTTGGTAACGAAAAAGACTTCGTCGGCGCCGAAGGCCCGCGCAGCCATCTCCTGCGCCCGCTTGATGTTGCCGGTCGGCTCGAGAAGGCTGTCGAGACCGCCGGTCGTGGCGCTGCTCTCCGCCAGGAAGAGGTTGATGCCGTAGAACTGCCCCATGTCGCGGATCCAGGGCGAGCGGAACACCGATTTGCCGCGTGCGATCGGGAGCGCGTGGAAGGTGCCGACAGGCCGCTGCGCATAGCGCTTGAGATTGTCGAAGAACGGCGTTTCGTAGCGCGCCGCGATGCCCTCCTGCACCGAAAGATGGAGTTCGAGCGGCTCCTCGATCTGGTACATGACGCGCCTGATTATGGCGGCCCGCGGATCGCCGGCGAGCTTCTCGACGCGCCGGTCCGACAACAGGTAGATGTCGAGCTCGGGCCTGATCGCTTTCAGGCCGGCCGCGAGTCGCAGCGCCAGATCGGCTTCGTCTGCCTTGTCGAGATAGGGCTGCTGCGCCGCGAGCACGCTGCGCAGCACCGGCGCGTCGTGCCGCGACTTCAACGCGAAGCCTTCATAGATGACGACGGCAGCGATGTTCGGGTTGAGCACGGCCGCACAGACTGCATCCTCCAGGCTGCCGACCAGGACCGTCTCGTAAACGAAGGCGTCCTCGGCGCGCCGCAGGCGGCGGAATTCGGCGGCCATATGCGGCCAGCGCGCCATCGGCGCCGGCGTCACGGCCAGCATCTCGAAATAGGGCCTATAGACCGGCGACTCTCCCAACGAGGACGGGAGCATGTCGGCGGGCTCCGCCAGCGACAGGTCGGCCGCCTGCCATTCCTTTGAGTCGTGCTTGTAATTGCCTGTGATGATCGCCACCGAGATCCGCTTGGCGAGCGAGAGGAAGCCGCTGGCGTCGTCGTTCTGGAGGAAGCCTCGGAGCACCGCGATAAGGTCGGCTCCCGGGAATGCGTGAAACTCCTCGATGACACCCAGCTCGTCGAGCGCGGCCTCGACCGCGCTGCGGCTCTTGCTGCCCGTCGACCAGGAACGCGCCACCGCGTGAAGGTCGCGCCAACGGTCGGTGCGACCGGACGGGGCGGAGAAAAAGTGATCGATGCTGCGCGATTCCTGAACGGGAGAAGCCATCCTGTTTCCTTCCCTCTCGCAGGTCGCACTGTATTGGGGCTGATGGTCAGCCAAGCTCAGCACATCCCGGGCTGATCGCGTATTGTCCCTAGGGACAGGTTTCCGCTCTTGCGGATGTGCTAATGATTGATCGAGCGACGGTTTCTGGTTGCTGAAATTGCAATCCAGTGTTGGCGCAGATTGAGCCGACCTTGAGCTTAAAGCTGCCAGAAACTTTTGCGCCCGACTGTGATTTGTTGTCGCGGAGCTAATCGGATGAACAAGATTTCATTGATCGGCGTGATCTCAGCGATATTCGCTGCCGCAGTATTCTCGTCCATCTGCCCGCGCCCGGCCGCTGCGTGCAATCGTATAAATGGATGCACGATGGATGTTCTGCTCGAAGGGCATGACATGATGCACGACGGCCGCATGAACGAAAACATGCGCGAGGGCCAGGAGAACATTCAGGCCTTCCGCCGCCAGCAAGCCGCGGATCAAGCTGCAGGTCGCACTGCTCCGCCGAGCAGATAAGCATCACTGCGGCAAGAGGCGCGCTGCCAGTGCGAGGTAGGACCATGCATCTGCGAATTGTGTTCGCCAGCGTCATCGTCAGCGGGCTCGCCTCTCAGGCATACGGGCAGGCGACCGCGCCACCTTCACAACCGCAGGCACCCGTGGCGCCCCAGGCAGGGCAGGGCGAAGAGGTTCTCTCCAGCGCCCAGCTCGATGCGCTCGTCGCGCCGATCGCGCTCTACCCCGACGCCTTGCTCGCACAGGTGCTGATGGCTTCGACCTATCCGCTGGAGGTGGTGCAGGCGGATCGATGGTTCGCAGCCAACAAGAAGCTGAAGGGCGACCCGCTGAAGGCAGCCGTCGACAAGCAAACCTGGGATGCGAGCGTGAAATCGCTCGTCGCGACTCCTTCGGTCCTGGAGATGATGAGCAAGAATCTCGACTGGACCCAGAAACTCGGCGATGCCGTCCTGGCCCAGCAGCCCGACGTCATGGACGGTGTCCAGAGGATGAGGGCGCGAGCCTACGACGCCAAGAAACTGTCTTCCGGCTCGCAGCAGAACGTCACGGTCCGGCAGGACAGCGGCAAGCAGATGATCCTGATCGAGCCGACCCGGCCGGATACGGTCTACGTGCCTTATTACGATCCGGGTGTGGTTTACGGCACCTGGCCCTATCCCGCCTATCCACCCTATTACTTCCCTGCACCGGGTTATGTCGCGGCCGGGGTTGTCGCGACGGGCATCGCATTCGGCGCCGGCTATGCGCTCGGGCGGTGGACGTCGGGCGGATACTGGGGCGGAAACGTCAACTGGGTTGGCGGGAACATCAATGTCAACCGCGATCGCGTGACGCATTGGGAGCACAACCCCCAGCACCGCCACGGCGTCCAATACCGCAACAACGCCGTCCAGCAGAAATTCGCGAACAACAACCTGCGTGCCGGCAGCGAAGGCAGGATGGATTTCCGTGGACGCAGCGGCGACGAGGTGCTTCGGCCGGGCGGCGACCGAGGCAATGCGGGGGCGGGTGCCCGTCCCGAGCAAAGGCCCGCCGACCGCGCGAATGCGGCCAATCGACCGGATCGCGGGCCTGGCGATCGGGCCGGAGCCGGCAACCGGCCGGATCGGCCCGGTGGAGATGGCGCGCGGCCTGGCGGGGAGGGCGGGCGCGGCGCGGGGGCGCCACGAGCCTCGACCCAACCGAGGCGCCCAGACGCGGGAGCAGGGCGTCCCGGGCCGACACGCGACAGCGCGTTCGGCGACATGCAGCCGGGCCGGGCCGCGAACCTCCAGTCACAGCGCGGGCATGCGAGCATGGCACGCGCGCCGGGCGGAGGCGGCCGTGCGATGCATGCCGGCGGTGGCGCCATGCGCGGCGGCGGTGCCCAGATGTCGCGCGGCGGAGGCGGAGGTCGAGGGGGCGGCGGTGGTGGCGGTGGCGGTGGGCGCCGATCCGACATCCAGCTCAAGAACCATGTGGTGCTGCTCGGGCACACGGACAGCGGGCTCGGCTTCTATCGTTTCGAGTATGGCGGCTCCAGGATGACCTATGTCGGCGTGATCGCGCAGGAAGTTCAGCGTGTGGCACCGTCAGCCGTATGGCGCGCCGCCGATGGCTATCTGCGGGTCGATTACCGGCAGATCGGCATCCCGTTCCAAACCCTCGGCCAGTGGAAAGCTTCGGGTTCGCGGATTCCCGCCGGGAAGAGCGGGGAGTGAAGCCCTCCGCGGCTTTCTCCAGGCGCATATAACAGGATGCAGTGCCATGATCAGAGGGCTGATAGCCTTGCATCTCCTCTCGCGGCTGCTTTGCGGGGGCGCGGCAGGACTCGTTGCAATCACTTCGCCTGCAAGGGCGCAGGAAGTTTTCGTGTCGCCAACCGAAGCCGCCGCGGCGCTGGTGACGGCGTTGCGTGAGAGCAAAGCGACGCGCTTGTATTCAATTCTTGGCCTGTATGGTCGGGATATCGTCACCTCCGGTGACCCGGTGCGCGATTCGAATGATCGTGAACGTTTCGTCGCAGCCTACGATGCCCGGCATTCGATCGTTGAGACCGGCCGGACGGCAACGCTTCTGGTCGGGCCGGACTCGTTTCCATTCCCGATCCCGATGGTCGAGACACGCGGCGGCTGGACGTTCCTGGTCGAAGCAGGGCGCCGTGAAATGGTTGCGCGGCGCATCGGTCAGAACGAGCTTGCCGCCATGCAGACCTCCCTTGCGGTTCTCGACGCCCAATATGAATACGCATCCCAAAGCCATGACGGCCAACCCGTCGGCACCTATGCGCAACGGATCGTCAGCCAACCGGAAACCCATGACGGCCTTTACTGGCCCACTGCATCGGGAGAGGCGCCGAGCCCGCTGGGCGAACTCGCCGGCCGGGCGGCAGCCGAAGGCTATGTAGCCGCGCAGACGCGGCAACCCTTCCATGGCTACTATTTCAAGATCTTGAAGAGCCAGGGCCCTGCCGCTCCCGGAGGAGCGGTCGACTACATTGCGGGAGGCAAGATGATCGGCGGGTTCGGCCTGCTGGCCTATCCGGCCGAGTATGCGCGCTCAGGGTTGACGAGCTTCATGATCAGCCACGCCGGAACGCTGTATCAGAAGGATCTCGGCCCCGACACGCGGAGCATTGCGGCCCGCATGCGGAGCTTCGACCCAGGCAAGGGCTGGGAGAAGGTGACGCCCGAAAAGCCGTAGGAACCCATGGCAGCCCCGCGCGACAAGCGCGAGAAGCCAACTGCGGCATGCCACGGGTCCTTGTCGAGCTTTCCCGCGCCGCTTGCGGACACCGGCCCGGAGAGATGCCGATGATTGACGGGCTCCCGGTTCCGAGCGGCCTGCGGGGATACAGCCTGCAATGGCTGCGCTTCGACATCACGGCGGGTCTTGCCGTGGCGGCTGTCGCCATTCCCAGTGCCGTCGCGTACCCCGCGATTGCCGGCCTCCCCGCGGAGACCGGCGTCTATGCGAGCATCCTGCCGCTGGTGGGCTATGCGCTGTTCGGGCCGTCTCGTAAGATAGTCGTAGGGCCAGACGCGCCGACCATGACGGTGCTGGCCGCCACACTTGCGAACCTCCCGCTGGACAACCCGACGGATCGCGTCGCCGCCGCGGCCGCGCTCGCACTGATGGTCGGCGTACTGTGCGTCCTCGGCAGCAAGCTCAGCCTCGGCCCCGTGGCGTCGTTCCTCTCACGCCCGATCCTGATCGGCTTCATCTGCGGCATCTCGGTCTCCATCCTCATCGGCCAGATCGGGCGATTGACCGGCGTACGCATCGAAGCCGACGGGCTCGTGCTCCCGCTGCTCGAGATCGTCAAGAAAGCGGGCCTGATCCATTGGCCGTCGGTTGTGTTCGCCGGTGCGATGTTCCTGTTGCTCGCGCTGTCGGCGCGCTTTCGTTCGCCAGTGCCTGGGCCTCTGCTCGTGGTCGTCGTTGCGGGGCTGATATCCGCGTTGTTCGATCTCGCGGGCCGCGGCATGAAGGTGATCGGAGCGCTGCCGAGCACGATGCCGGCGCTATCCCTTCCCGATGTGACCGGGCTGCCCGTCAAGGATCTCCTGCTTGGAGCCGGGGCGATCTGGCTGGTCGGGGTCAGCTCGGGTCTTGTCGCAGCGCGCAGTTTCGGGGCGAAGGACAAGTTCGAGGTCGATGCCGACCGGGAGCTGGCGGGGCTGGGTGCCGCCAACATCTTCTCCGGCCTGTTCAGCGGGTTTCCGATCACGGTGTCGGATTCGCGCACGGCAATAAATATCTCCGCCGGCGCCCGGTCGCAGCTTTCCGGGCTGGTGGCGGCCTTAGCTTTGACGGTACTGCTGCTCTACTTCAACGATGCGCTGCGCCTTCTGCCAAATCCCGCGCTGGGCGCGATCCTGGCCTTCGCCGCCCTGAACCTGATCGATGTCTCGGGTCTTCGGGAAATCTGGCGGGTCAGCCGCATGGAGTTCGCCTTCGCCCTCATCAGCATGTGGGGCGCCATCAGCCTGGGCGTGCTCAACGGCGTCGTCATCGCCATTGCCGGCACCCTGCTCCATGTCCTTCTCAAGGAGATGCGTCCGCGTGATGCATTGCTCGGCCGCATCCCTGGCCGGCCAGGGTTCTACAAACTTCATCGGACGGCGAATGCCGTGCCTCTACCCGGGCTCATGCTGTTCATGGTCCAGGGCAGCGTTCTGTTCTTCAATGCGGATCATGTCCGCTCCCGTTTCGAGAGCATCGCGGAGAATGCTCCGCCGGACACGAGGTGGCTGGTACTCGATGCGAGCGCGATCGCGCAGATCGACTCGACGGCTGCCGCCATGCTCGGGGGCCTGCGGCCGAGTCTGGCCGCGAAGGGCCTTAAGCTCGCTTTGGCGGAACTGCACAACGAGCCCCGGGAGATCCTGAGGCGCGCAGGTTTCTTTGAAGGGCCGGAGGGGACGCCAGTGTTCGAGGATCTCGAGGATGCGGTCCGCGCGCTCGCAGGGGAAAGATCCCGCCGTCCCAAGCCGGAGCAAATACTCTAGCCGAGTGTTTCACCCGTTCGCCCTTGTGGCGGAGCCGGCCGGAGACGCCCCGGTCTAGATACTACTGGGCTTGAGGAGGCCGAGCCGTTCGGCACAGGATACGAGTTCGACCACCGAGCGGAGCTGCATCTTCTCCATGAGGTTGTGACGGTGGGCTTTCACCGTTCGCTCGGTCGTGCCGAGCTCGAAGGCGACCTGCTTGTTCATCTTGGCGCGCACGACAAGGTCGAAGACCTGGCGCTCGCGCCGGGTCAACATCTTGAGCCGCGCCATCGCGTCCTGAAGCCAGCTGTCCTGCTCGTTGGTCAGACGATGCCGCGCGATCGCGCGAGCGATGGCTCCGATGAATTCCTCACACGGTACCGGCTTCGTGAAAAAATCCTCGGCGCCGGCCTTGATCGCCCGCACGCCGGCCCGAACGTCACTATGCTCGGCGAGGAAAATGACGGGCAGGTTCGATCCAGCCTTGCTCAGGCGGTCGAAGAGATCGGGCGCCGCGTTGTCGCGACGCTGCACGTCGATGACGATGCAGCCTGCGCTGTCCCGCTCCGGCATCTGCTCGAGAATCTCGTCCGTGCTGCCATAGGCCTTTGTCCGATAGCCGCAGGCCCGGAGCAGGTCGTCGATCCCGCTGTGAGATTCCGTGTCACCGTCCACGACATAGATGAGATCTGACATTGGTATTCCCCCGAATTCCATGCCGGCGCCCGCAATCGGCGGAGCCGCCGGAGAGTGGTTGCGATTCTAGGGCGATTTCAAAGCGTCCCGATTGCAAAGGCGGTATCTCGACGTGATGCCGCCATCCACGGCGTTGAAACGATAAAGGCCGCCATCGTTAGAGGGAGCGAGTATGACGCGGGCAGAGTCTGTTGCGATCGAAGTCGTGCAGCTGAGCCGAACGATCTTTCGCTCTCCGCTCGGGATGACGCCGACGACCCGGCAGTTCGCCAGGGGAGTCGAGAGACGCCGAGGCGCGATGATGAAAGCCGGTGCGAAGGCGCTTGCAGGCCGCTTGAAGTCAACCGCATTCTTGGTAGGCACGAAAACGCTGGCACAGGGCGTCCCTTCCTCGATCCAGGCTCCCTGGATGCCGCTCGTTTGCGACCGCGCAATCTGCAACGGAGCTGCCGCCATGATCAGGGCGAACAGGCAAAGGCGACGGTTCACTACGATCATAAAGGCCTCCGCATCTTGCGTGAGCTCGGCTTGGCAGTCGGTGCGTTCCGTTCCGAACGCCCTTGTCGAGACGACCAGAACCGGTAGGCCGTGAGCCGCGCTGGCTCAGGCGTTCTCGTCGATGAGGGGGGCATGTCTGGCTACCCGCGCAGTTCCCTTGGGGGATCAATCAATGCCGCAAACGGCCTCGCGGGTAGTAAGTTACAGTTGGCTACGTGCGCAGCGCGCTGGTTGCCACTGCCGGTAGCGGCAGATTTCGACCGCTACTTGGTTTCTGCGACGAGGCTCGATCGCACCGGAAAGCCGGCCTGAATTGCGCCGCGCCGCAGGATGGCGCGATCGCGCGCATTGAAGTTGCGCGCATCGAGTTCCGCGTCGAAATCTTTGAAGAAATCCGGCCGCTGCTTCAGGAATTCGGCCCGGTATTGGCCGGTCTCCGCCTGGAGTCCCAGGCGCGAGAAGATGAGGGCAGCGACGAAATGATAGATCGAGAACTGGCGCAGGTTGGCGCGCCGGATCAGATCGGCGGCTCGTATATCGTCTCCTTCCATATAGGCGGCCAGAGCCAGGAGCCCGGTATAATAGCCGGAATGACCGGGGTTCTTTGACAACGCCTCCTCGATGAGAGCCGCGCCACGCGGCCAGTCCCCGGCCTGTGCCACCCGGCTGCCGAACTCCGCGAGCAGTTCCGTGTCGTTGGGATTGAGCTGCAGCGCCCGGGTGCCGATCCGGAGAGCCTCGGCCGGCTGCTTGCTGAAGTAGAGGACGGCCATCAAGGCCTGTAGCGCCCGGACATTCTCCGGATCGATGCGCACGGCGCGCTCCGCGGCCTCTCGCGCCCGTTCGGTGGGGCTTGGCGGACCCGGCCGCCGGTTCAGCTGGAAGCGATCCTCGTCGAGATAGATATAGGACAACATGGCCCAGCTGGTTGCGTGCTCGGGATAGCGCGCCGTGATCTGCTCGAGGCAGTCGCGCGTCTGAGCATGCGCGCTCGGATCGAGCACGGTGCGATAAAGATAGAAGCGGTATAAACACTGATATGTTTCAAGGCTTTGCACACCTCGTAGCTGCGTCGGTCGTGGCGGTGTGCTGAAGATGATGCCGTAGGGTTGTGCGACCGCCGTAGCGACTTTCGAGGCTATCATCGCTTCGATGTCGACGAGGTTATTGGCCTGTGGATCGGCATCGTAAGAACCAGACCAGACGATGGCGGACGTCTCGCCGTCGAGAACGCGGCTGGTCACCCTGAGCTTGCCCTCGAACAAGCGGACGCCGCCTTCCAGGACAAAGCGGCTGCCGAACCGTTGCCAGATCTCTGCCGCCGAGGCCGTCGGCGAGATCGTGTCCGCGGTCTCCCGCCCGAACACCGTCAGTTCCTTGAAGCGCGCAAGCTGGGACAACAGCTCCTCACCAAGCCCTGCCACGTAAAAATCGAGTTCGGGATTTCTCGACAGGTTGGCGAAGGGCCTGACGACCAGGGACGGTCCCTCGGGCTGGGCAGCCCGTGTCCCGGAAAGCTCGGGCGTCGAGGATGTCGGCATGCGGATCAGCAAGACGGCGACGATCGCTGCCATTGCAGCCACGCAACCTGCCAACCACGAACGGTTCAGCCACGCGACCATGGACGGGCTGGATTCGCTCTGTCCGGGAGGTGGGCGTTGCGGCTCATGTTCCTGGTTTTCCAGCGGCTTCGGTCGCCAATGGAAGTGGGGCACATAGCCACCCTTCGGAATTTCGATCACGACCGGGTCGGCGCTTCCGCTGAGGAGGTAATGACGCTCCAGGGCCCGTCGTAACCGGCCGGCCTCAATGCGAACGACCGGATCGTTCCGAATATCGAAGTTTTCGCTGCGGCCGAAGACTTCCACGGCGATCGAATACGCTTTGATGCGATCCCCACGTCCTTGGAGCGTCTCGTTGGTCACATAGATCAGGAATTGCCGTACCCGCTCCGGTACGCTGAACTGAGCGCTGGCTAAAATTCGCTCCAATTCTGCGCGGACGTCGATTTCGCTTGGCTCCAGCGCGTTTTGAACGCGCGAGCCATCAATATCCGGGCAGATGGACGGTGGCAGTTCCATGGAATTGGCCCCCCTGACCAAGAATCCACGCTCGAACCAAGTCGCAAACAGCAGCCATATCTGTGTAATCTCCCGTTAGTTACTCCCATTCCGCGGTGGCGACCAGCTAATTGTGGGCATTCGCAGGGGGAGCTCGCCCCAATGGACCCAGGCGTTCAGGCAGCTATCCGACGGTTGCCGAGGCACAAGAAGGCCATCGAGGAATTGGTGCTGTTCAGCGAAAGCTTCCGCGGTTTGTGCGGAGATCTCGCCGAGGCGGAGGCCACTCTACGGCTTTGGCAAGAGTCAGAAGAGTCCGGGGCCGCCGCTCGCTGTCTCGAATACACGCATATCATCGACGGGCTGGAAGCGGAACTTCGGCAAGTGCTTCACGAGCGCGAGGCCCCGTCGAGAGAACCCCGCCAAAACTGAACGCGCCTGGCTTTTGAAACGTGGAGAATTCCAATGTCCAAGCACATGAACTGGATCTTCGCCGTCTCGCTGGCGGCAGTGGTCGCGGGGTGCGCCACCTATCCCACGGTGACCAGCCAAACCGTGATCGTTGCCGGCGTCGGGCCGGTCGAGGTCGAACAGCTCAATGTGGAGGTCGTCGACGTCATGCCGGCCGAACGCATGGTGGTTGTCCGGCAGGGCAGCCGCAGCTGGGCTGTGCTGGTGCCGGAACTCTTCGGCGACCTGCAGAACATCCGTGCCGGTGACCGGGTCGAAATCCGACGCGTCGAAGGCGTGGTCCTTAGCGCGAGACGCGCCAGGAAGGGGGCCAAGCCAGGCATAGTCTATACCGAAGCGGTCAGCGGCCCGCCCTTCCAGAACCTGCCCGACAAATATGTCGTCCGCTCGCTGACGCTCACTGCGCGCTTCGAGAGTTTCGATCCGGCAACCGGGATCGTGAACTATGTCGGCCCGGCGGGGCCGCGGACCCATCAGGTCGTCGACCCCGATATCAAAATGGATCTCAGGCGCCTGAAGCGCGGCGACATGGTCGAGCTGACCTTCGCCGAAGGCTTCCATTTCCAGAAAAACTGAGCCCGTCGGCTCTGCCGCGCGCGAAGCACGAGGCGGTCGACCTCAGGCAAGAGCAGCGATCAGGAGAGGAGTTCTCAGCGATGTCGATCGCACACGAAAACCTGAAGGCCGACACGCTGGCCGACGAGAGCTTCATGTCCGCCGATGATCTGCGGGCCTACATGACCGACCTCGAAATGGCCAAGGCCTCCAAGATGGTCGGCGCCATGGACAAGGCCGAGGAGGCGCGCCGGAAGCTGGTCGCCACCTTGCAGAAGGAGATCGCCGTAACGCCCGAGAAGATCGCCGAGGTCAAGCAGAGCCTGGCGAACAAGACCCGCATGGCAGCCGGGCGAGGGGAGACGGAGGTTCTCGTCATGCGCTTTCCGAGCGCGCTCTGCACGGATAAGGGCCGGTCGATCAACAATGCCGAACCCGATTGGCCGACGACGCTGACGGGAAGGCCGCGGCAAGCCTATGAGTTCTGGAAGGAACATTTGCAGCCTGCCAATTACAAGCTTCGCGCGATCATCATCGACTGGCCGGGCGGCTTGCCCGGCGATGTCGCTTTCTATCTCAGTTGGTCCTAGCGCAGACGGAGGCCGGCCATGAAAGCCGATGCTGGCGAGCCCCTGAAAAGAAAGCCTTATGAACGCAGGCTGCGTGACCTGCACGAGGAGTTGGTCAAGCTCCAGGAATGGGCGCAGCATGCCGGCGGCAAGGTCTGCATCGTCTTCGAGGGGCGCGATGGTGCCGGCAAGGGTGGTGTGATCAAGGCCATCACGGAGCGGGTCAGCCCACGGGTCTTCCGGGTCGTCGCCCTGCCGCCCCCGACCGAGCGTGAGCGCTCGCAAATGTATGTCCAGCGATACCTGCCCTATCTGCCGGCAGCGGGCGAAATCGTGATCTTCGATCGCAGCTGGTACAACCGTGCGGGCGTCGAGCGGGTTATGGGCTTCTGTACGGAAGACCAGGCCAAGGGGTTTCTTCAGAGCGTATCCGGCGTCGAGAAGGCCATCGTCGATTCCGGCACGATTCTTCTGAAGTACTGGCTCGAAGTCGGTCAGGATGAGCAGACGCGCCGCATGCAGGAGCGCATCAATGACCCCAGGAAGATATGGAAGCTTTCTCCGATGGACCTGAAGTCATACTCGCGCTGGTCTGATTACTCGCGCGCGCGCGACGAGATGTTCCGCGCCAGCGATACGTCGTGGGCGCCGTGGTACGCCGTCCACTCCGACGACAAGCGCCAGGCGCGGCTCAATGTCATCTCTCATATTCTCGGCTCCATTCCGTATGAGGCGCCGCGCCGACACAAGGTAAAACTCCCGAAACGGCAGAAATCGAACGGCCCCGAGGAGCTCGATTTCGCACGGAACTGGATCGGTTAGAGTTAGAATTCTGTTGTTTTGCGATCGCGTAGAATTGCAGAATGGTTTCGGCGAAACCTTTTGCGAAGATCGCCGTCGTACGACGTTTTGCCTGCATTGGGGATTTCGCATGGCAGCTGGCCTCCACCCTTTGGCGCCGCACCATCTGCCGGCTTTCATCACCGCGCCGGGCGAGACCGACACGCTGATGATCGTCACAGGAGTGTTTCTGCTCTTGGCGGTGCTAGGCGTGGGCCTGCTTTTCCTGCGCTTGCACACCCTTCCCGAGCGGATGGCGCATAAATCCCAGAAGCTGCAGTTCGAGATCGTGGCCGTGCTAGGCCTGCTCGCCCTCTTCACCCACGTGCATCTGTTCTGGGTGGCGGGCTTGTTGCTCGCCTTGATCGAAATCCCGGATTTTTCGGGGCTGTTCGGCAGAATGGCGCACGCGCTCGAACGTATCGCCGGGGTGGCGCCGCGTTCGACGGGAGGGGACGATGCTGCCGCCCAAGCGCAGCCTGACCCCAGACCCATCGAGAAGGTGGGCTCCACCGCCCATGAAGGAGGGCAGGGGCATGCTTGAACTTCTGGTCTGCTCGCTGCTGACGATCGTCCCCGATTACCTCTACCGGCGGTATGGGCAGGGTAAGCGCCTCGGCAAGGAAATCACCTTCTATTCGGTCTGGTTCGAACTGCGATGGGGCATCACAGCCTGCCTGATGCTCACGATCGGCCTGATCACGGTGATCTTCTACAACCACCCGTCCACGACCAACGCCACCCTGTTCTTCCGGACCGTCCCCATCGTTCCTGAGACGAACGGACGCGTCGCGGAGATCAATGTCGGCATCACCGGCACCGTCGCAAAGGGAGATCCGATCTTCCGGCTCGACAGCAGCAGGCAGCAGGCGGCCCTCGAGGTGGCGCGGCGCAAGATTGTGGAGACCGAGGCAGCGATCACTGTCGCCAAGGCCGAGATTCTGGCTGACGAGAGCAAGATCCTCGAGGCCAGGAGCGCCTACAAGCAGGCGCTCGATGAACTTGAGACCAAGCAGGAACTCCGGCGTCGCAACGATGACATCGTCGCCAGGCGCGAGATCGAACGGCTCGAGAATCTGACGGCCGGCCGCGAGGCTGCCCTCGCGGCCGTCGTCGCGGCAAAGGAGACGGCGCAAGCCCGGATCACGACCCTGCTGCCGGCCGAGAAGGCGAGCGCCGAAGCCGCTCTCGCACAGGCGCAGACGGATCTCGACAGGACGATCGTCAGGGCCGGGGTGAACGGACGCATCGAGCAGTTCACGCTGCGCGTCGGCGACGTCGTCAATCCCCTGTTGCGGCCAGCTGGCGTGCTGATCCCCGAGGAGGCCGGACGCGTCGCCTTGCAGGCCGGCTTCTCGCAGATCGAGGCACAGGTCATGAAGGTCGGCATGGTCGCCGAAGTGACCTGTATGTCAAAGCCCTGGGTCGTCATCCCGATGGTGGTGACGCATGTGCAGGATTTCATTGCCGCGGGCCAGTTGCGCGCTGGCGAGCAACTGGTCGACGCGCAGCAGATCTCGAAGCCAGGCACCCTGCTGGCCTTCCTTGAGCCACTTTATGCCGATGGGCTGGATGGCGTCACGCCGGGCAGCACCTGCATAGCCAACGCCTATTCCAGCAACCACGAATTGATCGTTTCCGGAAAGCTCTCGACGACGCGAAAGATCGTGCTCCACGCCGTCGACGCAGTGGGCCTTGTTCACGCGCTTCTGCTGCGCATTCAAGCGCTCATACTGCCGATCCAGTCGCTGGTGTTTGGCGGCCATTAAATCGACCGGCGCGAATCCTGGGTTTAATTGTGTCTGGCAGATGGCCGGTCGGATCATCCATTCCTATCCGGTCGCGAGGGCGATCCGCGAAGGGGGCGCGAAGCGCCTCAAGGCAGTCGTCCTCAAGCCTCGCACACTGCGCTGCCCCGCTCAGTCGGTATCAGACGCGCAGCGATGTGACATGCGCCTCGTGGACCACGATCAGGCGAGGGGTCGATCGATTCGGCGCGACCGCCGGCTTTTGCAGACGCTGTGAACTTGGCTGGCCGGCGGAGACCGATCCAGGCTCCGCCGGCCGGCCCCAAAGACGGCGTCAAATGTGCTCGGCTTCATCGTTAGGCCATTCGAGAATGTCCGCGCTGTTGTGCCACGCGCTCTCGCCGAACAGGACCTGCAAGGCGGCCGGATAATTCGGAAATAGTAGAGTCCGTGCCGCGTCACGAGGCGCCCAGGCATCTCATCTCCGCCCCGGTGTAGCGCCCCGGTGCTGTAGCTTCGGGCTTTTCTCTGAGATTTTCTACACTTACAGAAAAACCCACGCCATGGCGGAAGGGGTGTCCGCCATACCTGTGTCCACACAGCACCATCTTCGTCGCAATCGGCGTTGAAAAACAACAATAATTTGGACGCTGTCTCCGTATCAGTCCTATGCTCTCCTATGCAATCGCCGCGCATTGTTGGGGTAGAAGTTAGGGTAGAGAGATGGCGGGTAGGCAGATAAACCGGTTGTCGGCGCGCAAGGTCGAGACCATCGAGAAGCCCGGAAGGCATGCCGACGGCGGTGGCCTCTATCTTGTCGTCGACAAGTCGGGCGCTCGGCGCTGGGTGTTCCTGTTTCGACAGGCGGGCAGGTTGCGGGAGATGGGCCTGGGCTCGTGCCGGGGCGTATCCCTGGCGCGCGCCCGAGAACTCGCAGCGAAGGCCCGCGCGGCGCAGGCCGCGGGCGAGGACCCACTTGAGAAGCGCTCCGTCGAGCGCGCCGTTCCGAACTTCGGCGCGATGGCCGACGACGTCGTCACCGCCATGTCGCCAGCCTGGAAGAATGCCAAGCATCGCGCCCAGTGGGTGATGACGCTCACCACCTATGCAGCAGCTATCCGCGCGACGCTCGTCGACAGGGTAGACACGGCAGCCGTGCTAAAGGTGCTGCAGCCGATCTGGGTCCTGAAGCCCGAGACCGCGAGCCGCCTGCGGGGGCGCATCGAGAAGGTTCTCGACGCGGCGAAGGCCAAGGGCTTTCGGTCCGGCGAAAACCCGGCACGCTGGCGCGGCCACCTCGACCACCTCCTGCCAAAGCGGCAGGTTCTGAGCCGTGGTCATCATGCCGCGATGTCGATCGATGAGACGCCATCGTTCCTCGCCGAGGTGCGCAAGCGCGACACGGTTGCGGCCTGGGCACTTGAGTTCTGCATTCTGACAGCCGCCCGATCGGGTGAGGTCCTTGGTGCGACCTGGGACGAGATCGATATCCCCGGGCGGATGTGGATCGTGCCACGGGAACGCATGAAGGCCAGCCGGGAGCATCGGGTTCCGCTGTCCGGGAGCGCACTCGCCCTCCTTGAGCGGGCGGCCGCGCTGCGAAGCCATCTGAGCCCATACGTGTTTCCGGGCCGGAAGACTGGCCGACCGCTCAGCGTCATGGCGATGGAGATGCTTTTGCGGCGGATGAACCGTGAAGACGTGACGGTGCACGGTTTCCGATCGACATTCCGTGACTGGGCATCGGAGCGCACCGGCTTTTCTCACGAAGTCTGCGAGATGGCACTGGCGCATGTAGTCTCGAACAAGGTCGAGGCGGCTTACCGGCGAGGCGACCTGCTCGAGCGGCGCCGGGAGTTGATGGAAGCCTGGGCAACGTTCTTGCGGGGCTGAGGGCTGGAGACGCCAATGCGGTGCTCAGATCGAACTGACTTACCTATCCCGAGCGGCCACATTGGGCTCAGAGACGCATTCGACCAAACCCTCGCGGCGTTGGAGAACGTCAAGCAGCTCGCAAAGGACCTTGCTGCCGAAGCGTGGACCACTATCGAGCGATCTGCCTTTCACCGGGAGAGCTAGATCCTGACGTTCACCAATTCGAACGAGTGACGGTCCGAGACCGGGCAAGAGGGATCGCGGTCGTTCGTCGAAGTGGCGAACTGAAGACCGGAGACGGGAGAGCCACCACTCTAAGAAGGGCTAGCTGGGAAGCGCTTGAGAGAGATGAGGATGCGAGACGTCGCGTTGACCAGGTTATGCGAAAGGCTTTGATGGACGGGCTTCTCCGAGCCTTCGCTTATCACCCAGACGGGTCGCATTTTGGTGAGATCGCCGACCGGAACTCCTGGCTGACTTCGGGTTGGTTCCCCGGCCTCGAAACTTTTGTCGATCCTGACTCCAGCCCTGGCCCCTCAGTCGGTGGAAGCCCGATCTTCCTGGAAAAGAAGGCTTTTAGGGGGTGGCTGTTAGCAGAAGCCTCCCGTCAAAGGGACGTCCGCTTGCGAACGGGTAAAAGAGGCCGCCCGACGGCGATCCCTCTCATCCTCGAAGAACATCAGCGGCGAAAATTCGAAGGAAACGCAAAAGCAAGTGTGCCGGAGGAAGCCGTCGCACTTCGCGCATGGTTCGAGGCCTGCCATCCGACAGCACCGGCACCGGCACTCAAGACCATACGGGACAATTTGCGCCGCCGATTTTAAAGCTGTTTTTCGGACTGTCGCGAGACGCCAGCATGCACAGCAGTCCACGAGAGTGCATGCCAATGTCCATCGCAGCCAGCTTGCAGACCAAGCCTCGAGCCCCGGTTCAGTGCAGCCTCTGGCCCGCCACGGGCTTCGTGACTGCCAATCAGATACTCGGCCGAAATGGCGGCCCGATCCCCGTCAGCGCGAGCCGGTGGTGGGCCGGCGTTCGAGCCGGCGAGTTCCCCAAGCCCGTCAAGCTGGGCGGGCGGACCGTCTGGCGCGTCAGCGACATCGACGCGCTTATCGAGGCAGCCGGCGAAGGGGCCGTCGCCCGACAACAGCCCGGGCACAGGACCAGATAGTCCGCAACCGCTGCGCCCCCTTTTGGGCCTCGCAGCGGACCACACCCTTGGTGCAACCACCCGCCTGAGCGCGGCTTTCCTCAGGAGAGCCCCATGGACGAACTTTGGGACCAGGAGCGCGCCAAGCTCCTGAAGGTCTGCTCGCGCCTTGAGAGCCCCTACGAGGGCGAGGTCATGGCAGCGGTGAGAGTGCTCCGCCAGGCCGCGGCAAAGCGAAGCTGGTCAATCAACGAATTGTTATTCGGCATCATTGGAATAGAGCCGCAAGGCAGCTCACCTGGCACGACGTCTTCGGCTCGGCGCCAAGGCAATTCCCGAGGCTCGTCAGCCAAGCCCTCCGGTTTACCCAATGACTGGCGACGACTGCTAGGTCGCGCGATCCACGAAGAGCCCTTTTGGCGAATGCTGTCTTCGCATGAGATGGGCTTCGTAGCGCGTATCCTGACCGAGGAAACCAAGGTCCTCAGCCCAAAGCAGGTCGACCAGGTCAAGCGTATTCTCGCCCGGGTGGGATTGTGGCCGGCATGAGCGCCGAGATCACATTTCTTCAAGGCACTGACCAGCGACCCCGGTCAAAGACCTACCTGTGGACCGACGGAGTGTTTGTTCAGACGGGCGACTTGAGGCCGGGCCGCATGTTCACCATGCGGACGCAACCGGTCGACGGGCTTCGATCGCTCGGAGAGGCGCTCAGGGACGCCGCACCGAACGAGTTTGCCATCCTGGGCGAGCCGATCGATCAAACACCCGGAATACCGCAACGTCGGTTGTCGAGCGCGGCCCACGGGTCCCGGAGGACGATCCGTGATGTCCCCCGTCCCATGATCATCCTCGACCGTGACACACTACCGTCTCTGGGACCGATCGATGCGGCTCAATTTCCGGTCGAGGACCTGCATCGGCATGCCACAGCCGATTTGCCCGAAGTCTTTCGCAAAGCCGACTGCCTGATGTTTCTCTCGGCGAGTTTTGCGACGGCACCCGGGAAAGTCAGGGTGCATCTCTGGTTCTGGCTCGACAGCGAAATCGGCGCCGCGCATCGCACAGATTGGATCAAATCCCTGTCAGCGGAAGCCGGCCGGACCATCGTTGACCCGAGCGTCGCCCAGATAGCCCAGCCGATCTACATTGCCGCGCCGATGTTTATCGGCGCACCAGATCCCGTCGCGAAGCAAGGCGTCGGACGATGGCATTTCATCCGGGGGGCGTGGCGGTCGATAGCGGTCCCGTCCCATGCCTCCCTCAATCCCGGGAGCGGGCGCTGGCGGCAGGGCGATCGGGCGGGCGGCAGCAGCAAAGCGCCCTCGGCCTGGCGAGACTGCCTCGAAAGAATGGGCGGCGCCGCGGGCTATTTTCTCCTGACGAAGAGCGCAGTTGGACACTACGTCCACCAGAACGGACCGGATTGCGACCCGGCACCGTTCTTCAGCGAATACGATCGGCTGATCGACGAGCGCGCCGAGATCGAGCGAGGCCAGCAATACGCAGAGCTTCGCAAGAGTGACGCACGGACGCTGTTCGCCTGGGTAGTCCGGGAGGAGCGGCGCAAGACGCGACCCGAGAATGGCGTCAGCGCGAGGGAACGACGCAAAAAACCGACCCTTGCCGCAGCCGAAGCTATGCTCACGCGCGAACTCGAGGCCATCGTCGACGTAGCGATAGCACGGGCTTTCGATCAAAGTATCCTGCGGGCGGCCAACGCGGCCAGCGCCGACCCGAAAGTCGATCCCCGCTTCCTCGCCGGCCTGAGAATACCGACAGAGACCAATGTCGCTGAGGCCGGCGCTACGGCTTTGCCCATTGGGCTGGCGGTCGGCAAGACGGAACAGGCCCTGAGGCAGATTGCGAGAGGGGTCGCGAGTGGTTTGAGGGTGGCCTACTTCGCGCCTACTCATCGACTTCTGGCCGGTGTGAAAGACCGGTTGGCCGTGATCGCGCCCGACGGCAAATGCGAGATCTGGTACGGCGAAGCTGCGTCAGTGCCAGCGGACGCGGCGGCCGGGCGCCCCGTGGGACCGGCCTGTCCCCGCCATCTTGAGCGGGCCAAATTACGTCTGGCCGGCATCGGCAGCGGCGATATCCTCTGTGGCGGACCGAGGCGAGGCTATTGTCCTTGGCACGAAAAGGGAAACGGCCCCGTTCGGTGCCGGTATCGGGCGCAGCGGAGAGACGTGTCGCAGGCCGATGTGGTGCTTTTCTCAGGTGGTTCCCTGCTGGGAAGAGCCGTGCCCAGGCACGCGCGCGGCAGGCGAAGGGCGCACATTCCCTTGCTTGACCCGGAAACCGGAGAACTGACGGGCCTTGTCGTCGCTGGCGGGAGTGAAAAGGGTTCTATGGGTCTGCCGCCCTTCGACCTCGTCATCATCGACGAACCCGCCTGGCTGTCTCTTGTCCATGGGCTCGAGGAACCACTGACCGAGGTAAGCGAAGGAGACGTGCAGTGGCTCGGCAAGCAGCTTGCGTCGCGGACCCTGCCCAAGGCTGGCACTCCGTTGAGTGACTCCGAGGAATTCAGACGCCGTCATTCCGCCAAAGACTTTCTAGCTTTTGCGAGAGCCCTCATAGGCCTCCCCCTGGGGCTGGTCCGCTACGGTGATCTCGAAACAGTGCTCGAAAAGGTCAGAGCCAGGTTGGCGTCGAAGCCGATGTTTGCCCATCTGGCGATCCACACGCCCGCGTCTTTGAAGAAGGCAGCGTGGCAACTCGTCATCCGCGTCACCATCGATCCGGGTGAGGAGCAACTTGAGGTCATCGACCGCCCCGAGCTTCGCGACATCGTGCGATGGAACCGCATGATGATCGCACTGGCGAGGGCGGCCGGGGGGATAGAAGCCGCCCTGCGGCGCGGCGCTGACGCGCCTCCAGAGCGGCAAAGCGGGTATCTGAAGGTGGTTCTCACGGACGCCACGGAAGAAGCGGTAGAGGACGCGACGGCCTGTCGTAGACGCGTGCAAATTCGTTGGATCGCAGAACTGGATCCCTCGTGGCGGGGAGCCCCCATCGTTGTCCTTGACGCGACACATCGTCAGCGCGTTGCCGTGCATTTTCTGCCCAAGCTCGCGGCCAGGCGCCGCATCGACCCGGGTCCCGCGCCCGGATCCTGCCAGGTGAGGCAAGTCTGGGACCGATCATTTTCCTATCACTACCTGAAGCGGGCACTGGACGATGGCGGTGGCGAGCGGCTGCTCCGTCGCCTGGCACGGTGGGCCGAAATTGGCCTTGCATTGACGCGGAAGGACGGGAAAACGCCCAAGGGGCTGCTTGTCGGGCCAAAATTCCTTGTAGAGCGACTGGAAAACTGGTGGGCGGCGCATGGGGGACGGCCCGACGGCCTCGAGCTGATCCATTTCAATGCCCTTCGCGGCATTGATACGTGGAAGGACGTTAGCTGGCTTGGCACCGTCAGCCGGCCCCTGCCGGGGGCGGCCCCGTTGCGGGAACTCGCCATGATCATCGACGGCCAGCCGCCCCCTGGAGACGCGAACTACGTCTTGCTCGAGGCCGAGTGGCTGGATGCCAGCAATCCAGCACGGTCATGGACGATGAAGGAGGCCGTGCCCGGCCGCACCGATCCGCTGGAGCAGGACCTGCTCGGCATGATCACAGATGACGAGCTGGTTCAAGCTGTCGGGAGGGCCCGGCTCGCACGACGGCCTGGGGCCGGGGTGAGGGTCGATGTGCTGACGTCGTATCCCATACCCGGGCTTGAAGTCGATGAACTGCTAACGCTTGAGGCCATCGAGAGCGGTCTCGACGCTTTTGCCCAGGCCGCCGCGCGGGGCGTCGCCGTCGACCCAGGCTGCAAGGGTGCGTGGACGGTTCTCGAACACGTCACGGGCGAGAGCGCCGCCGCGTTGAAGAAAGCCGCCGCGCGGCGCTCCTCAAACAACGCCGGGGAGGGGGATAAATCGGCGTCAACGAAGACATCTCCTTATGAGGGCTCCCCCTTCTCTTCTTTAGGAGATGTCCCGGTTGAGCCGTCTTTTTCTGAGCCCCCGCCCGGCGACCCCGAAATGGCGCGGGGGCAGCGCGCTCCTGGCGAGCCCAGTTTGTACGAACGTCTTCTGGCGGTCGGTGCCTGGACAGCCTACCGGCTCAAGTTACCAGGCGAGCGCTACGCCGTGCGAATATGGCTGCGGGCGTCCACTCCGATGGAAGCTGAGAACATTGCGCTCAGATACTTCCCCGCCGGCTTCCAGTTGAAGCGCGAGACCCCAGCCCGCCGCAGAGGTCGTCCCCGGAAATGCGGGACAGCTGTCGTGGTCTGGCACGGGAACTCGGGGTGTATGGTGGATGGCGCGCGCCAAACGAGTTAAACTTCGTCCCTCGCGCGCGTCGCGCGCAGGCGCGGGAGAGAGCCGCCATGCAGCGAAGGAACCTGCTCAACGCCCGGGATCGCCTCGGCGCCTCGATCATCGAACTCGTCGCCGCCGACGTCGCGGAGCACGGCCCCGAGGTGATTGCGAAACTGCGGCAACAAAACGTACCCGCCTATGCCCGCCTTATCAGCGACCTGGTGCATTTCAGGAAGCTGACGACGGAGCGGAACACGCAGACCCGACGCAAACCGCGCGCGCTGCGGATGAAGGATGTCCTCAAGGCGATGGACGACAAGCCGATCGACGTGAACAACCCGCTTCTGCCGCCGAAACATCAAGAGCGCTGGCGGAAAGGCATCGCGGCGCTCGAGCCGAGACGGCCCGACGAACTGACGCCTGCCGAACTCGCCGAGGTTTGGGGAGCCGATCTGGCGGCCTGGTACGAGCGGAACATCGGACGGCTGACTAGCATTCCGTCGTTCGGACGACGACGCTGTTGGCGCTGGGAAACCCCGCACCCGACGCTGCGCGCACCGGCCGGATCGGTGCGAGGCTCACCGGCGTTCAAGCGAGATGAAGATCGGCGGGTTCATGGGCTCGACAAGCCCCGATAATGCGATCAGGGTTCTGGATGCCGGAGCCGAGGGCGATGTCCTGAGAAGGCAGTGCCGGCTTAAGAACCTTCGGGCCCCGCAGCATGGCGATATCTATGTCACGCCCGGCTTCGCGACGAAGGTGATCGGTGCCATCCATACTGGCCTTCTCTTGCGACCTCGTCCCTGAAACCATCGAGGCTGATCACTTGAAACCCGGGAACGTGATCGACTTTGCCCAGGCCCGTACAGTCCGAGCTGATCCTCAGGCGTATGGCCGCAGGCTCGGCCGAATCTGGCGGCCCCAGGTTTCGGTCCGGGATATCACCTCGATCAGGGCACTCATGCGAGAACCAGCGGGCCGGGCTGCGGCTGTAGAGGCCACCAGCGAACTCATCCTCGCCCATCTCACGTGCGGCGTCGGCGGTGTACCCGCGCTGCCCGATGATGCAACGGGCGAAGACTTGTACCTGATACTCGAAGGCGTGATGTTGGCGCTTGTAGAGCCGGCTCCCGTGGGAGCGAGCGCATGAGCCATGGGCGGCAAGAGCCCCCATGCAACCAAAGCTGGAGTGCTCGGCGGTTCCGGGGAAGAACAGTAGACCGCGCGCTATAGTCCCCACTTTGCCAGCACTGCCTCTGCCTCCGCGGGATCATCCTTCATCCGGTAGATCGCCTGCCGGGACAGACCGGTCGTCCTGGCGATGACGCTGACACCTGCATCCTGCGCCAGCAGGTCCCGAACGGTTTCCATTTGCGCTCGGGTAAAGCTCGGCTTGCGGCCCCTGTAGGCGCTGCCATTGCTCGCCTTCGCGTGCTCGATGCCAGCCGCCTGTGCCGCCTTTGTAGCTTCCGCCTGCGCCTGCGCCGAGGCTGCCATGAAGGCAATAAGGGCATCCCTGACGGCTTGCTGCATCGGGTCTGCCGTGGCCCCGTCGAAGGTCATGCGGTTGATGATGGTCTTGATGACCACACCCCGTCGCATGAACTCCCGGATCGTTTCGGTGACGTCGGCGTAGTTGCGCCCGAGCCGGTCGACCCAGCGCACGACCAACACGTCCCCGGCCCGGAGCAGGTCGAACAGGCGCTGGCCCTCTGGCCGCTCGGCAAGCCGGGTACTGACGCCGGAGACGCCATTATCGGCGACCACGCGGTCAATCGCGAAGCCGGCGTCCCGCGCCTGCCGCTCTTGATGGGCAATGGTTTGATCGGCGGTTGAGACGCGAGCATAGAACACGATCTGCATGGGCGCATTTTCCGTCCGTAGAGATATTGTCCGCAGAAATGCATGTCCGTAGGATCGCGTCAAGCCTTACGGACACCGTTTTGCGCCACCTGTGATGTGTCCGCTACGGTATACCCTATCAGACACGACGCCAAAGGAGAGCCGATTGTAAATGGGCGCTTACCTCATCGAGCCAATCATTTGCGATTAGCGGACAATAGGTGAGGCTCGGCGGCACCCGCTGCCAGGGCGCCTCTGCCTCGGCGAGACCGTAGTGGAGCAGTTTCTCGGCTTCCCGAACCGCATCCGATTGGGACACAATCCGCTTGCAAACCGTGCCTGAGTAAATAGCCGCTGCTGTGAGCCGCACTTGGTCCTGTGTGAACCCTGTCGTGGCGCGGAGCGCCTAGTTCAACCTGTGGTTCTCGGAAAATACTATCGCGGCCGACGCTGTCGTTAGGATTAGGCTGCTGGCCAAGACAATTGTGATCATCCAGGTGCCCCTGTTTTTTAGGTCTCGTCTGGTCTGCTTCCACTGGCACATCGGGCCGCCACCCAGATCGCGCTCCCGTATACTCTGCAGCTCCGACAGCCGCTTGCTATCCTCGGACAAAATGTTGCGCGCTCCCGCACATCTGGCATGTTGGACCACCTTAGACCTGAGCAAGGCCGTCGGACCTTTGCCATGGCATCTGAGGTGCTGACAATCGAATATCTCGCCTCAACAGCTCGCTAGGCGACGCTTTGCAATCGGGCAAACATTGCGCGACCTTTACCGCCTCGCTTCGCAGCATAAAGGGCCTCGTCCACCGCTCGGCAAAGCGTCTCGGAGTAATACCTGTCACCGGCGGCAACGGTTTTAATTCCGACCGAGGTGGCAGCCAGTGCCGTAGATCCTAGAACGATATAAGGCAGGCTGGCCCTTGCCACGATACGCTCGGCCAGGCTCCTGGCGGCGCCCGCGTCGGCGCCATACGCGATGATGGCGAACTCGTCGCCACCCACTCGGGCGATCAGGTCTCCAGCCCGGGAGATCGTGCCCAGCCTGCCGGCGAACTGGCGCAAGAGGTCGTCGCCGGCGGCATGCCCCAGCCGATCGTTGACCGCCTTGAACCCGTCGAGGTCGAGCAGAAGAAGTGAGAAACACTTGCCCGAAGTCGCCGCCCCCGCCAGGGCCTCATCGAAAGCGCGGCGGTTCGCAACGCCGGTTAGAGCGTCTTTCCGCGCGGCGAAGTCGAGTTCGCGCTCGCGGATCAGCGCGGCCTCGATCCGGCCGACGTTTCGCGCCGCCGCCTCCAATATGCTGAAAAGGTAAAGGCCGAGCAGGAATGCCATAGACTGGACTAGGGCGTCGCCGGTGAAGGCCATGGCCGCGATTAAGACGCCGACTGCAAGTGTGGAAATCGCGCAGCAGATCCAGAACCTCACGACCTGTGAGCTGACCCCGGAGCTGATGCCCATCGTCAACCCGATGGTGAGGATGTAGCCATCCTTATACTCGGTCTGGAATATGCGCAGCGTCAACGCCACGATGACTATCGTGAACGCCAGTGCGGCCGCCGCATAAAGGTTCTCCCAGTGTCGTGCCTGGAGGAGGGTGAGTTCCTTGCTTGAGCGGCGTTTGAAGGCCAAGACGCCGAGAACGCGCAGCCCCGCCGTCACCACCGCGGCGGCGACGATCCCACACAGCACCGGATCGCCGGTACGGATGGCCATGATCGACGCCCCTAGAATCAGGCAGGCACCGATGCAAAGGAACTGCGTTACCGACTCGCAGAGACGGCTGATGAGTTCGATCTCGATAGATGGCGGCAGGCCGTCAGTACAGTTTCTGCGTATGAGCATAGTGACCTCCAAGGAGGCACACGACTTATGTTTCGGTTCCTCGAATACGACGAACGCAGTCGAAGCGGCTTGTCAGGGAAGGCCTGGTAATGGGCGGGCATCCGAAAGCTGCCGGTGTCTCAAGCCATTAAATACGTTGTTCCCGCATCTACCGCTTGTTATTCGACGCCAAGAGCTTGTTCACGCGAGCCAGGCGTGAGGGGGCCTCGTAGATACACGGAGTTGCCGGCCTTGCGTCGAGACAGGGTTCCGTTGCCGACAACCCGCGCGGGCATCACTCGCCTTACGATCGCGCGCCTTGTCAGGGCTGGGGTGGGTTGCGCCCATCTTAAGCGGTGTTGGCTTGAACGAAGAGATGGTCGCGGAGAGCGGACATAGCGTGCCGGCTCGGCGGCAGGTCGCTCTCCTGGATCGAGCCGCGACTGCATTGGGGGATGACTGCCTGGGCTTCACCCTTGCCCAGGACTTCGATCCCCGGGAACTCGGGCTGCTGTTCTACGTGATGGCGTCGTCGCGAACGCTCGGCGACGCGATCCAGCGAATTGCCCGTTACAGCGCGATCACTAACGATTCGCTGGTCTTCAGCGTTCCCGAGAGCGGAGCGATGGCACTGCGCCTGACCTACGTCGGCGTTCCCCGCCATTCCGATCGGCATCAAGCTGAGTTTTGCATCTTTGGCGCAATTCGCCTCTGTCGCCTCCTGACCGGAGCGACGCTCGTCCCACAGCGCGTCTCGATCGCGCATCATCGCTCGGGCGATATCTCGGCGATGTCACGCTTTGCTGGGACCACCGTCGAGTTCGGCGCGCATAGCGACGAACTGGTCCTGCCAGCCGAGGCGCGCGAGCGCCCAGTCGTCAATGCCGACCCTTACCTGAACGATCTCATGCTGAGCTACTGCGAGGCGGCATTGTCGTCCCGCGCAAGCAATGCGAGCCCGCTTCGTGTGATCGTCGAGAATGCCATCGCTCCGCTGCTGCCGCCCTGTGCACTGGCGCGGCCCGGCGGTGTCCCGTGGCCCTGCGCTGGCTAGCGGCTGTGCGGGCCGCTGCCGCGCCTCGCCGGTGTGTCGCGGTGACGATAGTCCGACGAGCCCGTCTATTTAGAGAGAGCGTCGAACCACGCTTTCCATTGCGGCGCAGCGCTGGCGAAGGTGCCTCGATGTGTCGTCTGGCCCGTGGAGATGGCCTCGACCTTGTCGTTTCCACTGCCCACCGCGCGTTGGTAGTGCATCGGCAGCTTCGCAAGGCCGGTGCTGACGACCTCATCCGCCTCGCCATAGTAGTTGCGCAACGGCGTCTTGAAGACCCAGTGATATGCGTTCGTGCTTGCCACGAGGCGGCCATAGGTCGAGTTGGCAAAGAACAGCGGATCAAAATACTCGGCCCGAACGAGCTTGTGCAGGTCCCCGGGGATTTCAGCCGGGTCAAGCGGCTCCCGTTCGTAGGCCTTGCGCGCAAGCTCATAGGCCTCGTCGGTAATCACCGAGCGAGCCAGTCCCGGCACGCCGTAGTAGTTCTCGAACGAGAACGCCGTCAGGATGAAGAGTATGGCGAGCCAAGGTGCGTCGATCTTTCGTGGGAACTGTAATGCGCCCCTCATCATGGCAACGCCATCTGCCGGAGCGCTTGCCGTGGCGGCCGCGACAACCGGTACTCCCAAACCCTCAAGCTTTTCGAGAAAGGCCATGGTCACGAAGCCACCCTCAGACCAACCGGTCAGAAACAGCTTGTTGGTCTCGATCTTCATCTGATCTAGCACGGCTCGGCTCGCGGCCGTGCTGGTACGAGATCACAGGAAAGGACGTACCCGAAATGTCGGGGATCGCCAGCAGGCCAGTGGCCACAATCGGTTTGTTGTCGCGTTCCGGGATCACGGAAGGATAGGTCACACGGTAAAGGCGCACAGCGTTGGTGGCCGGGCTGTAGGTGACCGGAATGCCAGCGAACGTCGGCGTATCGACCTTGAGGATGTGGTTTAGGCGGTCGACGTCCCACCGGTCGATGAGCTGATACTGCACCCCGGATGTCACAGGAACCAGTTGACTTTCCTGCGCCGTCGAAGCCGTCGGGGCAGCAACCGATCCGCACAGTAATGCAATTCCAGCAAGCAACCGAACGAGGGTCAACATTATCTGCTCCCTTTCCATGCCAGAGTTCTGACAGGCTGAAGACCTGCCGTGGGTAGCGGGGTCAAGACCCACGGCGACATTGTAGCCGCTTCGGTGGCCCGAGCTAACGCGACTGGAAGAAATCTGGGCTATGTCCAGCGCTTAGTATTTGGCGCGATGGAAGTCGAAAAACTGGTCAAAGGAAAATCCCCCTATATCTCGACCCACGACGACACGGAATTGGAGCAGCTGAAAGCAACAACGAAGCACTCTTTATCGCGCAGCCGGAGGATGTTTCGCCCGCCGCAACTTCCTACCACGGTCAACGGTGATCGACGTGGAGCAAGCCACCTCACGTGCAACGGGCGACCGTTGATCCGTGAGGTGGTGGACCCTCAGGGGCGCACGAGGCATCGGACAGCAGCGCCGCCTGGCGGCCAGCCCGATCCCGGCGCGGTGCCGGTGTGGACCCGACCGTCTCGGCCACGGCCCGGACCTCAACACCCGACGCGCACACATCAACGCAAGTCCACCACCCGGCAGCGACAGCCGCCCTACTGCGAATTTAGGTTCTGTTCGTGGACGTCGTCGGCCTCGTCGGCAACGGGATCATGCTCGACGACTTCGAACTTGTGGTGAAAATCTGACGCTTGGTACCCCCGCGAATGGCAAGAGACGACCCTAGGCCGAAGTTGAACGCCGCGCCGATGGGTACCCGTGACACAACTCAGACATATTGAGGGTAAACTTTGATTGGCCGAAACTTCCCGTTACGTCAGACTGGCCACGGCTCACCGGGGCGGCCTGTCGACCTGTTGCTCCTGGTGCAATTTTACGCGGCCAGTCCGCCGCTTGATCGGCTGAGTAAGATTGTCTGCAAACTCGAGAAAGTAACGCGTCATCAGGCGATAACTGGGAGGACGACTACATGAACAGGAACGTGGTTGCGGTATCCCTGAGCCTTATTCTAGGCCCAGCACTGACCCAAGGGGCGATTGCTCAAGGCGCCCAACCCGCGCTGACTGAAGCGGAGGCCCAAGCCATCGGCGTTGATGCCTACATCTACTTCTACCCAATGATCTCGATGGACATAACGCGGAAGCAATCGACGAACATCGAAGCTGGGAAAGAGTTCGGCAAAGGCCCGATGAACACGTTCGTGAATGTCCCAGCATTTCCACCCGCCGATTTGAAGATAGTCGTGCGGGTCAACTTCGATACGCTCTATTCTATTGCGTGGCTCGATCTCACCAAGGAACCGCTGGTTGTCTCCGCACCAGAAACCAGCGGGCGCTACTATCTCCTGCCAATGCTCGACATGTGGACAGACGTTTTTGCCTCCCCCGGATGGCGCACGACCGGGACGCAGCCCGGCAATTTTCTGGTCACGCCTCCGGGATGGAGCGGTACCGTTCCCGAGGAGATGACGCGCATCAGCGCGCCGACGCCGTATGTCTGGACTATCGGCCGGACCAAGACGGACGGGCCGCCCGACTATGACGCGGTTCACAAAATCCAGGCTGGCTACAAGGTCACGGCGCTATCGGACTGGGGCAAGACGCCGATACCGGTCGAGGTCAAGATCGATCCGAGCGTCGACATGAAGACCGCGCCGAAGGTTCAATCCGATACCATGCCGGCGGCCAAGTACTTCGCCTACGCGGCCGAGCTGATGAAGCTCCATCCACCTCACCTCACAGACGAGCCGATCGTCGCGCAGATGAAGCGCATCGGCATTGTGCCGGGACAGAGCTTCGACTTCGAGAAGCTCCCGCCAGCCGTGCAGAAGGCCCTCGAAGCTGCGCCGGAAGTCGGGCAGAAGCTGATGGAATGGAAGCTCCCGACGCTCGCTCGGGTCGCCAACCATTGGTCGATGAACACCGACACCATGGGCGTCTATGGGAATTACTATCTGAAGCGCGCCATCGTTACGCAGCAGGGCCTCGGCGCGAACCTGCCCGAGGATGCGATCTACCCGCTTAATCTCGGTGACGACGCCGGCAGGCCGCTCGATGGCGCCAATAGGTATACGCTGCATTTCGAAAAGGGGGCCACGCCGCCGGTGAATGCCTTCTGGTCGATTACGCTCTATGACCCTGAGGGTTTCCAGGTTGGGAACAGTCTCAATCGCTTCGCGGTGAGCAGCTGGATGCCCTTCAAATACAATTCCGACGGATCGCTCGACCTCTATTTCCAGAACGAGAACCCGGGCAAGAACAAGGAGGCCAACTGGCTACCGGCGCCAAAAGGCGGCTTCAACTTGACGATGCGGCTTTACGGCCCGAAGTCCGAAGCGCTCACGGGTAGATGGACCCCGCCGCCTGTCACGAAAGTACAGGGGCTTCCGCTCGTGGTCGGGCAGTAATCTTTCAAAGAAAGCGCCGGCGCGGATCAGCGTCGGCGCATCGACCGACCGCATCGCGGTCGCGGATGGGCGTTCATGGCACAACCTCGCTTCGGCACGGTGTGCGTTAAGATGACCGCTTTCCACCCGTAGCGGCTGCTGCCGGCGGGTACCAAGCGTCAGATTTTCACGCCGGTGGCGCAGCGCCCATAAGACAGGCGCTGCAGACTGTCTCAACTCTCCTCGCTCCGGTCTTCAAGCGCGCCAGTGAGCCCGAGCCTCTCAAGTTCGGCTTCGACCTGCTCAAGTGTTATGCGCTCGACTGGCACAAGCACGGTGTCGGCTTCGATCGACTGCCGCGGCAGGCCCCAGCCCCGGTTGAGCAAGGCGGTTGGCCGCCGCGCCTTTCACGGCGTCGGGCAAACCGTTCCGCATCAGTTCCGCCAGCGTCAGGATCGCCTCCTCGGTGTGCTCCCGCGCCAGCGCCTCCACCGGCCCCTTGATCGAGGGCCGCCCCTTCGGATTACCGCTCTGGCCCGGTTGCCAGAGACCCTTTCCGTTCCGCATCTGATATGCCCGTGTTAGCAGACCACTGGCCCAACAAGGTAGGACGGCAATGCGGCTGCTTTTGGGACCAGCCGACCGGACCGGCGACTGGATGTTCGACGTGCTACCGTTGAAATTCAGGCTCCTGGGTCGCGAAGACTTTAGCTTCCGCTTCCAATGAAGCTATGATTTCTCGGTATTCTGTAATCATCGCGCCGCTTTTTGGTGCGTCCGACCTGATCCAGTGTTCAAGCGCAACATTCGCCAACTCGTACGCCTCGCAGAGATCGAGAAAGAATTCGCCTGAGCCCAGATCAAAACGGGCCCTGCAATCAGGAAACCGCAGTTTTAGGCGTGCGCGACCGCGCTCTTCGATCCTGGTCATGTTGCGACTTCGGTATGTGAGGGCGTTCCATTTGCTCCTCACCCTCGTCGATCATGGGCTTGGCGCAGTGATCCATCAATTGACCCTAAGGACATCTGAGGCCCCTCTAAATAGATTGGCGATGCGATCGCCGCTTGTTATTCTCGGCCAAGTTGTTGCTCGTCCCCGACATGAGCAATGGAGTTCGATGGCTTTGCCTCTCGACCTGAATGCGTTACCGACGACCCGAGCGGGTATCACGCGTCTGGCCGTCGCGCGCCTTGCCCGCGCCGGCGTGGCGGCTGCGCCGCTCCTGAAAGCCGTTGGCTTGAGCGAAGAGATGCTCGCCGATCATGATCAGAGAGTGCCTGCTCGGCGTCAGGTCGCATTGTTGGACCGGGCCGCGACGGCACTGGGGGATGACTGGCTTGGCTTCAACCTTTCGCAGGAATTCGACCCGCGCGCTCTCGGCCTGCTGTTCTACGTTATGGCGTCGTCGCAAACGCTCGGCGAGGCACTGCAACGCATTGCCCGGTACAGTTCGATCACCAATGAAGCGCTGGTCTTCCGTGTTGCCGACGGAGGCGAGGTCACCGTCAAGCTGAACTATGCCGGGCTCCCCCGCCATTCCGACAGGCATCAGGCTGAGTTCTGCATTTTTGGAGCAATCCGGCTCTGCCGCCTCCTGACGGGATCGAACCTCGTTCCGCAACGCGTCTCCTTCGCGCACCACCGATCGGGCGATACCGGTGCGATGTCACGGTTTGCCGGAACCCAAGTGGAGTTCGGCGCAGATATCGATGCTTTCGTTCTGCGGGCTGACACGCGTGAACGCGCACTCGTGAATGCCGATCCCTACCTTAATGAGCTTATGCTGACTGATTGCGAGGCGGCATTGTCGTCCCGGGCGAGCAATGCGAGCCCGCTTCGGGTCAGTGTCGAGAATGCGATCGCTCCGCTGCTGCCGCACGGCAAAGTTCGCGCCGAAGTCATCGCCCGCCAGCTTGGCATGAGTGAACGGACGCTTTGCCGAAAGCTCGCCGACGAGGGCCTGAATTTCTCGGAAATCCTTCAGCAGCTCCGGCGCGACCTGGCTATGCGCTACCTCAGTGATGGCGGTCACCATGTCTCCAAGATTGCCTGGCTATTGGGGTTCCATGAGGTCAGCGCGTTCTCGCACGCCTTCAAGCAATGGACCGGGCTGGCGCCGAGCCAGGTACGGTTGGCCGGCGTCGTAGCTGATTGAAGTCGGTTTGCCAGTCCGACTAATGCACACTCAGGGGGGGGCGCGAATCTGCGTTGACCGTCCCCCTCGGGACAAGAAGGCGCACGGTTCCGGGGCCTGTTGGCAGCGCGCCCGGCGGGCGCGGATCCAGCGCGGGCGTCCGCCCCTGAAATGCAACGTCTGCGGGACGTACTTCTCCCCAGGCGTCGCGCAGACGCGAATTACTGCTCCAATCTCTGTCGTCAACTCGCCTACTGGGTGCAGCTCAAGTGACGCCCTGCGCTTGGCAGGGGCACGCAAACCTTTGGCGGAGAATGACAAGCGGCGGACGCAGCGGCTCTGTATTTTTAGGACGTCCCATCCGGGGACGTCGAGGCCGATCTGCGATGACTGTAAAACCTTCACCTGGCTGCTGCGCTTACCCTTTGTTGCTGCGTGCACGGGCAACGAAGCTGCGCTGGACAGGCCGTCTCCACGCGCTTTTCGTGCTCCTTCGGCTTCAATTTCGACGGGGCCGGCATCGCTAAATAGTAAGAGCGCTGTTCCGACAGCACCTTTTCGCAGCGCGTTGAGCGCCCACTCTGACGATCCTGATTTGGAGGATCGTTTTGTGTCTAGGCTTGACCATCGACTTGAGCCTGAGGGCGAGGTGCGCCGCTTCGAGGTGATCACCGGCGCGATAGGCCGGCGGCGCTGGAGTGCCGACGACCGTGCGCGGATTCTTGAAGAGACGCTGTTTCCCGGAGCGGTCGTCTCCGACTATCCTACCGTGGCAGGCTCAGATCGCACCATTCCCGTGACAGTGCCTCTCAGCCTGCATCTACGGCCACAACCCCTGGGAATTCGGCGGCGAGATAATCTACGAGCGCTCGGACTGCCGGTAAGAGACCATGCCGATAAGGCATGAGAGCAGTGATTCTTGAGTCCGATGCGATCCACCCAGGAAGCACATGCACCAAGTCTCCTGTCAGCACTTCGGGCCAGCATACGTATCCGGGCAGGGCCACGATTCCCAAGCCTGTGGAAGCCGCTTGCTTGAGAGCCACCATATCGTTGCTCACAAACCGTGGCTCTATCGGGATCGTTACACCCTTGGCCCGGGCCCGTTGAAGCTGCCAATTCGCCGCACTGGCGTACCCTAGGGCGATTGCATCGTGCCCGATCAAGTCGTCGGGCCTCGCCGGTGTACCTGCGCGGTCGACATAATTACGTCCCGCGAAAAGAAGCCACGGGACATCCGCAATCTTTCTTTGAACAAGCGTCGAATTCGGCAATGGACCCGAATGTCCCCGAAGAGCCAAGTCGAAGCCCTCTGCCAAAATATCAATCTGGATATCGGTCGCATATTGAATCACGCGAACCTTTGGGTACCGGGCCAAGAAAACCGGCAACAGGTCACGCAAGGCGAATTGCGCAATTGCAACCGGTGTGGTGAGCCGAACAACTCCACTGGGCTCGATCAGTCGTTGACGCATGGAATCCTCGGCGATTTCCGCTTTCTGCAGCGTCGCCACAGCATGGTCGTAGAATACGCGACCTGACTCGGTCACTTCGAACCTCCTGGATGTTCGATTGACGAGGCGAACACCGAGCGAAGACTCAAGCTGTTGTACGCGATGGCTCAACGTTGACTTCGGAATGCGTAAGCCCCGCCCTGCGGCGGTAAACCCGCCTCGGTCGACGACTTGTACGAAATAAAGCAAGTCCTTCAGATCCAGCATTCCCAGCTTCCGAATTTTTCAGACGATAAGTCCGAAAAATAAGGACTTCTGCGACGACAGTCGAGCGCCTAGCCTAGTTCTATGCAGAACGCCGCAGGATATTCACATGGTGAAGCGTGCCCTTAGCAGCGGACAGCCACACGAACCTCGCGAGCCAGAGTTCGCCCTGTGCACCGCCGTGCTCTGCGTGTCGCCGTGCGGTTGTACTGATCTCTCCATCTGATCGAGATGGTGCGTGGTCAGTTGGCCGGAGTGATTGATGATGCCGACGAGTTCCAGCAGTGGCTCAGTTTCGTGCGTTGTTCCTGGGATCTCTGAAGACGATATTCGTGCCCAACTGGGTCGCATTTTAGCAAGTGACGACTTTAAGGTGCCCGGGCGGGTGCGCCGGTTTCTTTCCTACGTGGTTGAAGAAGCGCTCGCTGGCCGGGCAGACCGCATCAAGGCCTATGCGATCGCAGTCGAAGTCTTCGGCCGGCGTCCAGATTTCGACGTCATGAACGACCCCGTCGTTCGCATCGAGGCGGGGCGGCTCAGGCGCGGATTGGAGCGGTATTACCTGCTCGAAGGCAGTACCGACCCGCTTGTGATCGAGATTGCCAAGGGGGGCTATGTGCCCAGCTTCCGCTGGCAATTGAACGATCAGATCGACCCTGCGCCGCTTTCACCATCCGATCCCGCGCCCGACGAACCACCCCGCCCGCAAATGGGCGCGCGGTTGAGGCGCCCTTGGCTCGTCGGCGCCACTTCAGCGCTCGCGATCAGCTCGTTGGTGGCCTTCGTGACGATGGCGAACCGACCGGTCCCGGCTGCGCCAGTGAGCCCGGCACGGCTGTCACTCGTCGTGAAGCCATTCGTCAACCTCACTGAGAAAGCCGAATTCGAGGTTTTCGCGGCAGGACTTGCCGACGATGTCATCTCGCAGCTCGTTCCGAACGAAGAGCTAACGATCTTTCGCAGTCAGACTTCAGCTGCCTTGGGATCTTCCGCGTCCGCCGCACAAATCGATCGCCAGGTTGGCCGGCGGCATATCCTGGAGGGCGTCATCCGTGCAGGCGACGGCAAGCTCAGGATCACAAGCCGCCTGCTGGATGGGCAAACGACCGCGATCATCTGGTCGGGCATCTATGAAGCGGACCAAAATGCTGGCAGCGGCTTCGATCTCGAGACAAACATAGCGGCCAAGATCGCCGCATCCGTGAGCCTGCGCTTACGACCGCCGGCGAAGATGCAGTAGGCGCATTTGCGGATTTCCCATGGGTCGGTCAATGCCCGGCTCACACTAAAGCCTTTGAAAACACGGAGCAGCACAGCATCAGTGAAAGCGGTCTCCGTACGGTATCGACGCAATCGGGTGCCCAAATTGAGGGTTTCCCTAGGTGATCAAAATGTCACTGAAAGATGTTTTTCGCCTGAAAATGACGATCATTCGCTTCTCGGCAATGAATTCACGTGCAACCGTTGACGCCCTGACTGTGCATGGAGGAGGATCACATGCGTCTAAGCCTTGTATCCACTGCTGCCCTAGCAGCGTGCCTGACAACTTCGACCTTCGCGGCTGATTTGCCGAGCCGCGCACCTCCGGTCGCCCCGATCATCTATGCACCGGTATTCACGTGGGCCGGATTGTATGTCGGTCTCAACGCCGGCGTGGGCTGGGCTGACTCGGGCGAGATCGTCGTCAACGGACCGACGGCCGCCTCTTCCGGCGTCCTGAGCGGTGTCGGCGGTGGTGACGGCAGGTTCGTCGGCGGCGCCCAGATCGGCTACAACTGGCAGTCCGGCGCGATCGTCTACGGCCTCGAGACCGACATCCAGTATGTCGATGCAGGCGGTAGCGTGGCCTGGGGCCGCTATTCCTGGTGGGATGGCCGCGGGGGCGGTGACGGCGCCTATTTCGGCACTGTGCGTGCTCGCATCGGCTATGCCTTCGACCGAACCCTGGTCTACGTCACCGGCGGCCTGGCCTATGGCGGCCTGAACACCAACCCGCTGACCGGCAACACGACGAGCAATGCCGGCTGGACGGTCGGCGGCGGTGTCGAATACGCCTTCACCAACAACTGGACGGCCAAGATCGAAGGCCTCTACGTCGATACCGGCGAGGGCCGGCGCGCCCGATCCTTCGACAATGCGGCGGGCGGCGTGCTCCCGGCCGGAACCTATACCGCAGTCAGCAATGGCGGCGGCGGTGCCGGGCTCCTGCGCGTCGGCGTGAACTACAAGTTCTGAAGCGACAGCTTTTGACCTGCGAGCAGCCCGGCGCCTTGCGCCGGGCTGTTTTTGTTAGCCCAACAGTGTTGGCTCGCTGGTTTGCCGGTCACCGGACCGGAGGCGGGGCGCCAGGGATCGTGTGAACCGTCTCAGGCCTGCCTCCTCGGAGACTGGCTTCATCCTCCCGCGTAGCGATCCTGAGCGGATGCAGGCGGGCCCCGCTTCACCAAGAGGGAGGTGTCGGCGGCACTGGCTGTCGAAACTCCGAGGATGATGTGGGCGCTGAGTCCGGCCCAGGCGCCTTGGCGATGGCGCCCGGATCCGGCACGGCCTTCGACATTGCGATGGCGTCGCGCTCGATCGCGGCCGCCAGCAGGCGATAATCGTCCAAGCGAAACATCGCGCAGTGTTCTCCTGCGACCAGCTGCTGATCACCTCCCAGACGAGGTCGTACTCCTCGCAGACGCCGCCAAACCTTCCGCCCCCCAGTCGCGCGAAGCCCTGGCGGAACTCGCCCGGATGGAGGAGGAGGACTGCCAGGGCGAACGTGCCTTCTATCTGGAGGCGTATAACGGCGATGGCTCGTTCACCTTCGAACATCCTGTTGCTATTGTGGCGGTCCTGAATCGGAGGGTGGCGTGCTGCTCGCCATCGGCATCGCGCCCGAACAGGTCTGGCTGCACGACGGCTGCTGGTCCGCGGGCACGCTGACCGCATAACACAGGCCGAAGCCTTCCTCTCAACCACATCAACAGGAGGGCGCAGTCATGAACCGCAAGCAATGCCGCACCCAGCAGGCCACGCCTACATCATCATATCGAGCGAACTAGCGATCAACTGGGCAGGTGAGATGCGCCTGATCTGTATGGATAACGCTTCGCGATAATCGGCCCAGGTGCCGACACTCGCCCCGCAGCGGAGGCAGAAGACACGCGCCCCATCGTGGACGTCCGCCATCACCCCGACAGCGGGCGAGCCACACGCACTGCAACTAAAACGGCTCTCCGGCGGACATTGTGCGGTCACGGGGATTTTGTCATAAGCACAGGCGTCGCAACCAGGGCGGCCACCAGCAGCACCGACCCGATTCTCAACCACACGCCAAGAGACTGCTGACTGAAAAACAACATCACGCCACCTTGTTACGAAAGGTGAGCTAGCTCTCCGCTCTCCATACAGAGCGCCGGCTCGATCTTGAAGGAGTGGGCTCGGGCACTCCCCGGGATTGGTAATCGAACATCGGAAATTACTCTGGGTCAACCAGCCTCGCTCCGGGTGGCATTTTCCTGTCTGGAGCATTGTCATTGTGGCCTTCAAGGACGCTTGGAAGCGCCTTGACGATGCCGACTTGCCTCGCGTTGGCTCATGGGGCGCGAGATGCGCTACCGGGAGCAGATGATGGCCGAGGCGCAGGCCATGCTGGACGATTTCTCCCCACGAACGCGATCAGGCCGAGCCAAAGAGATTGTCGCGGCGCGTTCTGCAGTGAGGACACGTCGGCCAATGCGGCGATCCGATCGATATGCAGGTCACATTAGCCTCGACGGCGGACCTCCTTGGCGATTGAGCACCACGAAGAATACAATAACAACAAAGCTCTCTTTGTTCAGCGAGAGGCCCCAAAGCGCGCGCTTACCAGCGGCAAGGCGGGCAGGCATGGCATGCGCGGATTGGGAACGCTCGGCAGGACGGAGACCCGATGAACCGATTTATAGCGATCACGTTGAGCGCAGTAGCTTTCAGTCTGGCCGCCTCTGCAGCGAAGGCTCAGCCCGATATTGCGACCGACAATGAGCTTCTTGCCGCGTACTGCTTGGGAGCGGCAAACGTTGAAGTCCGGGAAGGCGGCCTCGGGGAAATCGACAGCGCCGTCGAGCAAAGCCGCCAGGAAAGAAAAATCCGGACTCACGCCTACTTAGCCGCCAAAGGCTACCTTCCTAGTAACATCCGATCATCGGCGGCGACACAAGGCATCACGCTTCATGTCAAGCGCGGCGAAACCGACGAAAAACAGTGCAAAGCTAATATTGACGCTTGCTTAATAGGCTGCAAGGGCGGAACCGATACCGAAACGATTTACGAATGCCTGGGAAAGTGTTGGAAACTCGATCCCTGCCCAAGCCTTCTTCACTGTGCCCCTGAAAAACTGCCCTTTTGATCCGAACCGAGCAAGGTGGGTAACGGCTACGTCGCCCATGTTTGTGGCATCTGGACACGCCGACTGGTCCATCGTCGTTCTTCTGGCGCTAATCCTCGTCGCGATCCTGTTCAAGAACCAGCGCGCCTCGACCTCCGCCCGGCACCGGCAGGCGCGTCGAGATCGCAGCACGGCGCATCGGTGCACAAGCCTCGCATCGACCCGAAACCAAGGTGCTCAAGCCAAACACCAGAAGCCGCCCCGTGGGGTTCGAACGCCAAGCCCGTGCGGATGAATTCGTATCCTGCGGTACGATCCACCGCGCCTACGCCTTGACCGGCGTGAGGTCGGGTAAAGCAGGACCAGTTCGTCGCGCAGTCGCGCCTGCGCCACCGGAAGCAGCATCGGGGCGTCGGTGAAGCATTCCTACGCGTCGTGCACGGCGCTGAAGTCCGGTAATGGCTGATCATGGCCGCCCTCTGGCGCTATCAATGCGTTGATCTGGCGGATGCGTACCTCGTCTGGGAGCACAGCCCACGCGTTGTCACGCGCGGCGTGGTATCCAAAGGCGCGGCGGGCCTGCTCGACATCTCCGGTATTATTGCAGAGCGACGGCCAGAGCAGGGTAATATCGTTCTGGCGCTGGCGGACCTGCCAGCACCCCATCATCAAGGTCTTCACGTCTTGGCTTCCTTGGGCAGGCTGATCTTGCGGCCGGCGTTCATGACCCTGGTGAAGGGCGGATGAGCACGTAGTCGTTCGTGCGCCACCACCCCGCTGAACGCCGTTCCATACTGTCCGAATGCCCACCTGCGCAAGCTGGGGAGCTTACCGCCGTCAGCGACGGTAAGTTGATCAGTGATCTGGAGCAGCAGTTCCCCTGCGCGACGTTTGGCGCGGCTTCGCCTTCTCCTTCGATCTTTCGTCGTGCGCCTTGGCGTTGGGGGCGAGTTCCGGCAGCCTTGTCTGCCCCACAATGACAATTAGGCAAATGTTAACCACGCCGGGCGCCTACTGGCATGGTCCATCGGGGTCTTGGGGGGCTCGAGGGGGGACCGTGGCCATGCACGACTTGCACTTGGATCACGCTGCCGTGGAGCAGCTTGTCGGCCTGACTTTCGCCGAAGTCGAACGCGATCTAATCCTGGCGACGCTGCACGAGACCGGCGGCAACCGCACCCATGCCGCGAACATGCTTGGCATCTCCATCCGCACCCTGCGCAACAAGATCAGCGCCTATCGCGGAAAAGGGAACGATGTGCCTCAGTCGGCGGCGCAGTAGGCACGGCCATGCCAATGCAAGCGCCCGACGCAGTGACGGCCAGCAATCTGGTGTCATCAGTGACCATGGCCGGCCTGTTGCGCTGCCTGGTGCAGAAAGGCGTGCTAGCTCCGGGCGATATTCGCGAGATCTATGAGACGGCCCTCATGCTGCTTGAGCTGCAACAGGCCAGCGTGCCTGCGAGGCAGGAGGCCTTTGTTGCCGCTCGGGCGGCTCTCGAGAACAGCCTTCAATCGCGCAATCGAAATGCCAATTAAAGGCCAGCGGATTGTCCCGGTGACAAGTCATCGCAGCTGGCTAACCCTGACGCTGAAGTGATTCGACGCGGCGTCGGGTGACCGATCCAATCTTCAGCGCGCATCGCGCGCACTTATCGGGCGGGTTGGACTCCCGCCGCCGCACCAACCACCTTCGATCCAACGCCAAGGCAAGCCCCCCGGCGATCGAGATTACGCTCCCGGTTTTCTCTCGACGGGTCGCGTTGAAAAAAGCACGACGTTCGAAGGCCGCGCATCCCGTTCAGTGCGCGCCACCGCCTCGAGCAGAAGCACGATGGCGCGGCACAGCCGCTCGTCTTCGATACTATCGCTATCAAGTGTGAGGAACGCCTCCATCAAAAAGGCGCGGCATTTACGATAATTGCCCATGGCGAGCATGCTGATGCCAACAGGTGAACGCTCGACAAAATAATTGAGAGCAATTCGACCCACCGACGGCTCACTCTTACTCCACCATGTCGGCCGTCTCTCGCATGCTCCGCACGAGCGGCGCCTCGCGCCGTTAGCGGGTTTCTGGTTCACGGCAGAACAGCTCCTGCCATCCAGCTTCCGTCATCGGGCTCTGGCCTGCCGCCTCGTCGAACTCGAAAGCCACTCCATCCTTGATGGCCTCCCTTTCCGCATCGCTCAGCGGGTGGGCGCTTATATCGTGGCGCACGCTATTGCTGGCGCGTGTCTCCAGTTTCGCGATGCGCTGTGACAATCGCGTCATGGCGCCGGCCTCGCTGCGCTCGCGATGAAGGCGGCACTCAACGCGGCGTCGGACATCAGCCGCACAGCGCGGCTGCCCCGCGTTTGATCGAGCCGATCACAAGGCTCGGCACCTGACACGAGCGCCGCCAGTTCCGTGTCGGAAAGCCCCGGCACATCGCTCCACCGCGCTTCCGGCAACTCAGCAGGCCCGGGCATCGCGCCCATGATGATCGGATCGCCCCGCCTTACGGCTCCAGCCGCGAGTGCGTGCTCGTAGGCTTGCTGGAGGGCTTCCGGCAGCATCACCCTCATTTCTCCCCGCTTGTTCCGTCCGCCGAACTGGCCGCGATGGGATGTTCGGCAGTCGCAATCGCCCGCGTCCCCGCTTCCGGCCAGATCTTCGCGCTAGCGCTTCCGACCCTGCCCCTTCCCTCGGGCGGCTGCAATGACGGCCGGCTCCGCTGTCAGCGCCGCCCGGCGTTCGGCCTTCTCAGTCTTCGTGGCACGGGTGTCAGCGAGCACACCACCGAGGGAGGCGCGCCAATGAGCGAGCAGCCCGATCCTGTCTTCGCCGCGATCGAGCGCTGGCTGCCGCTATGGGCATTCCTTACCGCCGCTGGCGATATCGAGGTCTTCACGGTTCGCTTGAAAAGTCAGGATTGCTGCCAGCTTGTCCCGCTTGCGGCTGGTCGCGTTTATCGTCATTGCGAACCCAGTCCGGGTTGTTCGGGCGACCAAACCCTCGATGCGGCCGACTTCGTCGATGTAGGCAACAATGCGCTCACCCGGACGAACTTGGACGGACGTTTCAAGGCTAAGGCCGCCTGGGCTCATATCGACTGCGCGGCAGGTTGCCTCCTGGCGCGTGGTCAGCATCAGGCGGCCAGCCAAGCTCACAGGCACGCGACCATGGCGGCGCTTATCTGGGGATCTGTCGCTCGGCCTCATTGCTGAACGGTGCCAACCGCGAGTTACCGTTAGGTAAACTCGCCTTCGCTACCCGCTCGCGCTGGGGCCTTCTTGCCCGTGAAAGTGCGTTAACCCGACCATTCCCGTGTTGAGGGAGTGCCTATAGCGGATTAGGCTCCGGGACTTCGTCTCGGGCGAAGGTCGCGCCCATCGCGGCATGGGATCGCCGGTCAAGCTGGCCCGGGCTCGCTTCGGCGGGCAGGGCCTTTTTTCGGGTCGGTCTTGCGCGGGAGATGCAGGTCAGCGACGACGGGAGAACCAGGTGGGCGCCAGCACCCCCGCCGTCGCTTCCGACGAACCCGCCTTGCAGGGCGGTCTCGCCGCCGTGAGAACCGCGCCCGTGCGACCTCACCCTTACACTTTGCACGGGAGTCTCCCGGAGGACTATTCAATTCTTGACGGGCGGGAACTCCGCTGAGGCTACCTCGTTGTGGCAGCGCAGCCGTTGTGTGTCCAAGCGACGGGGGTGATGGTTCTCTGCCAAGATGACCACCGAAGGGAGCCGGCATACACCCCCCGCTGGCTCCCTTCTTTCTACCGCCGATCAGGAAGCGAGCCGCGGATGTACTGGCAGCGCCCGATCGGCCGGTAGCCATCGAATTCAGAAGCGGCCGTTCGCCCGCGCGCGACGACGGTCACAGGCCCGGCACTCCGAAAGGAGGCCGGGTCTTTTTCGTTTAAGTTCCGCCTCAATGCGGTTGAGCGCTCGATCTCGGCGCGCAATCGAACGACCGCAGCGTCGCCCCGAATGCTCTTCATGTGAGTCTTCAGTCTATGAACTGGAAAGCCCAGGGGGCGACAGAGCGATGGTGCCGCATTCGCCTGCATTCTTCAGTTCCGAAGACTTAGCCTGATCGCGGTTCTCTATCGAAGGAACGATTCTTCGGAGCTGCGGTTCTCGACTCCGTTGAGTTGGAGTTGCGTCATGTGTGCCCAGCGAATGTTTCGAGCTGGCCTATCCTCGGACACCGTCAGCAGCCGGCCAATGCCGCGGGATGACGAGCGCCAGGGTGTTCTCGATCTCCGCGTTCTCCCAACCTATCGCGCCTACAGCGCGACCCGAGGCTGGGTCGACAAGGTCGATGAAGTCGCGATGCTCGCCAGCGCGTTTGCGGATCGGCTCGAGGATGTGAAGAGCATCCGAAACACCGGTGAACTGGACCAGGCAGACGCGGCCAGCGTCAACGCGAACATCGCTTCCGTCGCGAACGCTGCCGACGACCTCATCACGGCTCTGATCGAGAATGCCGAAGCTCGCGGTCTCCAAGCGACCGGCCGCTGGATCGATATCCCGCTGGTCGAGTGCCGAGAGTTCGAGATCAAGGAGCGCGATCCCGTCGAGGAACAGGCAGACGACGCGTACGACAGGATGAAGATGTAGCTGGCGCCTGCCGCCGGAGTGGAGTTGCGTTCATGTGTGCTCGTCGGGTTCTCAGAGCCGGGCTCGGCGTCGATACGGTCAAAGGGCCGGTCACGCGGCGACAGAAGATCGAGCGCAACTTATTCAGCGATCCAATGCCGGAGCGCGTCGAGCCCTGCCTCGCTCTTCTGCAAAGCAGACCACCGACCGGCGACGATTGGGCTTTCGAGGTGAAGTGGGACGGCTATCGGCTCGCCGTCCATATCGGCCCCGGCAAAAAGGTTCGGGTCATCACCCGCGGCGGCCACGATTGGACCAGCCGGTTCCCAACGATAGCCCACGACGCGCTTGAATTCGGCATAGACAGCGCAATCCTCGATGGCGAGGCCGTCGTGCTCGATGAGCGTGGGGCTTCCGACTTCGGCGCCCTGCAGAAGGCGCTTGGCGGGCGAGGCGGCAAGCGATCGGCTGCGAGCGCGATGCTCTACGCGTTCGATCTGCTCTTTCTCAACGGCCAGGATCTGCGCGGGCTGCCCCTGACGGAACGGCGGGAGATGCTAGAGGATGTGCTCGCCCGCCAGCCGCATGGGTCAATTCGGTTGAGCGATGAGATCAATTCGGAAGGCGCGCCATTCCTGAAGCTCGCCTGCGAGCTGGGCCTCGAGGGCATCATCGCCAAACGCCGATCGGCCCCGTATCGATCGGGGCGGGGCGGCGACTGGCTCAAGATCAAGTGCGTCCAGTCCGAAGGTTTTGTCATCATCGGGTATGAGCCGCCGACTGCGGCGCTCGGCGGGATTGGCCGGCTGGTACTGGCCGCTCGCAAAGCCGGCAAGCTGGTCTATGCCGGCAGCGTCGGTTCCGGCTTCAGTCACGCCAGTGCGACCGCGCTGCGCAAGCAGATGGACGAACTCGTTATCCTAAAGCCGGCGGTCAGCCTGAGTGGGCGCCGGCAGGCCTATCGCTGGTTAAAGCCGGCCCTGGTCGCTGAGGTCGAGTACCGAGCATGGACCGACGACCGCAAGCTGCGGCATGCGTCATTCAAGGGGCTGCGTGAGGAAGCCGACGAGGCCTCAGTCTACGAGTTACCATCCGCGGAAGAGTGATCGGCCGCGACCCCCTTCACCATAGCGAGCGTATCCTCAAAGACCGCCCGCTGAGCCGGTGCCGATCGACAGCGGTTGGACGAGGCGTGAGGGACGGTAGACTCAGATCTGGCCGCCATTCTCAACGCACCGGTCGATGGCCTTTCGGGACACCTTGGCGTCCTTGCCTTGCCCCGTGCTCTTCTGGATAGCTTCGCGGCAGATCCGGCGAGGGTCATTGGCATCGCGCTTTGCGGCCAGGGCGACGTTCGTGGCGCCGAATAGGATCGCGACAGACAAGGCAGAGGCCAGCATTTGCATGAAACGATCCTAGCGATTGGCATGTCTGACGATAGGGAAGCAGGGATTCGAACGATGTGCAATCTCTACAGCCTGACCAAGGGCCCGGCCGCGATCGTGGAGATGGCGCGGGCCATGCGCGACACGACCGGAAACCTCCCCCTTCCCGGACTATCCCGCACCGATCGTGCGCAACGACCGGCCGCGACAATGCAGAGGAGCGGGCGAGGATCGCCGCCCTGCGGGCATGGCGCCGGGCGTTGACCGCTCACGGCCGAGGCGCACTGTCAGCCGCAGCGTGGATCGCCGCAGCTGCTATCGTCCTAAGGACGCTCAGAGCCATCTAAGCGGGCTCTCCTGACACAGAGGCCCGGCGCAATTGCTGCCTGGCCGCACGCCCTCCACCGGCATCAAGATGATTTGGCATAATCAGATGGTTTTCCTGCCATTCGATCGCGAGCAATACTTCAGCCATATATCGTTCGTCATCGAACTGGCTGAGGTTATTTTTGCGCTGGAGTCATAATATTTAACTCTCTTGCTGGTGCAATAAAGCGTCGGCGGAGCGCTGGCAGTTTCGGGGGGCGATAATCCGCCAAGTGCGGGAAAGAATCCGGCGATAAGCACTGCAAATTCCAACATGACTGAAACTCCAGTTGCGTCAACGGAACGTTAACCGGGAATTTCCGTAAGGTCGCTGGAAATCTTGGGTATATAACAGCTTAGGGACGGCCTTGAGGTGAAGGCATCCCACTCCACGCAATGACACCGTGATGGAGAGCTGGCGCAGGCGTCCTTGTCAGACGGAACCCTTCCCGGCGAGGCGCGTAGTCGCCACATGCCGCTGCATTGGTTCACCCCTCCGGTCTATGTCGTGTCGACTAAAGTTGGCGAGCGCTACGCCGTGAGCAGCGTAGAGCGTGCGGCTGAGTTCCTGCTGTCCTGGCGGGAGCAATCTGGCTCAGAAACGTGGCGTTTTGCGATCGCAACATGCATGGCGGCGCTCAAAGGCGAAGTGCCGGCAGTGCACGCGAGGAAAGCGTTTGAGGTCGCCGCGCGCGATTGCGGCAAGCTCGTTTGACGAACCAAGCTTCGCCTGGCGTATTTCTGCTGGACGTGGGGCCTGAAGATCGGTTGGGCTTTGGCGAGTCTCTGGGATCGACCTGGCCGGACTTCAGGTGACGCTCTGTGTCGGCATGGTAGAGGTCGAAGAAGTAGAATATTGCCACGATGATAGAGGCGATAATCGCCGCAGCGCCGAAGCCTATCATCGCTCAAGTCTATTAGCGTACGGTCCCGCCGATAGGCAGGCCCAACCGCAAGCGACGCGATCATCGCAAGGCGATTCGTCCCGGAGGGCCAAACCCGAGTTTTGAGGTGCATCAAAACGCGGCATGTTACGACGTGCCAAACCGTCGCAATTCATTAGGGTAAATATCGGGGTAGAGCGAATCGGACTCTAATAAATTCAGATTTTTCAGACACTTATATGGGAATAGTGGCGGAAGGGGTGGGATTCGAACCCACGGTGGGCTTGCACCCACGGCGGTTTTCAAGACCGCTGCCTTAAACCACTCGGCCACCCTTCCGGTGAGCGTTCAATGCCGCCCCGACATTCGATTTGCAAGAGGGCTTGCGTTTCCCGCTGCATTTTGCGGGCGAAAGGGCGCCAAGGACGCCGTCAAGCGGCTGGAAACACATGTTGGCGGACCGTGGCCTCCAAGCCACTCGCGGTGGAAAAATGGCGAAGTTCTGTTCATCGGGTTGACAGGGGCCGCTTTTCGAACACCTTTGTGCCCGCTCAAGGCAGGGACGTCCTGTTCGGCGAGGCCTCGAACGCAGGTCATTCGCTATTTAACGGTCCCTTAAAGGAATTGGCCGAAAACTCGGTCAAGCCGTGCATGCGGCTTGGGCGAAGCCGTGGTTTTTGGCGCAGAAAGCGGAACGAGCAGAATGATGCGAGACGCCAGCTCTTCGTCCAAGGCGATTTCCAGCTCAGCCGGGCCGAATGCAGCGTCTCCTCCTGTCCCTTCCATTGCGCGTTTGGGCTGCGTCGTCCTGGCCGGGCTATTCGTCGCGAACTGCGCCGGCAATCAGGTCGCCGGTCGCCGGTCGAAGGAGATCGGCGCTTTCCCGCAATCGAAATACGGTCCCGCCAGCCCGCGCGTCATCGCTGAGGGCGAAGACGTGCCGAAGGGCGGCGGCCGCCAACTCGTCGGCAAAGCCTATTCCGTCGCCGGAAAGCGCTACGTGCCCTATGAGAAGCCAACGGGCTTTACGGCCGTCGGCACCGCGTCCTGGTACGGCGAGGCCTTCCATGGCCGGCGCACCGCCAATGGCGAGGTCTACGACCGCAACAGCATCTCGGCGGCGCACCCGACAATGCCGCTGCCTGCCTATGCGCGCGTCACGAACCTGATGAACAACCGCTCGATCATCGTGCGGGTCAACGATCGCGGCCCCTATCACGGCGGCCGTCTGATGGACGTCTCCCAGAAGACCGCCGATGCGCTGGCCTTCCGCCATCTGGGCACGGCGCGCATCAAGATGGAATATCTCGGCCAGGCCTCGCTCGCCGGCTCCGACGACAACCTCCTGATCGCGACGTTGCGGACCGATGGCAGCCCGGCCCCGATCCCAGGCACCAGCGCACGGACCATGGTCGCCAGCGCGGAACCCGTGGCCACGGCCCGTTCGCGCAGCGCCGATCTCGATACCCAGGCCCCGTCCGAGCCCGAGCCGCTTCCCGTCGCGAGCCAGCCTGTCGCTCAGGCCTATGCGCCTCCGGTGACGCGTACCATCGCGCCTTCGGCGCCTATGATGGCCACGCTGGCTTCGACAAGCTCCACGCCCGTGGAGGCCACGCCTGTCCGTGCCGCGCCGCTCCCGCCGAGCCGGCCTTTCGATCTGGACACCATCGCTAACGCCGGGAAGCCGGTCGCGGTTCCCGCGACGCTTCGATCGACCTTGCCGCCGCAGCGCGGGACTTCCGCGAGCCTGCTGAACACGCCCGGGAACGGCCTCGCCAAGGGCCAGTCGGTCAACAGGCTTGCTTTCCAGGCCGTCCTGCCGCCGACGCGGAACTGACGCCAATTCCCTTGACCTGATACCGGGCGCTCTGCTTCACATCGAGGCATGAGCGCCTTGTGTTATGCGAAGCTGTCTGCTGCGGCTCTGTCGCCGGGTCGGCGGCTGGGCAACGGCTTGCTCGTCCTGCTCGTCTGGCTGGGTCTCTCAGTCGCCGCACACGCACAGAGCTTCCAGTCGCAGGCTCCGTTCGCTGTCCTGCTCGATTCGGATACCGGCGCCGTCCTCTACGAAAAGGCGGCCGACGAGCTGATGGTCCCGGCCAGCATGGCCAAGCTGGCGACGGTGCTCGTCGCCTTCCAGGATATCGGCGCCGGGCGCCTGTCGCTGGATGGCGAAATCGGCATTTCCGAAAACGCCTGGCGCAAGGGCGGTGCTCCCTCGGGCGGCTCGGCGATGTTCGCAATCGTCAACAGCCGGATCAAGCTTTCCGACATTCTGCAGGGCATCATCGTGCAGTCCGGCAACGATGCCTCGATCGCCCTGGCCGAAGCCATCGCCGGCGACGAGCCGACCTTCGGGCGCATCATGACTGAACGGGTGAGGGCGCTCGGCCTGACGAAGTCGGTGTTCCGCAACGCGACCGGCATGGCCGACCCGCAGCAGCGGGTCACGGCGCGCGAGCTCGCGCTCCTCGCGGAGCACATCATCAAGACCTATCCCGAGTTCTACAAGATCTTCGGCCAGCGCGAATTCACCTGGAACAAGATCCGGCAGCAGAATCGCAACCCGCTGCTGGCGATGGATATCGGCGCTGACGGGCTGAAGACCGGAAATATCGATGAGTCCGGCTTCGGTCTTGTCGGCTCGGCCGTGCAGAACGGGCAGCGCCTGATCGTCGTGGTGAATGGCCTGAAGACGGGGCGGGACCGCGCGAGCGAAGCCCGCAAGCTGCTCGAATGGGGCTTTCGCGCCTTCGAGCGCCGTCAACTCTTCGCGGATGGCGAGACCGTCGGCGAGGCCAGCGTCTACGGTGGCGAGAAAGGCCGCGTCGCCCTGCGAAGCAAGGGAGCCGTCAGCCTGCTGATGCCGCGGGGCAGCACGGAACGCCTGGCGGCGCGCATCGTCTATCGCGGCCCCTTGACGGTCCCGGTTCAGGAAGGCGCAGAGGTGGCGCGTCTCCTGGTCACGCGCGGGGACACCAAGACATTGGATGTTCCGCTGTACGCGGCCGAGACGGTGAAGGCCGGATCGCTGCAGAGCCGCGCGCTCGACGCTCTGTTCGAGGCGACGACGGGCTGGGTCCGCAAAGCGTTCGGCCGGAGCTGAGCGGATCACATGAGCAGAGGATATTTCATCACGCTCGAAGGCGGGGAGGGCGCCGGCAAGTCGACGCTGGCGCGCGCGCTTGCCACGCGCCTCGGCGAGGCCGGCTTCACCGCCAGGACGACGCGCGAACCCGGCGGCTCGCCGAAGGCGGAAGCCATTCGCGAGCTGATCCTCGCCGGGCAGGTCAAGGACTACGGCACCTTCGCCGAGGCGCTGATGTTCTCGGCAGCCCGGATCGACCATATCGACAGCCTGATCCGCCCGACGCTGGATCGCGGCGAATGGGTGATCTGCGACCGCTTCATCGATTCGACCCGCGTCTATCAGGGCGCGCTCGGCAAGATCGATCCGACGCTGCTGGCCGAGCTGGAAGCGGTGACCATCGCCGGGTTGATGCCCGATCTCACCCTGATCCTGGACCTCGACCCCGAAATCGGCCTTGCGCGAGCCGCCAGGCGTCGCCGGCCGGGAGAGGCGGTCGATCGCTTCGAAGGCGAGGCGCTCGCCTTCCATCGCAATCTCCGGCAAGCCTATCTCGACATTGCAGACAGGGAGCCGCAGCGCTGCGTCGTGCTGGATGCGACGCTCCCGGCCGAAGAGCTTGCCGAAACCGCCTGGGAAGCCGTAGGTCGGCACCTGCCCATCGAAGCGGAAACGTGATGCGAGAGACCAGCGACGAACCCGACCGGCTGCCGATTGCGCCGCATCCGCGCGAGACGCTGGGCCTGATCGGCCACGAGGCTCAGGAACGGGCTTTCCTCGATGCCGTCACATCGGGCCGCATGCATCATGCCTGGCTGCTGGGCGGGCCGGAGGGCATCGGCAAGGCGAGCTTCGCCTATCGCGCCGCCCGCTTCATGCTCGCGGCCGGCGATCCTCCCGCGCGCGCCGCGGGCAAGACCGATCTCGCCATGCCGGAAACCGATCCGGCGACGCGGCGCATCATGGCGCGATCGCATCCCGATCTGCATGTGCTGCGGCGCATCCCGAAGCCCGACGGCAAGAGCTATACGAGCAACATCCCCGTCGATGCGGTGCGGCGGGTGATCGATCGGTTTGGGGCGAGTGCCGCCGAGGGCGGCTGGCGCGTCTGCATCGTCGATTCCGCCGAAGACATGGACCGCTCGGCCGCCAATGCGCTGCTAAAGCTGCTGGAGGAGCCGCCGCCGCGGGCGCTGTTCCTGATCGTCGCGCATGCGCCGGGGCGGATGCTGCCGACGATCCGCTCGCGCTGCCGGCTGCTGAGCTTCGCTCCGCTGGGAGAGGCGGGCGTGATCGAGGCCGGCCGTCTTGCGCTCGAGCGGATGGAGTCGCCCTTCGACGATTCGGCGCTGCTGCGCGCGGCGAAGCTCGCCGAAGGCTCGGTCAGGCGGGCGCTGACCTATGTCGATCCCGAGACGCTGGCGCTGGTCGAGGCGGTGAGGGCGAGGCTCGATGCGCTGCCGCAGGTCGACATTCCGGCCCTGCTGGCTCTGGCCGAGGATGTCGCCGGCAAGGCCGGCGAACGCGACTTCGCCGTGATGATCGAGACGGTGCAGGGCTGGATCTCGGACCACCTCCACGCGCATGCTGCAGCGCAACCGGCGCGCCTTGCACCGCTGGCGGAGGTATGGGACAAGTTGGGCCAGGCGGCGCGCGAGGTCGAGACCTATAATCTCGACCGCCGGCCGCTGGTGATGACCCTGTTTCATGATCTGTCGGCTGCGGTTTCCCGTTCGCGCGCAGCGTGAAGCGAAGCTCTCGGACAGATGATGGCCACGGCCCCGAAATTCTACCTGACGACCGCGATCCACTACACCAACGGGCCGCCGCATATCGGCCACGCCTATGAGATGGTGGCGTCGGATGCGATCGCGCGTTTCAAGCGGCTCGATGGCTACGACGTCTTCGCCATGACCGGCACCGACGAGCACGGCCAGAAGGTGCAGCGCACGGCGGCGCAGAACGGCCTTTCGCCGAAGGAATTCGTCGACAAGATCGCGGCGCGCTTCCAGGAGATGGAGCAGGCTCTCGGCTGCTCCTTCGACCGCTTCATCAGGACCACGGACCCCGACCACAAGGTCTCGACCGACGAGCTCTGGCGGCGGATGGAGGCCAATGGCGACATCTATCTCGCCAAGTATTCCGGTTGGTACTCTGTGCGCGACGAGGCCTTCTACGGCGAGGAGGAAACGACGCTCCAGCCCGACGGTACGCGGCTGGGCGGGCAGGGCACTCCGGTTGAGTGGGTCGAGGAGGAAAGCTATTTCTTCCGCCTCGCCTCCTATCAGGACCGGCTGCTGAAGCTCTACGAGGACGTCCCGGACTTCATCTCGCCGGAGACGCGCAAGAACGAGATCGTCTCCTTCGTGAAGGGCGGGCTCGAGGATCTCTCGATCAGCCGCACGACCTTCGACTGGGGCCTGGCCGTGCCGGGCAATCCCAAGCACGTGATGTATGTCTGGGTCGATGCGCTCAACAACTACCTGACCGGGACGGGCTTCCCCGATCCGGAAAGCCCGCGCGCGCATTACTGGCCGGCCGACGTACACATCATCGGCAAGGACATCGTGCGCTTCCACACGGTGTACTGGCCGGCCTTCCTGATGTCGGCGGGGCTGCCGCTGCCGAAGCGCGTCTTCGGCCACGGCTTCCTGCTCAACAAGGGCACGAAGATGTCGAAGTCGCTCGGCAACGTCGTCGATCCCTTCGACCTTGCCGCGACCTATGGCGTCGACCAATTGCGCTATTTCTTCCTGCGCGAGGTCTCCTTCGGCCAGGACGGCAACTATAGCCACGACGCGATCATCGGCCGGATCAATGCCGATCTCGCCAACGACCTCGGCAACCTCGCGCAGCGCTCGCTTTCGATGATCGCGAAGAACTGCGAGGGCAGGGTGCCGCCATGCGGAACGCTGACGGAGGCCGACGAAGCCATGCTCGCCATGGCCGATGGCGCGCTCGCGAAGGCGCGCGAGGCCATGACGGACTTCGCTCTTCATAGCCTGCTGGCCGATCTCTGGGCCGTGGTGGCGGAAGCGAACCGCTATTTCGCCGCCAACGAACCCTGGCGCCTGACCAAGACCGATCCGGCGCGGCGCGACACCGTGCTCTACGTCACGATCGAGGTGCTGCGCGAGGTCGCGATCCTGGTGCAGCCGGTGATGCCGGAGGCGGCGGGCAAGCTGCTCGACCTGCTCGGCGTCGCGGCCGATGCACGCAGCTTCGCGTCGATCGGAGCCGGACACCGCCTTGCCAGCGGCACGCCGCTGCCGGCGCCGAGCGCGATCTTCCCGCGCTATGTCGAGCCCGAGGACGGGCAGGCAGCCAAGAGCCTCTAACAAAACCCGGCGGGGTCTCGATGAGCTTTGGAGGAGTCGCATGCCAGGAGGAGCGCGCAGCCGATACCCGTCGGTATCGGCAAGTCGTTCCGACGCCGCAGGCGGCCCTCCAAAGCTCACCTTCGGCGCCGGGAATTCGGCCGCCCGCCGTGTCGCGGCGCTTGCCGATACCAATGGTATCGGCTTCACCCCGCTCCTGGCGGAGCGGTCGAATTGCCGGCGTCGAGACCCCGCCGGATTTTGTTAGAGGCTCTCGATGCTGATCGACACGCATTGCCATCTCGACTTCCCGGACTTCGCCGAGGAACTGCCGGCCTATGTCGGCCGGGCGGAAGCCGCGGGCGTCGGGCGGATGGTGACGATCTCGACACGCGTGGTGCGCTTCGCCGACTATGCCGCCATCGCCGAACGGTTCGCGTCGGTCTGGTTCTCGGTCGGCACGCATCCCCACAACGCCCATGAGGAGCTCGACGTCACGGCCGAGCGCCTCGCGGAGCTGTCGCGCCATCCGCGCTGTGTCGCCATCGGCGAAGCCGGACTCGACTACCACTACGATTCGAGCCCGCGCGAGGCGCAGGCGCAAGGCCTTCGCACTCACATCGCGGCTGCACGGATGACGCAGTTGCCGCTCGTCATCCATTCGCGCGAGGCCGATGACGACATGATCGCGATCCTGCGGGAGGAGACGGGGAAGGGCGCCTTCCCTGCGATTCTGCATTGCTTCACGGCCGGCGAGGCCCTCGCCATGGCAGGTGTCGAGCTCGGGCTCTACGTCTCCTTCTCGGGAATACTCACCTTCAAGACCTCGGAAAATCTGCGCCGTATCGCCCGGATGGTGCCGCGCGAGCGCCTGCTGGTCGAAACGGATGCGCCCTATCTGGCCCCTGTCCCGTTCAGAGGCAAACGCAACCAGCCGTCCTATGTGGTTGAAACAGCGAAGGTTCTCGCGGAAACCATCGGGGTTTCCTTCGACGAGATCGCCCGGATCACCAGCGAAAATGCCCGCCGCTGCTACTGGAAGATGGATCATGCCGCGCCCGTCGTGCAGGTCGCCTGATCGCACGCCATGACGCTGACGGTGACGATCCTCGGTTGCGGTTCTTCGGGTGGCGTGCCGCGGCCGGGTTCCGGCTGGGGCGCCTGCGACCCGGCCGATCCGAAGAACCGCCGGCGCCGCTGTTCGATCCTGGTAACGCGCTCAGGACCGGACGGCACGACGCGGGTCCTCGTCGACACATCGCCGGATCTGCGCGAGCAGCTTCTCTCGGCCGATGTGCCGGCGCTCGACGGCGTGCTGATGACGCATGACCATGCCGACCACACCCACGGCATCGACGACCTGCGCGGCCTTGTCCTGCATACGCGTCAGCGCATCCGAATCTACGCGGACACGACGACGGAAGCCTCGCTGCGTTCGCGCTTCGGCTATCTCTTCGAGACGCCGGCCGGCAGCTATTATCCGCCGATCCTCGATCTCGACCAGATCACGGCCGGACGAAGCCAGATCATCGACGGTGCCGGCGGGCCGATCACGGCATTGCCGTTCCGGGTCGAGCACGGGCCCAATTACGAGGCGCTCGGCTTCCGCTTCGGCGACCTGGCTTATCTGCCGGATGTCAGCCTCATCCCGCCGGCCGCGATGGGAGCCATGGCTGGCCTCAACGTCCTCATTATCGACTGCCTGCGCGAGACGCCGCATCCGAGCCATTTCCACCTGGAGCAGTCACTCGAGGCGATCGCGACACTGAAACCGCGACGCGCGATCCTGACCAACCTCCACATCGATCTGGATTATGCGAGCCTGTCCAGTCGCTTGGCGGACAATATCGATATGGCGTTTGATGGAATGACGGTGGCGGCCGCCGCATAGGCCAAGGGAACCAGCCGCCTCTCCGGGCAGCAAGATAGTTCCATAATATGTCTTATGCGAATCCAGGCTACCCCCTGCGCTGACCAGTCCGGTACCGGGTCATAACTACCGGCAAGCCCCGTCAGCCGCCTTTCGGGCCGCTGACGGAGATTGTCTTCAAGCTGGAGAACTCCAGCTCCTGCCCTCACTCCCAGCTGAGCGCGCCGCCGTTCTGATATTCGATGACGCGGGTCTCGAAGAAGTTCTTCTCCTTCTTGAGGTCCATCGCCTCGGACATCCACGGAAAGCCGCGCGGCATCGTGTCCCGGCCATAGGCCGCTTCAAGCTCGGCCGCATCGCGGATCATGCCACGCACCTCCTTCTGGAAGGCCCTGGTCCAGAGATGCGGGTTCTCGATCTTGATCTGGTTGATCACGTCGATACCGAAGTTCAAATGGATCGACTCGTCGCGCAGGATGTACTGGTACTGCTCGGCGATGCCGACCATCTTGTTGCGCCGGCCGAGCGAGAGGATCTGCGCGAAGCCGGTGTAGAACCACATACCCTCGAAGATCGCGTAGAAGGTGATCAGGTCGCGCAGCAGCGCCTGGTCGTTCTCGGGTGTCCCCGTGCTGAAATCGGGGTCCTCGATGCTCTGCGTATGCTTCAGCGCCCAGGCCGCCTTGTCGGTGATCGAAGGCACCTCGCGATACATGTTGAACAGCTCGCCCTCGTCGAGGCCGAGACTCTCGACGATGTACTGGAAGGTGTGCGTGTGGATCGCCTCCTCGAAGGCCTGACGCAGCAGATATTGCTGGCATTCGGGATTGGTCAGGTGGCGATAGATCGCGAGCACGATGTTGTTTGCGACGAGGCTCTCCGAGGCGGCGAAGAAGCCGAGATTGCGCTTGAGCATGCGCCGCTCGTCCTCGGTCAGCCCATCCCTCGACTTCCACAGCGCGATGTCGGCCTGCATCGAGACCTCGGTCGGCATCCAGTGGTTGTTGCAGCCGGCGAGATACTTCTCCCAAGCCCATTTGTACTTGAGCGGCAGAAGCTGATTCACGTCGGCGCGGCAGTTGATCATCCGCTTCTCGTCGACGCTGACGCGCCCGCCGGAGCGATCGATCTCGCCCAGCCCGGTGGCGTCGGCCGTGGGAACCGGGTTGGTCAGGATGGCGGGGTTGGCTGGGGTCGCGGGCTTGGTTTCGGACCAGTCGAGCATGGAAAAATTCCGTTCGTGAAATGAAGGGCGTCATGCTCGGGCATGACCCGAGCATCTCCGGCCGAAGGAGGGGTCCAGCGCCCTCTTCCGATCGAGATTCTCGGGTCTGCGCTTCGCTTCGCCCGAGAATGACGCGCGAGGTGGGATGACGGCGGCCGTTACTGGCAGGCCTCGCAGGTCGGATCGTCGATCGAGCAGGCGTTGGGCACCGCCATGCCGTTATCGAGCGGGATATCGACGAGGATCGGCGCGGCCGCGAGAGCTGCCTTAGCCGCGACTGGCACAGTTGCGGAGACCGCGTTGAGCTTGCCGTCCGTCCCCTTCAGCGTCGATTTCTCGACGTGGGTCGCCGAGAGCGCGCGCAGGTAATAGATCGTCTTCAGGCCCAGCCGCCACGCCAGCCGATAGGCCTCGTCGAGCTTCCGGCCCGAGGGCTGCGCCATATAGAGGTTGAGCGACTGGCCCTGGTCGATCCATTTCTGCCGGCGCGCCGCGGCGCGGATGAGCCAGCTCGTCTCGATCTCGAAGGAGGTCGCGTAGAGCGCCTTGAAGTCCTCCGGAACGCGGTCGATCCCGCTGACCTTGCCGTCATAGTATTTCAGGTCGGAGACCATCACCTCGTCCCAAAGCCCCCTCGCCTTCAGGTCGTGCACGAGCCCGGCATTCACCACCGTGAAGTCGCCGGACATGTTGGCCTTGACGTAGAGCTGGCTGTAGGACGGCTCGATCGACTGCGAGACGCCGACGATGTTGGAGATCGTCGCGGTCGGCGCGATCGCCATCGTATTGGAATTGCGCATGCCGATGGTCTTCACTCGCTCGCGCAGCGGCTCCCAATCCAGCGTCGCCGAGCGGTCGAGCTCGACATCGCCGTCGCGGGCTTCCGAGAGGATATCGAGCGAGTCGATCGGCAGGATGCCCTTCGACCAAAGCGAGCCCTCGAAGCTCGGATAGCGGCCGCGCTCGGCGGCTAGATCGACCGAGGCCGAAATCGCATGGAAGCTGATAGCCTCCATGGAGCTGTCGGCGAAGGCGACCGCGCCTTCCGAAGCCGCCGGCAGGCGCAGGGTCTGCAGCGCCGAGGCCCACCGGGCGATGGCGCAGGTTGGAACGGCGCGCCTCCGGGATCGTGTAGAAATTGATGTCGACGACATTGTCGAGCATCCGCATGGCGGTCTTCACCGTCTTCGCCAACCGGGCCTGGTCGAGCCCCTCCGCCGTCACATGGGCAAAGAGGTTGACCGAGCCGAGATTGCAGACCGCGACCTCATCGGCCGAGGTGTTGAGCGTGATCTCGGTGCAGAGATTGGACGAATGCACGACGCCGGCATGCTGCTGAGGCGAGCGCAGATTGCAGGCATCCTTGAAGGTGATCCAGGGATGGCCGGTCTCGAACAGCATGGTCAGCATCTTGCGCCAGAGATCGAGCGCTGCCACGCGCTTGGACACCTTGAGCTCGCCGCGGTCGGCCTTGGCCTCATAGGCTTCATAGGCCGCCTTGAACGGCTTGCCGTAGAGGCCGTGCAGGTCCGGCGTCTCGTCGGGCGAGAACAGCGTCCACTGGCCGCCGGCCGCGACGCGCTGCATGAACAGGTCGGGAATCCAGTTCGCCGTGTTCATGTCATGGGTGCGGCGGCGGTCGTCGCCGGTGTTCTTGCGCAGATCGAGGAACTCCTCGATGTCGACATGCCAGGTCTCGAGATAGGCGCAGACCGCGCCCTTTCGCTTGCCGCCCTGGTTGACCGCGATCGCCGTGTCGTTGGCGACCTTCAGGAACGGCACGATGCCCTGGCTCTCGCCATTGGTGCCCTTGATATGGGCGCCCAATCCGCGCACCGGCGTCCAGTCGTTGCCGAGGCCGCCGGAATACTTGGCGAGCAGCGCATTGTCCTTCACCGCCTTGAAGATGCCGTCGAGATCGTCGGCAACGGTGGTCAGGAAGCAGGAGGACAGCTGCGGGCGGAGCGTGCCCGAATTGAACAGCGTCGGCGTCGAGGCCATGAAATCGAAGGACGACAGCAGGTCAAGCACATAGGCGCGTGCGACCTTGTGATGCTCGGAGCGCATCAGGGCGAGTTCGACCTGGTCCTGCACGTCCTCGATATGGAAGGTGCGGCCGGCATCGGCGCGGCGCGTCAGGCCCGCGACGATCTGCGTGGTGAGGTCGGCGACGATGTCGTGGATGCGGCGCGAGGCGGCGGCGCTCGAACCCTCGACCGCCAGGAACGCCTTGGTCAGGGCCACTGCGATCTTGGAGGCATCGAAGGGCGTGACCGCGCCGTTGCGGCGGATCACCTGGAAGCCCGGTTCGCTCGCGACGGCGCGCGGCTGCGAGACGGTTTCGGCACTGTACGGCGCCGGCGCAGGCCGTTCGGCTTCAACGGAAAGAGACATCGGCTCCAAACCCCAAGATCAAGATGTTGGGGGCGAAGGCCAAGGCGGACGCGTGGAAAGGGCGCGCGACGACGAGAGGCCGCGACCTGCCAGCGCACCACCGGGACACCCCGCCCGAGGACGTTAACTAGGGTCGCGGCAGGTCTCCTGGCTCGCGGGTCGTCGTTCTCGCCCGTCTTCCCAAGGCCTTGCGGCCTCAGTGACTTAATGCTGGATGAGAACTCACCGCTAACAGTTGCGGGGGCAGCGCCGGCTTCGCACCGGCTTCCCTCTTAGCTCTCGATCTTGCGATTCGAGAGACCGTGACCACTACATTTAGCGGTCTTTTCCATTCATCCGTCAATTGCTCGTATGTGCTGGATACAAACCGTCGTGGAAAGCGAGGATGAACGGCCTGGCAGCTGCCATCGAATGCCCGCCGTAAGCGCCGGCATCCACGCTGAAACACGGCCCGGTCGGTCGCTCCATCTGAGCCAACTCAGGCGAACTGAACGTCGATCTCAGGGCCAGCCTTGCGCACCACATGCACGAAACGCGAGAAATTATCGGCCTCGATCGCGAGCTTGAAACGGCCGGGCACGCCGGCCGAATCGATTACGGCAAGGCTGGCGCCCTCGTCGGAAAGCCGTTTGACGGTGCAGTCGATCACCGAGCGGCCGCCGTTGAACACGATGCTGCCGGCCTTGAGCACGCGCCGACCGAAGGGCGAGTTGCTCGCAGCGCCTGCATGGGCCGCGATGCAGCGATTGCGACCCGCGGTCTTGGCGGCATAGAGCGCCTCGTCAGCCTGCTGAAGCACGGCTTCGAGATCCGATGCGGCGGTTGAAAGCGCCGCGATGCCGAAGCTCGCGGTCACGGCGAACGGTCCGCCGACGCCTTCGAAGCGCTGGGCGGCGATGCTTTCCCGTAGCTTCTGCGCGACGCTGAGAGCGGCCTGCAGCCCCGTATGCGGCAGCAGAATCGCGAACTCCTCGCCCCCGAGGCGCCCGATCAGGTCGCTCTGGCGCAGCAGGTCGCGGCAGGCGGCCACGGTGCCGGTCAGCACGGTGTCCCCGCCGGCATGGCCCTGCGTATCGTTGACGGTTTTGAAGTGGTCGAGGTCGAAGGCGATACAGCTCGTCTCATGGCGATGGCGCAACGCGAGTGCGATCGCCTTGCCGGCTTCATTGCGGAAGGCGCGGCGCGAGAGTGCCCCGGTCAGGACATCGGTGGACACGAGCAGACGCAACCTGAGCTCGTCCATCACGATCGCGGCGAGATCGGCGAGGATCGCAACGTCCTCTCCATCGAAGGCGCGGGGCGCGGTGTCCATGGCGCAGAGCGTGCCGATATTGTGACCGCCCTCGCCTCGCAGCGGTATGCCGGCATAGAAGCGCAGATGCGGCGCGCCGGTGACGAGCGGATTGTCGGTGAAGCGCGGATCGGCACGGGTATCGGGCACGATCAACGGCTCGCCGCGGCGGATCGTGACGTCGCAGAGCGCGCTACGCCGATCTCCTTCGCAGTCGGACAAGCCCTCGCGCGACTTGAACCACTGCCGGTGGCCATCGAGGAAAGTCACGGTCGCCATCGGCACCTTCAATGTGCGGCGAACGAGGCGCGTGATCCGGTCGAAGGATTCCTCACCCGGCGTATCGAGGATGTCATACTGCGCCAGCTCGTCCAGGCGGGCCTGCTCGCTCGCGGCGGCGGGGACGGACATGGTTGCTCCCGATTCGATCTTATGCTTATGGCGCGAAGCTCAACGCGTCGGCGTAAAAGAGACGTAAACGGCAGCGTCGTCAGATGCTCTTGCCGTCAGGCCGCCGGAGTTAGAGGCCCTTAATATGTCAGCGCCTACGATGTCGACAGCCAGCCCGGCTCCCCGGAGCAAGGTCGTCCAGTCCAACGCGAAGCGGCCATGAGCGAGAGCGTCCAGGGCTCGATCACCAACCAGCCGGCACGATCAGGCTCAACCGCGCGCATTGCCGGCACGGGCTCGCTCGGCAACGTTCTCGCCGGCTTCGGCCTGTTCGTGCTGATGATGTCGCTCCAGCCCTTCGCCGGGCCGCCCGAGGCGACTGCGCCAGGCGAATCCACCGGTAATATCGTCAACCAGATCGGCTATTTCGTCCTTGGCCTCGCATTTTTGGTCGCGATGCTGAGCTTGACGCAGCGAGCAGTTCTGGCTCGGCTCGGCAGCGGCAGCTGGGCGATCATCTTCGGCATCGCAGCGCTTTCAGCCGCCCAGTCGCTCGATCCGACCGCGTCTTTGCGCGGACTTCTGCTCGCGGCGATCGTGATGACCATCATTGCCGGCGTGCTTGTCCTGCCGCGCGACGAACGAAGCTTCGCGACCGCCGCAGCCAATGCCTGCCTCTTGCTGCTGGCGCTGGTCTACGGGGCGCTACTGCTCGCGCCGCATCTCGCCGTCCACAGCTCGGAAGGCGCCGAAGGGGTCCATGCCGGCGACTGGCGCGGCCACCTCAGCCACAAGAACTTCGCGGCACCGGTCTTCTCGATCATGGCGATGTTCGGCATCTACGCCTGGCGCAGCGGGTTACGCTGGCGCGGCGGCCTGATCGTGGCGCTCGGCGTGCTCTTCGTGCTCAACAGCGGCTCCAAGACGACACTGGGCTTCCTGCCGCTGACGATCGGCCTCGTATTCCTGAGCCGCATCACCGGACGGCCCGGCCTGACGATCCTGCTGCACCTCGTCCTGGTCGCGACCATCGCCGCCCTGACCGTCGGCTCCGTCATCTGGCCGCAGCTCCACGCGCTCAGCGCGGCGCTGATCTCCGATCCGACCTTCACTGGCCGCGACGAGATCTGGAAATTCGCGCTCCGGCACATCGCCGAGCGGCCCTGGCTCGGCTACGGCTACGCCAGCTTCTGGCAGACGCCGATCGTCACCGGCCTCGAGGAGAACTTCGAGGCAAGCTGGGATGTGCGCGGCATCGGTTCCGGCCACAACAGCTATCTTGACGCGGCGCTGGCCTTCGGCGTCCCGGGTGCGGCGGTGATGATCTATCTGCTGATGGGCAAGCCGCTGCTGAACTATCTCGCGAGTTGGCGTGCGCCGGCCAATCGCAGGCTGGCGGATCTCTTCGTCATGATCGTGATCTTCATGACCTATGTCGGCATGCTGGAAGCGTTCCTGCTCAATCGCGCCGACCCGCTCTGGGTGCTGTTCGCGCTGGCGGTGATGGGGCTTTCGCTGACGGCTCGGATGCGGACCGTCGCGACACCGACTTGATCCGGCAGCTAAAGCGGCTTCCGTCCGACCATCGCGGCATGCCATGCAGGGCGCGGCAATTCCATCAACCGCCTGCTCGAGACCTCACATGCCCCAGACCTCAATCTCCTTCGGCCTGATCGGCGCCGGTATCATGGGCGAGCGCATGCTGCGCGCAGCGCTCGACCAGCCGGCCGCGGCCCTGCAGGTCTCCGGCATCTGGGACCCCTCCTCCGCGGCCATGGAACGGATCGCGACCGCCCTGCCCGCGGTCCCGCACCAGCCCGACGCCGCTGCCCTGATCGCCGCCAGCGACTGCGTCTACATCGCCTCCCCGCCCACCTCCCATCTCGCCCATGCCCGGGCGGCGCTTGCCGCCGGCAAGGCCGTGTTCTGCGAGAAGCCGCTGGCGGTCGATCTCGCCGATGCACGCGCCTTCGTCTCCGAAGCGAAGGAGCGCGGCGCCGTGAACTTCCCCTTCGCCTCCTCCCCGGCCGTCGTACGGCTGCAGGAATGGATCGCCTCGGGCGTCGTCGGCACGCCCCGGCGCATCTCGATCGAGGTCGCCTTCGCGACCTGGCCGCGCTCCTGGCAGGCCGATGCGGCCGGCTGGCTCGACGGGCCGGTGCAGGGCGGTTTCACCCGCGAGGTCGTCTCGCATTTCCTGTTCCTGACACGTCGTATCGCGGGGCCTTTCGCCGGCCTCGCTGGCAAGGCTGTCTATCCCGAGCCCGGCAAGAGCGAGCGCCGCATCGAGGCGACGCTGACGGCAGGCGCCCTGCCTGCCACCCTCACCGGCAGCGTCGGCACCACCGCGAAGGACGACCACAACGTCTGGACGCTCGAAGGCGACAAGGGCGCGGTACGCCTCTGCGACTGGTCGCAGGCCGAGCGGCGTCTGGCTGACGGCTCCTGGGAGCGCGATCCGGAGGCTCTCTCGCAGAACGAAGCGCGCCCCCTGGCCCTGCGCCGCCAGCTCGAAGGTGTCGCAAAGCTGACGCGTGGCGAGCCACATCATCTCGCGACGTTGAGCGAGGCGCTGGACGTCCAGGAGATCGTCGAGGCGATCCTCAAGAGCGCCTGACGACGGTCGAACCGAGGCGGCGTCCTCTCTCCGTGCCGGACGCTGCCGAGATGGCAAAATTTTGCGACGGATCGGCCCAAAACTCCTTCTTCAGGATAATTCTACTCTACAGAGTCGATAATACGAAAAAACCGACTACCTGATGTGAATTGAGCCATACCCCGCCTGTAGCGTAAAATCCTGTTCGGAAGACCGAACGGGGATGGGCGTTATCGTGGCAATTCTGAACGTCGTCGATCGACAGGGCCGGAGTCATGCACTGGAAGCCGTAGAAGGCTGGCGGGTCATGGCGCGCGACGGGCTGACGCTGACCTTGGCGGGGGCCGCATAATGGCCGCTGTGACGAAACGCGTGCCGCTGCCGGCGATCCTGCTCGCCAATGACTTGCTCGACGGCGACGTGGTGTTCGCGAGCAATGACGGCGCCGACGCTCTGGCCTGGACGCGCGATCCGGCGCTGGCTTTGGTCGCTGCAGACGACCCGGCAGCCGACCGGCTCGAAGCCTTCGCCGCCGCCGAGCTTCGCGGAAACAGGGTCGTCGACGCCTATCTCGTCGATGTGGCGGTCGAAACCGGCCGCCCGATTCCACGCCATTTTCGCGAGCGCTTCAAGACGCTCGGCCCCAGCAACCGACCCGATCTCGGCAAGCAGGCCGGTGAAGGCATCGCCTCCGGGCCGAAGGGCTGATCCATGTATCGTTATGACGAATTCGACGAGCGTTTCGTGCGGGAGCGGGTGGCACAGTTCACCGATCAGGTCTCGCGCCGGCTCGACGGCTCGCTGACCGAGGACGAGTTCAAGCCGCTCCGGCTGAAGAATGGCGTCTATCTCCAGCTTCACGCCTATATGCTGCGGATCGCCGTCCCCTATGGCACGCTGAACTCCCGGCAGTTGCGGCAGCTCGCGCTGATCGGCGAGCGCTATGACCGCGGCTACGGCCATTTCACCACGCGCCAGAACCTGCAGTTCAACTGGCCGAAGCTGCGCGATATTCCGGAAATCCTCGGGCTGCTCGCCGATGTCGAGATGCATTGCATCCAGACCTCGGGGAATTGCATCCGCAACGTCACGGCCGATCATTTCGCCGGTGTCGCGCAGGACGAGATCGAGGACCCCCGCCCCACCGCCGAATTGATCCGGCAATGGTCCTCGGCCCATCCCGAGTTCAGCTACCTGCCGCGCAAGTTCAAGATCGCGGTGACCGGTGCCGAGCACGACCGCGCCGTGACCAGGGCGCACGACATCGGCCTGCGCCTGCGGCGCCATCCTGACACGCATGAGGTCTGCTACGAGGTCAGCGTCGGAGGCGGGCTCGGCCGCACGCCGATGATCGGCAAGGTCGTGCGCGACTACCTGCCGAACAATGACCTGCTCGCCTATCTCGAGGCGATCATGCGCGTCTACAATCTCGAAGGCCGGCGCGACAACAAGTACAAGGCGCGCGTCAAGATCCTGGTCCACGAGACCGGCGCCGAGGAGTTCACCCGCCGCGTCGAGGCCGAGTTCGCGCAGCTCGACGGCCCGTCGATCAATGCCGATCCCGAAGAGGTGGCGCGCATCGCCGCCTATTTCGCGCCGCCGGCTTACGAGACGCTGCCGGCCGTGAGCAACACGCTGGAAGCGGCCAAGGCGACCAATCCGGCCTTCGCCCGCTGGGTCGAGGTCAATACGACGCCGCACAAATTGGCGGGCTACACCGCGCTGACGATCTCGCTGAAGCCGCTCGGCCAGGCGCCGGGCGACGCGACCAGCGAGCAGATGCGCCTCGTCGCCGATCTGGCCGAGCGCTATTCCTTCGACGAGTTGCGCGTCACCCATGCGCAGAACCTCGTGCTGCCGCATGTGCGCCAGCGCGATCTCCTGGCAATCTGGCAGAAGCTCGGCGAGGCCGGGTTAGCCGCCGCCAATATCGGCCTCGTCACCGACATCATCGCCTGCCCCGGCCTGGATTACTGCGCGCTGGCGACGGCCCGCTCGATCCCGATCGCTCAGGCGATCCAGCAGCGTTTCGCCGACGATGCCCGCCAACGCGAGATCGGGCCACTCGGCATCAAGATCTCCGGCTGCATCAACGCCTGCGGCCACCACCATGTCGGCCATATCGGCATTCTCGGCCTGGAAAAGCGCGGCATCGAATCCTACCAGATCACGCTTGGGGGCGACGCCACCGAGAACGCCGCGATCGGCGAGATCCTAGGGCCGGGTCTGGCGGCAGAGGATGTGCCGGATGCGATCGAACGGATCGTCTCCGTCTATCTGGCGGAGCGCACCGACGGCGAGAGCTTCATCGACAACGTCCGTCGCATCGGCCTCGGGCCATTCAAGACAGCATTCCAGGAGACCGCCCGTGCCGCTGCTTGATCGCAATGGAAGCCGGGACGATCGCTGGACCCGCAGCGATGGTGCCGCGATCGGCAACATCCCGGCGGCGCTCGTGCCCTGGGAGGCTTTGACGGAAGCGCTTGCGGCACAAACTCCGGATCAGGAGATCGGTGTGATCCTGCCGAACTCCGTCCCGTTCGCCGAACTCGCGCCCTTCCTGGCGCGGCTCGCGCTCGTCGCCATCGCCTTCCCGGCCTATTCGGACGGGCGCGGTTTCAGCCTCGCCCGGCAGGTCCGCCGGGCCGGCTTCCAGGGCGAGGTTCGCGCCAATGGCCCGCTGATCGCCGACCAGTTCGCCTATGCCCTGTCCAGCGGTTTCGACACGATCGAGCTGCCGGAGGCGAGCGCGGCGCGCCAGCCGGTTCCGCAATGGCTGCACGCGCGCGAATCCTTCAGCGCCACTTATCAGCGCGGCTATGACGGCGCCGAGCGCAATATTCTCGACCGTCGCAAGGCGGCGCGGGCCGCATCCGGGATCGCGGCCGAATGAGCACGGCATCGACCACAAGCAGGCGCGGCGACACAGGCCGGGCGAGCCCCATCAATATCGCGGAGGACAGCATGCACGCGGAGATCGAGGCGCTGCTTCCGGCACGGCCGGCGACCGAGGCGCGCGGGCGCTGGTTCGATCTTTGCTTTCGCCTTATCATCCTGGCACTGGCCGCGCTGTGGCTGCTGACGCCACCCGCGGGCGGCGAGCCCGGCGCGACGAACGAGAAGGCCGTGGCGACGACGCGATGACCGAAAGACAGCCGACGACGACCCCGGGGCGAATCGAGCCGCTGGCCACGCTGCCGCTCTTCCACAAGCTGGACGGGCGTAAGGTCGTTCTGGCCGGCGCGACCGAAGGCGCGGTGTGGAAGGCCGAGTTGCTCGCTGCCACGGGCGCCGAGCTGCATGTCTTCGCCGAAAGCGAGACTGCGCTGTTCGCCGATCTGTCGAATGGCGAAATCAATAACCGCGTGCATGTCCACGGCCGGGGCTGGCAAGCCAGCGATCTCGATGGCGCGGCGCTCGCCGTTGCCGATCTCGATGATTCCGACGCGATCCGCGCCTTCGTCGCCGCCGCGCGGCAGGCCGGCGTGCCGGTCAATATCGTCGACAAGCCGGACTACTGCGATTTCGCCTTCGGTGCGCTGGTCAACCGCTCGCCGCTGATCGTCGCCGTCTCGACGGACGGTGCCGCCCCGGTCTTCGGCCAGGCGATCCGCACCAAGATCGAGGCGCTGCTCCCGGCCGGCCTCAAGAACTGGGCACAGGCTGCGGCCGATTGGCGCCCGGCGGTCCAGGCCCGCGAACTACCCTTCACGCTCCGCCGCGCCTTCTGGGAGCTCTTCGCCGCCAGGGCGATGGCCGAGCCCGAGCGCAAGCCCGGCCCGCAGGACGAAGCGGAGCTTTTCGCACGGCTCGCGCAGATCGAGGCGGTGCATGACGGCAAGGGCCGCGTCACGCTGGTCGGCGCCGGCCCCGGCGATCCGGAACTGCTGACGCTGAAGGCGATCCGCGCGCTCCAGAGCGCCGACATCATCCTCTATGACGACCTCGTCTCGCCCGGCGTGCTCGAACTGGCGCGGCGCGAGGCCAAGCGCATGCTCGTCGGCAAGACCGGCTACGGCCCCTCGGTGAAACAGGGCGACATCAACGCGCTGATCGTCTCGCTCGCCGCCTCAGGCAAGCATGTGGTGCGGCTGAAAGGCGGCGACCCCGGCATCTTCGGCCGCGCCGGCGAGGAGATCGATGCGTGCCATGCCGCCGGCATCCCGGTCGCGATCGTGCCCGGCATCTCGGCTGCGCAGGGCGCGGCCGCCTCGCTCGGGCTGTCGCTGACCCATCGCGACCATGCAAGGCGCCTGCAATTCGTCACCGGTCATTCGCGCAAGGGCGAGCTGCCTGAGGATCTGGACTGGCGCTCGATGGCCGACCCGGCCGCCTCCACGGTGATCTACATGGCACGGGCCACCCTGCCCGGCTTCCGCGAGCGCGCGATTGCTGCCGGGCTCGATCCGCTCACTCCGGCCGTCGCCGTGCTGTCGGCGACGCGGCCCGACGAGGCGCGTGTCGCCGCGACCATCGCGACCCTGCCGGAAAAGCTCTCGGAACTGCCGGCGAGCGGGCCGGTGCTCGTCCTGCTCGGCCATGCCTTCGGTTCGCTTCTGGCCGTGGCGAATCCAGCCGAGGATCGCCGCCGGGCCTGAGAGCCGCCGATGGTTTGGGCGACGGCGGGAACGCCATCGCGGTAGATGCGTTTTCTCTTCCAGCGCTGCAATTTGGAAGGGCCATACTGCCCTAAATCATTGAGAATAGGCCGTAAATTCAGTACGTTTCGTTTGTTATTCAGAACGGATAGAAGATCGCCCTTGCGACTTCGTCGTGCACACAACGGAGCCCTGACATGACGCGACCCGTATTTCGCCGCCTTCTTAGGGCCGGGCTGGTTCTGGGAGCGTTCACGCTCTGCTTCGGCGTCGTCGCCGGCGCGCGCGCCCAGACCGAACTCCTGAACGTGTCCTACGATCCGACCCGCGAGCTCTATCGCGACCTCAACGCGGCTTTCCTCGAAGAATGGAACGCCAAGAATCCCGATAAAAAGATCAGCACGATCCGCCAGTCGCATGGCGGCTCGGGCGCCCAGGCCCGCACCGTCATCGATGGCCTCAACGCCGACGTGGTGACGCTGGCGCTGGCCGGCGACATCGACGCCATAGCCGAGCGCTCGAAGAAGCTGCCGCTCGACTGGCAAAAGCGCCTGCCGCACAACTCCTCGCCCTATACTTCGACGATCGTCTTCCTCGTCCGCAAGGGCAATCCGAAGGCGATCAAGGACTGGGGCGACCTCGTGAAGCCGGGCGTGCAGATCATCACGCCGAACCCGAAGACCTCGGGCGGGGCGCGCTGGAACTACCTTGCCGCCTGGGCCTATGCCGAGAAGGCGTTCAACAAGGACGACGCGAAGGTGCGCGATTACATCGGCAAGCTCCTCGCCAATGTTCCCGTGCTCGACACCGGCGCGCGCGGCGCCACCACCACCTTCACCCAGCGCGGCATCGGAGACGTCTTCCTGTCCTGGGAGAACGAGGCCTTCCTGGCGCTGAAGGAATTCGGCGCCGACAAGTTCGACATCGTCGTCCCCAGCCTGTCGATCCTCGCGGAGCCGCCGGTTTCGCTCGTCGACGCCAATGTCGACGCCAAGAAGACCCGCGAGCCGGCGCAGGCCTATCTCGATTTCCTCTACACGCCGAAGGCGCAGGCGATCATCGCCCGGAACTTCTATCGCCCGCGCAACCCCGAAGCAGCCGACGCGAAGGACGTCGCCAATTTCCCGAAGGTCGAACTCGTGACGATCGATGGGGCCTTCGGCGGATGGGCAAAGGCGCAGCCGACCCATTTCGGCGATGGCGGCACCTTCGACCAACTCTACAAGCCGGCTCGTTGACCCCATGACGGCGGCGACGACGACCTTCCGCTGGCGCGAGCCCAGCATCCTGCCCGGCTTCGGGCTGGCGCTCGGCATCACGGTGACGGCGCTGTCGCTGATCGTTCTGATACCGCTGGCGGCTCTGTTCCTGAAGGCGGCCAGCGCCGGCCCCGCCGACATCTGGGCGGTGGCCACCTCGCCGCGCACGCTGGCCGCGCTCAGGCTCTCCTTCACCGGAGCGCTGTTCGCCGCGCTGGTCAACGCCGTGTTCGGGCTGATCCTGGCCTGGGTGCTGGTGCGTTACGAGTTTCCCGGCCGGCGCTTGATCGATGCGGCGGTGGACCTGCCCTTCGCTCTGCCGACGGCGGTGGCCGGCATCTCGCTCGCGGCGATCTACGCGCCGAACGGTTGGGTCGGCTCGCTGCTGGCGCCGCTCGCCTTCCGCCTCACCATCCCCTTCACCGATCTTTCCTTCGGCTTCGACGGCAAGGTCGCCTATACGCCCCTCGGCGTGATGGTGGCGCTGATCTTCATCGGCCTGCCCTTCGTGGTACGCACCGTGCAGCCTGTGCTGGAAGAGCTGCAAAGCGATGTCGAGGAAGCCGCCGCACTGCTCGGCGCCAGCCGCGTCCGGACGATCTTCCGGGTCATCCTGCCGCCGGTCCTGCCGGCGCTTATGACCGGTTTCGTGCTCGCCTTCGCGCGGGCCGTCGGCGAATACGGCTCGGTGATCTTCATCGCCGGCAACGTCCCGATGGTCTCGGAGATCGCTCCGCTGCTGATCGTGATCCGGCTTGAGCAGTTCGACTATGCCGGCGCGGCCGTGGTGGCGACGATGATGCTGCTGATCTCGTTCGCGCTGATCCTTGCGGGCAACCTGATCCAGGCACGCGCCCGCCGGAGGTTCGGCGATGTCTGACGCGACGCTGCCCTCGGCCGCCAGGCCAGCCACCCGCAGGGCGCACGGCGAAAGCTTGGGTGTGCAGATCGCCCTGATCGCGATCTCGCTCGCCTTCCTGCTGCTGTTCCTGCTGCTGCCGCTCGTCACCGTCTTCGTCGAGGCCGGTGCCAAGGGCTGGGCGGCCTATCGCGCCGCGATCATCGAGCCCGACGCATTGGCGGCGATCCGGCTGACGCTGCTCGTCGCGGCGATCGCTGTCCCGTTCAATATCGTCGTCGGCATCGCGGCAGCCTGGGCGGTCGCCAAGTTCGAGTTCCGCGGCAAGAATCTGCTGATCAGCCTGATCGACCTGCCCTTCTCGGTCTCGCCGGTGATCTCCGGCCTCGTCTTCGTGCTGCTCTTCGGGGCGCAAGGTTATTTCGGACCGTGGCTGCAAGCCAACAACCTCAAGATCGTCTTCGCGTTGCCGGGGCTGATCCTGGCGACGGTCTTCGTCACCTTCCCCTTCGTGGCTCGCGAACTGATCCCGCATATGCAGTCGCTCGGCTCGTCCGACGAGGAGGCGGCGCTGACGCTTGGCGCCTCGCCCTGGCGCGTCTTCTTCTCGGTGACGCTGCCGAACGTGAAGTGGAGCCTGTTCTACGGCGTTCTGCTCTGCAACGCCCGCGCGATGGGCGAATTCGGCGCCGTCGCCGTCGTCTCCGGCAAGATCCGCGGCCTGACCAACACCATGCCGCTGCACATCGAGATCCTCTACAACGAGTACATGGGCGCGGCGGCCTTCGCGGTTGCCTCGCTGCTGGCGGGGCTCGCCCTCGTCACCCTCGTGCTCAAGACCCTGCTGGAATGGCACTACGGCGACGTGATCGCCGCCAGCCGCCGTCACTGACCCACAGACGAAGGATTTCTCGCCATGTCGGTCGCCGTCACCATCGAAACCATCGAGAAACGCTTCGATACCTTCCCGGCGCTGCGGGGGGTCTCGCTCGATATCCAGCCGGGAGAGCTCGTTGCGCTGCTCGGCCCATCGGGGTCGGGCAAGACCACGCTGCTGCGCCTGATCGCCGGGCTGGAAGAGGCCGATCGCGGCCGCGTGCTGTTCGGGGAGACCGATACGCGCGATCTCTCGCTGCGCGATCGCCGCATCGGCTTCGTCTTCCAGCAATATGCGCTGTTCAAGACGATGAACGTCGCCGAGAACATCGCCTTCGGGCTGAAGTCCCGGCCCCGCCACGAGCGCCCCGACTCCGCGGAAATCCGCAAGCGCGTCGGCGACCTGCTTGAACTCGTTCAGTTGCCCGGCCTCGAAAAGCGCTATCCGAGCCAGCTCTCAGGCGGCCAGCGGCAGCGCGTCGCGCTCGCCCGCGCGCTTGCGATCGAGCCGCGCGTGCTGCTGCTCGACGAGCCTTTCGGCGCGCTCGACGCCAAGGTGCGCAAGGATCTGCGAGCCTGGCTGCGCGAACTGCACGGGCGTACCGGCCACACCACCGTCTTCGTCACCCATGACCAGGAAGAGGCGCTGGAACTCGCCGACCGCGTCGCGATCCTGAACGAGGGGCGCATCGAGCAGGTCGGCTCGGCCGACGACGTCTACGACCATCCGGCGACGCCGTTCATCTGCGAGTTCCTCGGCGAGGTGAATAAGCTCCCCGTGAAGGTCGTCGGCAGCCAGGCCTTCTTCGGCGACCGGCCGGTGCTGGGCGGCATCACGCAGAACCAGGGCGGTTCGGCCTCGCTCTATGTCCGCCCGCAGCATCTGCGCATCGTCGACGAGACGCCGCTGGCCCTGCCCGGCGTAGTCGAGCATCTGCGTCGCAACGGCCCGCTGCGCCGGGCGGAGGTGGCGATCGACGGGCTCAAGAAACGGCTCGAGGTCGATCTCGCCAGCCAGGTCGCTCCGGCGATCGGTGAGCGCATCCGGCTGCGCATCACCCATGGCAACCTGTTCGCTGCCGCTTGATCGACCCGATTGTTCGGCATCGGTGATCTGGAAAAGCGGATTCCCCTTTTCGGCTCGATGCCCTAGCCTCCGCTGCGAATCCAGCCGGCCACCGCGCCGGCCGGGCCACGATCCGGATGGGAGATCGCGATGAAAGCACGCGCGAAATGGGTGGAAGGCATGGCCTTCATGGGCGAGTCCGGCAGCGGACACGCCATGATCATGGACGGCGCGCCTGAATATGGCGGGCGCAATCTGGGTATCCGGCCGATGGAGATGCTGCTGATCGGGCTCGCCGGCTGCACGGCTTTCGATGTGGTCGGCATGCTCAAGAAGGGCCGTGAATCGGTCACCGGCTGCGATGTCGAGGTCGAGGCCGAACGCGCCACCACCGATCCCAAGGTCTTCACCAAGATCCACCTCGTCTACCGCATCACCGGCAAGGGCCTTTCGCAGGCCAAGGCGGAACGCGCCGTCACATTGTCGAAGGAAAAATACTGTTCGGCTTCGATCATGCTCGGGGCGACGGCCGAGATGACCTACAGCCTCGAAGTGATCGACGAACTGCACAAGGAGGCCGCTGCATGAGCCAGGTTGAGTTCGCAGGACTGATCTCGCCGGAGGCGCTCGCCGCCCGGCTTGGCGACGAGAAACTCGTCGTCATCGACATTCGCACCGCCGCCGATGGTGGCAAGGACGCCTTCGGGTCCGGGCATATTCCCGGCGCTGTTCATTCCGACTATGCGGCCGATGGCTGGCGCGCCAAGATCGGCAATGCGCCGGGCCTGCTGCCCCCGCTCGACCATGTCGCCGCGCTGGTCGGACGGCTCGGCATCAAGCCGCATGACGATGTCGTCATCGTCCCGGCAGGCACGGCCGCGACTGATTTCGCTGCGGCGGCGCGGGTCTACTGGACGTTGAAATTCATCGGTCACGGCCAGCAGGCAGTGCTCGACGGCGGCTTCAAGGCTTGGGCTGCCGATCCGAAGCGACCCGTCGAGACCGGCGCATCGGCACCGAAGGGGGCGGATCCCTATCCCATCATTGCCCAGCAACGCCTGCGCAGCACGACGGACGCCACACTCGTCGCCTCGCGCAGCAAGCAGGCGAGCCTCGTCGACGCGCGCGGGCCGAGCTATTTCGACGGGCGCGAGAAGGCGGCGGAGGCAACGCGCGCTGGCCATATCCCTGGCGCCATCCCTCGCGACTACGCCGAGGCCTTCGAGCCCGGTAGCGGCAAGCTCAAGGCGCCCGGAGAGCTGGAAAAGCTCTACGCAACGGTGCCGAACGGCCCGGTCGTGTCCTATTGCAACACCGGTCATTCGGCCGCCGCGAACTGGTTCGTGCTTTCCGAAGTGCTCGGCCGCGACGAGATCGCGCTCTACGACGGCTCGATGACCGACTGGACGCAGGATCCGGAGCGGCCGGTCGCGACCGGCAAGGCGGCCTGACGCGCTTTCGATTGCAAAACAGGTTGAAAAGGTTCAAAGGAAGCGCCGATCGCGTGCCGTGACGCGCGGCGCTTCCTGACATTTTGACCGAGCCAGCAGCCGATGAACGCCGTCGCGCCGAAAATCTCCTTCGTTTCGCTGGGCTGCCCCAAGGCGCTCGTCGATTCCGAGCGGATCATCACCTCCTTGCGCTCGGAGGGCTATGAGCTCTCGAAGAGCCATGCGGGCGCCGACCTCGTCATCGTCAACACCTGCGGCTTCCTCGATTCGGCCAAGGCGGAGTCGCTGGAGGCGATCGGCTCGGCCATGGCCGAGAACGGCAAGGTCATCGTCACCGGCTGCATGGGCGCCGAGCCCGAGCAGATCCGCGACGTCTTCCCGAACGTGCTCGCGATCACCGGGCCGCAGGCCTATGAGAGCGTGGTCTCGGCCGTGCATCAGGCGGTGCCGCCCCGGCATGACCCCTTCGTCGACCTCGTGCCCGATCAGGGCATCAAGCTGACACCGCGGCACTACGCCTATCTGAAGATTTCAGAGGGTTGCAACAACCGCTGCACCTTCTGCATCATCCCGAAGCTGCGTGGCGACCTCGTCTCGCGACCGATCGGCGACGTGCTGCGCGAGGCCGAGAAGCTGGCCAAGGCGGGCGTTAGGGAACTGCTGGTGATCTCGCAGGATACCAGCGCCTACGGCCTCGACATCAAATACGCGCCGTCGATGTGGAAGGACCGCGAGGTTCGCACGCGTTTCTTCGAGCTTGCCCGCGAACTCGGGCAGATGGGGATGTGGGTGCGCCTGCACTACGTCTACCCCTACCCGCATGTCGACGAGGTCATCCCGCTGATGCAGGAAGGGCTGGTGCTGCCCTATCTCGACATCCCCTTCCAGCACGCCTCGCCCTCCGTCCTGAAGGCGATGAAGCGCCCGGCCCATCAGGACCGCACGCTCGACCGCATCCGAAAATGGCGCGACATCTGCCCAGACCTCGCCATCCGCTCGACCTTCATCGTCGGCTTCCCCGGCGAGACGGAGGAGGATGTGCAGTTCCTGCTCGATTGGCTGAAGGAAGCGAAACTGGAGCGCGTCGGCTGCTTCAAATACGAGCCGGTGAAGGGCGCCCCCGCCAACGACCTCGGACTTACCCTCGTTCCCGAGGAGGAGAAGGAGGCGCGCTGGCATCGCTTCATGAAGGCGCAGGCCGAGATCTCCACCCGCATCGTCAAGGCCCGAGTCGGCAAGCGCATCCCGGTGATCATCGACGAAGCCGGCCCGACCGTCGCCAAGGGCCGCTCGAAATGGGACGCGCCGGAGATCGACGGCAATGTCTATGTGGCAAGCCGGCGTCCCTTGCGTCCCGGCGACATCGTCACCGTCAAGATCGAGCGTGCCGACGCCTACGATCTGCACGGCGTCGCCGTTTGAGCGCAACCACGATCAGTTGGTGAACTCGCAGACCCGGCGGACGGCGCGTCCGTTGCGGTCCCGCGCGATCCTGAGATCGCCGCCGCAATTGTCGACGAGATGCACGACCGGCTCGCCCCGCTTCGGCGGCTCGTTGCAGGCATGGGTGATGCAGTTCGCACCGGCAACCTCGGTGCTCGTACGGACCGGGCGGGGAACCCGCAAGCGCTCCTGATCCTTCAGCCGGACCGCAATGACCGAGGTGTCGCCGCCGCCGGCATCGCCACCCGCGCCGCCACCCGCTCCGCCGCCCTGCTGGGCCATCGCCACGCCGGAAAGGGTCAAGGTCGCGAAAAGGAAGCCGGTGATCTGAAGCTTGCTGGGCATCGTCCTGGTCCCGAATGGCTGTCAGCGTGTCCCGCTGATGCCGATTTGTCGCGGCGCCGGCCCTTCGGGTTCATGGATGCCAAAACAAAAATGCGCCCGGCTGGCGGGCGCCGATTTTACACGCGAATCCGCCGTCATTCCGGGGCTTCGCGTCAGCGAAGAGCCCGGAACCCATGAACACAGGGTCGGACGAGAAGGCTTGTCGGGATCGGCGCGCTTTTGGATGGGCCGTGGTGTTCATGGGTTCCGGGCTCGGGCCTGCGGCCCGCCCCGGAATGACGGCGCGGTTCGGTCAAACCGGCGAGCGGAAGCACGGGATTGCGGTGGTGCGGCATTCTCGCGCGGAGGCGAGAGCAGACCCGAGAAAACCGGGTCGTCCTTCAATGCCCGGGGTTCCTTCCGGCCCGAGATGCCCGGGTCAAGCCCGGGCATGACGTTGCCGGATCAGGGGATCAGGACCGTCGAGCCCGTGGTGCCCCGCGACTCCAGCAGGCGGTGGGCGTCGGCCGCATCCTTCAGCGGGAAGGTCGCGTTGACCGGCACCTTGACCTTGCCGCTCGTCACCGCCTCGAACAGGTTCTTCGCCATCGCGATCATGGTCTCGCGCTTGGCGGTGTGGGTGTTCAGCGTCGGGCGCGTGACATAGAGCGAGCCCTTCGCGGAGAGGATGCCGAGGTTGAAGGCCTCGACGGCGCCAGACGCGTTGCCGAAGGACGCCATCAGGCCGAAGGGCTTCAGCGTGTCGAGCGACTTCATGAAGGTGTCCTTACCGACGCCGTCATAGACCACGTCGCAGAGCTTCCCGCCGGTGATCTCCTTCACGCGCGCCGCGAAATCCTCTTCGCGATAGTTGATGACGTGGTCGGCGCCATGCGCCTTGGCGAGCTCCGCCTTCTCCTTCGAGCCGACGGTGCCGATTACAGTCGCGCCCAGCGCCTTGCCCCATTGGCAGAGGATGAGGCCGGTGGCCCCGGCCGCCGCATGGACGAGGATGGTGTCGCCCGGCTTCACCTTGTAGGTCCGGTGCAGCAGGTATTCGGCCGTCAGCCCCTTCAGCATCATGCTGGCGGCGGCCTCATAGGAAATGCCGTCCGGCAGCGGGACGACGGAGGCTGCGGGCACGATGCGCTCCTCGGCATAGGCGCCGAGGGTCGAAACCACCGAGACGCGATCGCCGACCTTGAATTCCGTGACGTTCGCCCCGACGGCCAGAACATCGCCGGCGCTCTCGTTGCCGAGGACGAAGGGCAGCTGCGGCGCCGGATAGAGGCCCGAACGGAAATAGGTGTCGATGAAGTTGAGGCCGATCGCCCGGTTCCGCATCAGAACCTCGCCGGGTCCCGGCTGCGGCAACGTGATGTCTTCGAGCTGGAGGACTTCCGGCCCACCGGTTTTGTGCGCGCGAATGGCTTTGACCATGAAAGGCGTCTCCCTTGGGTTTGATGCCCGACCTTAGTGGATCATGCGCGAAAGCAGCAGCTTGCAGAACGCAGAACGCACCTTGCGACTTTGCGGCCCGTGGCCAAAACGCGGTTCATCGGATAGCCAGTTATCATGAGCACGCACACCGCCGATCCGGTCGATATCGCCATCGTGGGCGCCGGCGCCGTCGGCCTCGCGGCCGCGCTGGCGCTCAGCCGCGAAGGCAGCAGTGTCGCCCTGCTCGGCCCGGTCGCGACACCGCGCGACGGACGCACCGTCGCTCTGCTCGACGGCTCCTGGCGACTTCTGGCCGATCTCGACGTGCAGGGCGCCCTGCTCGACAAGGCCGCGCCGCTCACCGTCATGCGCCTCGTCGACGACAGTGGCAGCCTGTTTCGCCAGCCGCCCGTCGAGTTCCGCGCATCCGAGATCGGTCTCGAGGCCTTCGGCTGGAACATCGAGAATGCCGATCTGACGGCGATCCTGGCGGAGAAGGCCGGCGCGGTACCCGGCCTGCGGATGATACCGGGCCTGGTCCGTGCCATCGAGCCGCAAGCCGATAGCATCCGGCTGTCCGGCGAGGGCTTCGCGCCGATGAGCGCCCGGCTGGTGGTCGGTGCCGACGGCCGCAACTCGCAGATTCGCAGCGCTGCGGGAATCGAGAGCCGCGACTGGCGTTATCCGCAGGTGGCGCTGACCGCGATCTTCGAGCACCGCCGCGATCATCGCGAGATCTCGACCGAGTTCCATACGCGACAGGGACCCTGCACCCTGGTGCCTTTGCCCGGACGACGCTCCTCGCTGGTCTGGCTGCTCGATCCGCAGGAAGCGGAAGCCGTCGCGGCGCTCGACGATGCCGCCTTCGCACTGCGCGCCGAGAGGCAGGTGCAGTCGCTGGTCGGCGCGATGACGGTGGTAGGCCCGCGCGGGAAGGTGCCGATGAGCGGGCTTTCGGTCGAGCGCTTTGGCGCCGGCCGTATGGCGCTGATCGGCGAGGCCGCGCATGTCTTCCCGCCGATCGGCGCGCAGGGGCTCAATCTCGGCCTGCGCGATGTCGCGGCACTGCGCGATGCGCTCGCAGGCGCCTCGGACACAGGCAGCGAGACGGTGATCGCGGCTTACGACGCCGCTCGCCGGACCGATGTCCGGCTGCGGACCGGCGCGGTCGATGCGCTCAACCGCACGCTGCTGACCGACCTGCTGCCGGCCGATCTCCTGCGCGGCGCGGCACTGCTCGCCCTGTCGCGGATCGGCCCGCTGCGCCGCTTCGTGATGCGGCAGGGGCTCGCGGGCGGGGCGGCTTCCTGACGGACGGTCGTCATGCTCGGGCCTGACCCGAGCATCTCATGCCGAAGCGGGCTCATGTGTTTCTTCCGGCAAGAGATTCTCGGGTCTGCACGGAGTTTATCCTTGGGCCGAGAAGGCTCCGCCCGAGAACGACGGCGGAGTCAGGTCAGGCTTCGCCCAATGTCTTCCGCGTATCGGCGCCGCTCGCCGCGACGCGCCGGAGCCCCTCCGCCTGCTCTCGGAATACGGGTGCCAATGGCAGCGGCGTCGAGACAAGCCGCCGGCCGCCGGGTTCCTCGACCTGCGTATCGAGCAGGCCGCGCGCGGTCATCTGCGGATCGGAGACCGCCTCTTCCAGCGTCCGCACCACAGTGCAGCAGCAATCCAGCGGCTCGATCACCGCGCGCCAGTGGCTGGCGCTTTCGCCTGCGATGATGCGCGCGATCTCGATGCGGGTCGCCTCGGGATCGCGGCGGTCGTCGCGCAGCTTGGTGTCAAGGCCGATGCCGTCGCAGAAGCCCTGCCAGAACTTGGGCTCTAGCGCTCCGACCGCGAGGAACCAGCCATCGGCGGTGGCATAGAGGCCATAGCGCGGGCTCGCCCCGGTCAGCATGCCTTCGCCGCCATCGGGAAAGGAGCCCGTCACCTGGCCTTGCGCCAGCCCGTACCAGGCGAAGGTCGGCATCGCATCGGCCATGGCGATATCGAGATGGCAACCCTGCCCGCTGCGGTCGCGCTGGCGCAGCGCCAGCAGGATGTTGAGGACGGCCGGCATCGTGCCGCCGGCGATGTCTGCGACGAGCGGCGGTGGCAGGGGCGGCGCGTCGCCGCGCTTGAGCGACTGCCCGAGCAGCCCGCCCAGCGCCTGATAGTTGATGTCGTGTCCGGCCTCCTGCGCGCGCGGCCCATGCTGGCCGTAGCCGCTGATCGAGCAGTAGATCAGCCGTGGATTGAGCGCCTTCAGCGCCTCGTAGCCGAAGCCGAGCCGCCCCATCACGCCCGGCCGGAACTGCTCGATCAGGATATCGGCCTTCGCGATCAGGGGGCTGAGCCGCGCCAGCGCATCCGGCGCCTTGAGGTCGACCTCGACGCTCTCCTTGCCGCGGTTGAGCACGGCGAAAGGCGCTGACGTCTCGCCGAAACGGGGCGGAAAGCCGCGCATGTCCTCGCCACCCGGCCGCTCGATCTTGACGACGCGCGCGCCGGCCTCGCTCAGGAAGAGGCTCGCCAGCGGCCCGGGCAGGAGCGTCGAGAAATCGAGGACCAGCAGGTCGTCCAGCGGCAGCATCGGCGTCCTTAGATTCTTTGCTTCATCGCATTTTCTTCACGCGAACCGGCGTCCACTTCGCTCGGAAATGCTCTAGTGAAAGAGATCGGCCGTTATCCTGCCCGTCTTCACCAGCCACAGGAAGCCCGGCAGCGTGACCATCGACACGATCGTGCCGACGAGGATGCAGGCGGAGGCGCGCTCGACGCCGACACGATACTGGGTCGAGATCACGAAGATGTTCAGGGCCGGCGGCAGGGCCGCCATGATGATCGCGGCATAGATCCAGTGGGTCGGGATACCGCCGAGCGCCGAGAGCAGAACCCAGACCAGCAGCGGATGCAGCAGGAGCTTGATCACGACCAGCGCCGGAACCTCGCCGGGCATCGTCTTCATCGGCCTGAGCGCAACGGTGACGCCGAGCAGGAAGAGCGCGCAGGGCGCGGCGGCCTGCGACAGCCAGAGCACCATCCGGTCGAGCGCCACCGGCAGTTCGAACTTCAGATAGCTCGCCAGCACGCCGGCAAGCGTCGCGACGTTGAACGGATGCGTCAGAACCCGCCAGACCACCTCGCGCGCCGTGGCGAGCACGCTTTTCTTCTCGACGCCCGCCACGGCCATGAGCAGGGGAACGAGCGAGAACAGCAGGACGCTGTCGAAGACGAAGATGAGCACGACCGGCGCACTGGCCTCCGGCCCCAGCGCGGCCAGGATCAACGGCGGCCCCATATAGCCGATGTTGGAATAGGCCCCGGCGACGCCCTGCATCACCGCCTGCGGCATGTCGCCCTTGGCGTGTCTCAGCCCGATCGCGAAAGACAGGCAGAAGGCGCAGAACGTCGCCGTGGTCGTGCCGGCGATGAACTTCCAGTTTGCGAGCTCGCTCAGCGGCTTGTCGGCGATCAGCCTGTAGAACAGCGGCGGCAGCGCCACATAGATCAGGAAGAACTGCAGCCAGGCGAGCCCGGCCTCCGGCAGCTGCTTGTAACGGCCGATGGCAAAGCCGAGCAGGATCAGCCCAAAGAACGGCGCGACCAGATTGAAGATATTGAGAAGGTCGGCCATCGGTGCGTCAGTCCTGCGGTCAAGGCGCCCGCTCCGGGCCCGAACCCCATCGCGGCCATCTGCATCTAGCGCATGACGCAGGCCCGGCAAGGCCATTCGGACCATGGCGCCCTGCCATCAACGCAACGGATGGACTCTAAACCTAGGCTTAAATGCCCATGCAATCCGACAGGAAAATAAACCCAGGTATATAGGCCTACTACTTTGTCGAAAGGCCGATGGACGCGTGCCGCCGGCTCATCCACATTCGCTGCGTTGCAGCACGGAGCGCCCGATGACGACCAAGACGCCGCGCCAGTTCTTTCGTCCGCTCGCGATCGGCGCGCCGGAGCCCTATCGCGAGCTGCCGCTGCGGCTCGAGCGCATGATCCATTTCGTGCCGCCGCATCTGGAGAAGGTGCGGGCGAAGGTCGGAGAGCTCGCGCCCCAGGTCGACATCGTGCTCGGCAACCTCGAGGACGCGATCCCGGTCGAAGCCAAGCAGGCCGCTCGCGACGGCTTCATCGCCATGGGCAAGGCGGTGGATTTCGGCAAGACCGGGCTGTGGACCCGCGTCAATGCGCTGAACTCGCCCTGGTTCCTCGACGATATCAGCGCGATCACCGCGGAGATCGGCGGCAAGCTCGACGTGGTGATGGTCCCGAAGGTCGAAGGTCCCTGGGACATCCATTACGTCGACCAGCTCCTCGCCCAGTTTGAGGCACGCCATGCCCTGCCGAAGCCGATCCTGATCCACGCCATCCTCGAGACGGCCGAGGGTGTGAAGAACGTCGATGCGATCGCCACGGCTTCCCCGCGCATGCACGGCATGAGCCTCGGCCCCGCCGACCTCGCCGCTTCGCGTGCGATGAAGACCACGCGCGTCGGCGGCGGCCATCCCGAGTACAAGGTGATCGCGGACCCCTCCCCCGATGGCGGGCCCCGTGCCATCGCACAGCAGGATCTCTGGCACTATACGCTGGCCAAGATGGTCGATGCCTGTGCGGCCGCGGGGATCAAGCCATTCTATGGCCCCTTCGGCGATTTCGCCGATACGGACGCCTGCGAGGCGCAGTTCCGCAACGCCTTCCTGCTCGGCTGCGCCGGCGCCTGGACGCTGCATCCCTCGCAGATCGGGATCGCCAAGCGGGTCTTCAGCCCCGACCCGGCCGAGGTCGCCTTCGCCAAGCGCATCATCGAGGCGATGCCGGACGGCTCCGGCGCCGTGATGATCGACGGCAAGATGCAGGACGACGCCACCTGGAAGCAGGCGAAGGTGATCGTCGACCTTGCTCGCCAGGTCGCGGCACGCGACCCCGATCTCGCGGAACGCTACGGAATGTGATGGGACAAACGGCCTAATCCATTGATCTCGACGCATTTAGGACGCATTGCTCTCGCAAGGGCGGCGAGGACGTAAGCCGGCGGCGGATCGGCCGGTTCAGTATGGATCAACTATGGAAGCGCGTTCGGCCAAATTCCGGATCGGGCAAGTGGTCAAGCACCGCGTCTACCCGTTCCGTGGCGTGATCTTCGACGTCGACCCGGTTTTCTCCAACACCGAGGAATGGTGGATGGCGATTCCGGAGAACATGCGCCCGTCGAAGGACCAGCCCTTTTACCACCTCTTCGCGGAGAACGAGGAGACGGAATACGTCGCCTATGTCTCGGAGCAGAATCTCGTCAGCGACGATTCCGGAGAACCGGTCCGCCATCCGCGCGCCAAGGAATTCTTCCGGCGAGACCGCAAGGGCCGGTATCGGATCGACCGGACCGAATTGAACTGAAGAAAGCGCCTTCAGCCAAGCAAGTTGAGCATTTCGGTATACGGAAAACAAAAAGGCCGGCTCTTGGAGCCGGCCTTTTCTATTCTTGGCTTCCGCCGGCCGATCAGGGCTTGGGCGGGGTGGCCGGGGCAGCGCCCGGAACCGGAAGAGCGCCCGGCGCGGGAGCGGCACCCGGAGCCGCGTTGGCGCCGCCGGCGCCGAGACGCTGGCGCAGCTCTTCCTGGCGCTTCGCCAGCTCGTCCTGAAGCTGCTTCTGCTGGTCCTCGAGGACCTTGGGATCGATCGGCGCGCCGTCGAAGCCCTTGGCGAAATCGGCCAGCGGAATCGCGAAGGTCACCTCACGGGCGCCCTGGTTCTGGACGCTGATGTTCAGGGTGGTGCCCTTCTTCATCGCATTGATGAAGTCGTCCTTGACCTGCGCCTCGGCGAAGCAGCCGTTCGGGAAGCAGATCGCGTAGCGGCCGCCGACCGGCTGGGCGTTGTCGACGCCGAAGCGGATGCCGGGCTGCAGCAGCAGGCCGAGCGGCATCAGGAAGCGGACGATCTTGTTCGGGTCGCCCTTGACGTCATAGATCGCGGCCGCGAGCACCGGCTGGCCCTGATCCGAAACGAAGTCGCGGGTCGTGTAGCAGATTTCCTTGTTGGCGCCCTGATCCTTGCCGCAGACCTTGGTCCAGCTGGTCTGCGAAGGCTCCGGCTTGACCTGGACGACGGTCGGGCCGGTCGCCGCGGCGCCCGGCTGCTGGGCCGGGGCGGCGGGCTGCTGAGCCGGGGCTGCCGGCCGCGCCGGGGTCGCCGGCCGCGGGGCCTGCGCGAAAGCGGCGACGGGCGAGAAGGCGACCGCCGCGCTGAGGGCGAGCCCTAGGGCAGACGATGACAGGCGAAACGAAGCGGACATTCCTTGGCTTTCCTTATCAGGCGAATTCGGGGATCACGACTTCGCAAGCCGCGCGCGTCACCGCCGACGGCTCAATCGCATGGCGGCGCCAGCCTTTTCAAGCCGTGCACATCAAGGGCGATTGAGGCGTTTGAATGACACCCTGTCCCGCCTTTAGCGAGTTCGCGCGCCAGATTCCAGCCCGAATAGCTGCGTGACGACCTGCAGCCCATGCTATTCTGACGTAGGGAATCAGGTCGGACGATGGATTTTATGCGATTGCCCTCGGTGGCGAGCCGCCGCAGGGTCAACTTGATGCTTGCCTTGAGCCCGTTCGCCCTGCTGGCGCGCGGCAGATCGGCATTGGCCGATTCGGTATCGGTGCAGCACGCCATCGCGATGCACGGCCGGCCGGCGCTCCCTCCCGGCTTCGCTCACCTGCCCTATGCCGACCCCAAGGCTCCGCGTGGCGGGCGTATCGTATTCGGCATCCAGGGCACGTTCGACAGCCTCAATCCGCTGGTCGTGCTCGGCGTCGCGCCCGACGCCGTGCCGAAATACGTCCAGCAGAGCCTGCTCTTCCGTTCGGCGGACGAGCCTTTCACCGCTTATGGCCTGCTCGCCTTGCGCGTGGAGCTCGACGCAGACCGCAGGAAACTCGCCTTCGATCTCGATCCGCGCGCGACGTTCTCCGACGGCACCCCGGTGACAGCCGACGACGTGCTCTTCACCGTCGAGATGCTGAAGACGAAGGGCAAGCCGTTCCACCGTTCCAGCCTGGCGCGGATCACGAAGGCCACGGCCCCCTCGCAGCGCCGGGTGGAGTTCGAGCTGGGCGACGGCTCCAACCGCGAATTGCCGCTGGTGATCGGGTCCCTGCCGATCTTCGCAAGGCACGCGACGAATGCGGAGAGCTTCGGCGAGACCAGCTTCAAGCCTGCCCTCGGCTCCGGTCCCTATGCGGTCAGCGAGGTCAGGCCGGGCGAAGCGCTGACGATGAAGCGGCGCAAGGATTTCTGGGCCGAGGATCACCCGCTGACGCAGGGTCTCTTCAACGCGGACGAGATTCGCTACGATTTCTACCGGGACTCGAACGCGTTGTTCGAGGCGTTCAAGGCCGGGCTCTACGATGTCCGCCTGGAGGGCGACCCGACCCGCTGGATGACGGGCTACGACGTGCCGGCGGTGCATGACGGCCGCATCGTCAGGCAGACGCTGCATTTCGACACGCCAAAGGGCATGACCGGGCTGGTCTTCAACACGCGCCGGCCGGTGTTCTCCGACATCCGCGTGCGTGAGGCGCTCGGGCTGCTGTTCGACTTCGAATGGGTCAACCGCAACCTGTTCCACGGCGTCTATCGGCGCGCCGGCAGCTTCTTCTCCGATTCGGAACTATCCGCCCTCGGCGTGCCCGCCGACACGCGCGAGAAGGCGCTGCTCGCAGCCTTTCCCGGTGCCGCGCGCGACGACATCCTGGCCGGGGCCTGGAAACCGTCCGAGACCGACGGCTCCGGCCGCGACCGCGAGCAGGCGCGCAAGGCGCTCGACCTGCTCAAGGCCGCCGGCTACGCGCTGCAGGACGGCGTGCTGCGCAACGGCAAGGGCGAGCCCTTCGCCTTCGAGATCACCGTCACCAGCCGCCCGCAGGAACGGCTCGCGCTGAACTACGCGCAGTCGATCGGGCGTCTCGGCATCGCGGCCAGCGTCCGCCTGATCGACGACGTGCAGTACTGGCGGCGTCTCTCGGCCTTCGACTTCGACATGATCCAATGGACCTGGCCTGCCTCGGCCTCGCCCGGCAACGAGCAGATCGGCCGCTGGGGTGCCGCGAATGCCGAGCGCAAGGGCTCGCTCAACTATGCCGGGGTGAAATCGCCCGCCATCGACGCCGTGCTCCAGGCCCTGCTTGGCGCCCGCGAGCGCGAGGATTTCGTCGCGGCGGTGCGCACGCTCGACCGGCTGCTGCTGTCCGGCTTCTACGTCGTGCCGCTCTATTACCTGCCCGACACCTGGCTCGCTTTGGCGCGCAACGTCGTGATGGCGGGGCGCCAACCGGGCTATTTCCTTTCCAACGAAATGCTGGCGCGCCTCCCGGCCGCGCCGGCGCCGGCGAACTGAAGGGCCGTCGATGCGGGCTGAACAGGACGAAGCTTCCGCCCTGCTCGACGGGCTCGATATCGACACGCTGCTCAAGGCGCTGATCCGCGGACGCGGCTATGAGGCGGCCTTGCGCGACCCGCCGGGGCGACGCGGCTGGAGCGACGTCAGCCCGGCCTCGATCAATTTTCTCCAGCTCGACCAGCGCATCGACCGGCTGGCGCGGCTCCTGACCGTCAACAAGGGACAGCCGGGGGCAAGCGTGGCGATCCTGGCGCCGCTCGGGCCGGAGGCGATTGTCTCCGTGCTGGCCTGCCTGCGCGCCGGCCTCTCGCCGCTGATGCTGCCGCTGCACGGCAATGAGCTCGAGATGTTGCGCCTTATCGAGGCTTCGGGCGCCGTCATGGCGCTCGGCGTCAGCAGGGTCGGACCGTTGCGGCCGCTGCTGATGCTGCGCAACCTCGCGATGCGCGCCTTCGGCACCCGGTTCGTCGGCGGCTTCGGCCCCGATGTGCCGGATGGCGTCGCCCCGCTCGACGCGCTGATGGCCAATGCGAGCCTGCATCCCCTCCCCGGCCTTGTGGAGCGGCCCTGGCTGCAGGTCGCCGATGCCATCTCGTTCGAAGGACCACAGCGGATCTCCGAACGGGAGCTTCTGGGCAAGGCGCTCGAGATCTCGCGAGCCCTCAAGCCGATGACCTCGTCGCGGATCGTCACCACCCTGGTCGGCGGCGACCTCGCCTCGCTCGCTAGCGGGCCGGGCATGGCGATGCTGACGGGTGTCGAGCTATTGCCGCTCGGCCTGTTCAACCTCGGAGACCTGCAGGCCTGCGTCGAGGGCGGGCGCAGCGTCCATCTCGTCCTGCCGGGCGAGATGGAGCCAGCATTGGCGCATTCGCGGCTGGCGGGGCATCCGGCTCTGGCCAGCCTCGTCTTCGCGCAAAGGATGTCTGGCAAACCGTCCTATCCGGCAATTGATCGCCCCGATCTCGCCATCGTCGATATCGCGGTGCATACTGCGTCCGATATCACCGTGACCCGGCGCCAGTCGCCCGTCGGTTGATCGGCGCGGGAACGGTGTCGGGGCGCATTCCGCGGAGTGTCCACCATGCTTGCCTTCGGCGTTGTTCTGCTTTCCCTCTCAGCCAGCCCGGTCACTCTCGTTGCCGACGGGGTGCCGCGTTTCGATATCGCCGCCTCCTGCGAAGCCGCAGGGAAATCCTCCACAGGGATCGGCCGCCCTGTCGCCGCCTGCCGCGACGATGAGGAAAAGGCCCGCGGCGCCCTCGAGATGCGCTGGTCGGAATTCCCAGTGCAGGCCCGTACGACCTGTACCGAAGGTGCGAGCCTCGGCGGACCGCCGAGCTACGTCCAGCTCATCACCTGTCTGGAAATGACGAAGCAGTGATGCTCGCCCTGCCCGCCGGCAGCACCGCGGCGCGCAGCAGCGTGTAGAGCACCACCGCGTTCAGCAGGTGCCAGAGCCAATGGGTGCCCAGCGACAGGGCTCCGCAAAGCGGCCCGTCGATACTGCGCATCGTCAGCGAAACGGCGAACGCCGCGCTGGCCAGAGCCAGTAGGTTTCTTTGGCGATGCAAGGCCGGCCTGCCCAATAGGGCGAGCGCCATGCCGCCAAACCCGAGCAGGAACGCCGCATAACCCGCCGAGCCTGCCATCGTCGGCGGCAGGAGCGCCCGCCCCGCCCAGGACAGCGCGAGGGCCAGGCAGAAGAATGCGAGCGTCCCCGCGGCCGTGACCAGCCTCGACGCGCCGAAGAATCGCCGAAGCGCAAAGGCGAAATAGCCGAAGGCGAAGAGCTGGATCGGCAGGACATCGGCCGCCACCGTCCAGCGATTCGGCATGGTGTGGAACAGGAAGGACCCGACCCCGATCGCGAAGACCATGAGGATCAGCGCGAGCACGCTCCGGTCACGGACGCCCTGCCGGCGCCAAAGCCAGAAAGCCGCCAGCGCCGCGGCAAGAAACGCCGCATTGGTCGCCGCGTTGAAAGGCTCGGCCCAGAAGCTGCCGTCCAGTCTTTCGCAATAGCCGAACCGCATCCGATCGCCCATTTCCAACCCGACACGGTCCAGCCAAGCCCGCGTGTTGCGACATTATCGTGTCGCGGCCGAGGCTTGTCTCGGCGGCTGCGCTCCGCGAAGTTCGCTCCCTGACCATCAGGAACGACCATCATGCGCAGCCTTCGCCTTTCGCTCTCCGGAGTCTTCCTGCTCGCCGTGGGAGCTGCGAGCCCTGCTTCGGCCGACCCGGCAACGTGCGCCGGCCTCTGGACGGCCCGCAACGAGATATACAAGGCGCAGGGCTACTGCTTCCGCACGCAGCGCGCGATCGCGGCCTTCGGCAATGCCGGCTGCCAGTACGACGATATCGAGGACGTGCCGCTCTCCGCCAACGACCGGCGCGCCGTTGCCGACATCGTCAGGCAGGAGCGGGCGCTGCGCTGCTCGCGCTGACGGCGATTGCCTGTGGAATGCATCGCAGCCCTGCGCCCCGCGAGGGCGAGCCCGTGCTAGAAGCGCCGGCCGTGCCTCTGCGCGCGACCAATCAAGGCGATTCACGACCCGCATGACGACAGCGATCGAGATGGGAACGACACGGACCGGCGAGCCCGGTCTCATCGATCTCGCCGAATTGCTGGCGACGCGGCTGCTCGTGCAGGGCAATTCCGGCTCGGGCAAGTCGCATCTGCTGCGCCGCCTGCTGGAGCAGAGCGCGCCGCTCGTCCAGCAGGCGATCATCGATCCGGAGGGCGATTTCGTCTCGCTCGCCGACCAGTTCGGCCATGTCGTGGTCGATGCCGAATGCGGCGAGGCCGAATTGCAGCGCGTCGCGCTGCGCGTGCGCCAGCACCGCGTCTCGGTCGTGCTCAATCTCGAGAACCTCGAGGCCGACGAGCAGTTGCGCGCCACGGCCGCCTTCCTCGGCGGGCTCTTCGACGTCGACCGCTCGCTCTGGTTCCCGATGCTGATCGTGGTCGACGAAGCCCAGCTCTTCGCGCCGGTGATGGCGGGCGAGGCTTCAGACGAGGCCCGCCGGCTCTCGCTGGGTGCCATGACCAATCTGATGTGCCGCGGCCGCAAGCGCGGCCTTGCCGGGGTGATCGCGACCCAGCGCCTCGCCAAGCTCGCCAAGAATGTCGCGGCCGAGGCCTCCAACTTCCTGATGGGCCGCACCTTCCTCGACATCGACATGGCCCGCGCCGCCGATCTGCTCGGCATGGACCGCAGGCAGGCCGAGATGTTCCGCGACCTCGAACGCGGGCAGTTCGTCGCGCTCGGCCCCGCCTTGTCCAAGCGGCCGCTGCCGATCCGGATCGGCACGGTCTCCTCGGTCGACCGCGGCAGCGCGCCGGGGCTGATGCCCTTACCGGAACAGGCCCCCGAAGACGCCGGCAAGCTGATCTTCACGCCGGGCGAGGACGAGCCGCCGCCGATGGCGCGCCCGGTCCGACCCGCGCCCCGGCCGCGCCCGGCCGCCAGCGACGTGCTGAGGCAGATCGAGAACTACCGCCCTGCCCCGCAGGCCGAGCCCGAGCCCGAGATCGAGCTGGAACCGGGCGAGCGCGAGGCGATCATGGTCGAGATCCTGCGCGAGCTGATGGCCGATCCGGAGGCGCGCTCGCGACAGGTCGCGGTGCTCTATCAGGATTTCACCGTGCGCTGCCGGATGCGCCGGCTAGGCCGCACGCATCTGAGCCTGGAGGAGTTCCGCCGCAGGCTCGCCGTCGCGCGGGCCGGCGTCAGCGACAGCATCGCGACCAGCGATGGCTGGCGGACGGCGGTCGAAGCCTCGGGCAGCTTGCCGGAGGATCTGCAGGGGCTCTTCCTGTTCATTGCCCGAACCGCGATCGAGGGCGCGCCCTGCCCGAGCGATGCCGAGCTGGCACGGGTCTATGGCAGCCATTCGCCGAGCCGGGCGCGGCGGCTCCTCGGCTATATCGAGGAGCGCGGCCTCATCGTCTGCCATGTCGATTTTCGCGGGCTACGGACGCTGGCGCTCCCGACGCTCGGCGTCGAGACCGCGCCGGGGCTGGCGCAGCCGCGTACCGCGGGCATGCCGCGCAGCGCGCGAGGCTAGCGGCCCTCGCGGGCTCGATGACTTGAACTCACCAATGCTGTTCCGGTGAGCGGGCTAATCGCGCCGGCTTGGTAACCCCACGTTCCGGCCTCCACAGGAGATCTGGATCATGGAATATCGGCGTTTGGGTCATTCGGGACTGATGGTCCCTGCCCTGAGCTTCGGCGCGGGCACCTTCGGCGGAACCGGGCCGCTCTTCAGCGCATGGGGCACGACCGATGCCCGGGAGGCGCGCCGCCTGGTCGATATCTGCCTCGAAGCCGGGCTGAACCTGTTCGACACCGCCGATGTCTATTCGAACGGTGCTTCCGAGGAGGTGCTCGGCGAAGCGATCAAGGTACGCCGCGACAAGCTGCTGATCTCGACCAAGACGACCCTGCCGATGGGCGACGGCCCCAATGATGCCGGCTCCTCGCGCAGCCGCTTGATCAAGGCGACCGAGGACGCCCTGCGGCGGCTCGGCACCGATTATATCGACCTGCTGCAATTGCATGCCTTCGACGCCGGCACGCCGGTCGAGGAGGTGCTCTCGACGCTCGACACGCTCGTCCGCGCCGGAAAGCTGCGCCATGTCGGCGTTTCCAACTTCGCCGGCTGGGAACTGATGAAGTCCCTCGCCGCAGCCGAACGCCACGGCTGGCCGCGCTATGTCGCGCATCAGGTCTATTACTCGTTGGTCGGGCGCGACTACGAATGGGAGCTGATGCCGCTCGGCCGCGACCAGGGCGTCGGCGCGCTGGTCTGGAGCCCGCTCGGCTGGGGCCGCCTCACCGGCAAGATCCGGCGCGGCCAGCCGGTGCCTGCCGGAAGCCGCCTGCATGAGACCGCTGAGTTCGGCCCGCCGGTCGAGGACGAACAACTCTATGCCATCGTCGATGTGCTCGATGCCATCGCCGAGGAGACCGGCAGGAGCGTGCCGCAGGTCGCGATCAACTGGCTGCTGCAGCGCCCGACGGTCTCCTCCGTCATCATCGGCGCCCGCAACGAGCAGCAATTGCGCGACAATCTCGGAGCGGTCGGCTGGAACCTGACCGCCGAGCAGGTCGCGCGCCTCGATGCTGCAAGCGTGCGGACCGCGCCCTACCCGTATTTCCCCTATCGGCGGCAGGCCGGTTTCGCGCAGCTGAATCCGCCGGTGGTGTAACTCGCGCACCCCGCGCGAAACTTGACCAGCCGGCCCCCGAACGTGCATGACCTCAAGCCGAATTAACAGGTCATGCCATGCGCGTTCTGCTGATCGACAACTACGACAGCTTCACCTGGAACCTGGTCCACCTCATTGGCGGGCTGGGGGCGCAGGTCGACGTCTGGCGCAACGATGCGCTGTCGGTCGAGGATGCACTCAGTGGCGAGCATGACGCGATCGTGCTCTCGCCCGGCCCCTGCACGCCGAACGAGGCCGGCATCTGCCTCGACCTCGTCCGCGAAGGCGCGGGCGTGAAGCCGATCTTCGGCGTCTGCCTCGGCCTGCAGGCGATGGGCCAGGCCTTCGGTGGTGAGGTCGTGCGGGCGCCCCTGCCGATGCATGGCAAGGTCTCTCCGATCCGGCACAAGGCGCGCGGCCTGTTCCGAGGCATCAACGGGCCGCTGCAGGCGACGCGCTATCACTCTCTGGTCGTCGACCGTTCGACCTGCCCGCCGGTGTTCGACATCGAGGCCGAGACCGATGACGGCCTGATCATGGCGCTCTCTCATCGCGAGCTGCCAGTGCATGGCGTCCAGTTCCATCCGGAGAGCATCGCCTCCGAGCATGGCGCGACGATTCTACGGAATTTCCTCGACCTCGCTCAGCGATGGCGCAGCGAACATGACGCCGCCGCCCTGATCCCAACAGCCTGATTCCGCAGAGTTTCCATGGACGATTTCAAACCCTTCATCGCCAAGGTCGCGACCGGCGCGACGCTCTCGCGCGAGGAAGCGCGCGACGCCTTCGACACCATCCTCTCCGGCGAGGTCACCAACGCGCAGTCGGCCGCCTTCCTGATGGCGCTGCGTGTGCGCGGCGAGACCATCGACGAGATCGCCGGCGCAGTCGGTGCGATGCGCGGCAAGATGCTGCCGGTGAAGGCGCCGCCCGAGGCGATCGACATCGTCGGCACCGGCGGCGATTCCTCCGGCTCCTACAACGTCTCGACCCTGGCCTCGATCATCACCGCCGCCTGCGGCGTGCCCGTCGCCAAGCACGGCAACCGGGCGGCATCCTCGCGCTCCGGCGCGGCGGATGTGCTGACCGCGCTCGGTGTCAAGGTCGGGCTCGATCCGGCCGGCACCGAACGATGCATCCGCGAAGCCGGCGTCGGCTTCATGTTCGCGCCGACGCACCATGCCTCGATGCGCCATGTCGCGCCGGTGCGCACCGAGCTCGGCACGCGCACGATCTTCAACCTGCTCGGCCCGCTCTCCAACCCGGCCGGGGCGAAGCGCCAGCTGATTGGTGCTTTCTCCGAGACCTGGCTGGAGCCGATGGTCAAGGTGCTGGCCTCGTTCGGCTCGACCCGCGTCTGGGCCGTGCATGGCTCGGATGGGCTCGACGAGATCACCACCACCGGCCCGACCCGCGTCGTCTCGCTCGAGAACGGCAAGATCGAGAGCTTCCTGATCAATCCCGCGGATGTCGGTCTCGCGCCGGCCAAGCCGGAAGAGCTGCGCGGCGGCACGCCGGAGCAGAACGCCGCAGCGCTGAACGCCGTGCTCGCTGGCGAAAAGACCGGTTTCCGCGATATCGCCGCCTTCAACGCTGCTGCCGCGCTGCTCGTCGCAGGCAAGGCCACGGATCTGAAGGACGGCTTCGCCCAGGCGACGGCCGCGCTCGATTCCGGCAAGGCCAGGGCGACGCTCGCCGCCCTCGTCAAAATCTCGAACGCGTGAGGGCGGCATGACCGACATCCTCGCCAGGATCGAAGCCTATAAGCGCCAGGAGATCGCGGCGGCGAAGGCCGCCATGCCCCTCGCCGAGATCGAGCGGCACGCCCGCGCTGCCGGCAAGCCGCGCGGCTTCGCCGAGGCGCTGGCAGTGAAGGTCGCGGGCGGCACCCCTGCACTCATCGCCGAGATCAAGAAGGCCAGCCCGTCCAAGGGGCTGATCCGCGCCGATTTCGACCCGCCTTCGCTCGCCCGCGCTTATGCGGCCGGCGGCGCGGCCTGCCTCTCCGTGCTGACCGACGCACCCTCCTTCCATGGCCGGCCGGAATTCCTGACGCAGGCGCGCGAGGCCTCTGGCCTGCCGGCACTGCGCAAGGATTTCCTCTACGACACCTATCAGGTCTATGAGGCGCGGGCCTGGGGTGCCGACTGCATCCTGATCATCATGGCCGGCGTCGACGACGCCACCGCCAGGGCCTTGAACGAGACCGCGCGTGAGCTGAGCATGGACGTGCTCGTCGAAGTCCATGACGACGCCGAACTCGATCGTGCACTGAAGCTCGAAAGCCGGCTGCTCGGCATCAACAACCGCGACCTGCGCAGCTTCAACGTCGATCTCGCCGTGACCGAGCGGCTGGCGCCGCGCGTGCCCGCCGACCGTATCGTCATCAGCGAGAGTGGCATCTTCACCCATGCCGACGTCGCCCGGCTCAACACGATCGGCGTCAGCAGCTTCCTCGTCGGCGAAAGCCTGATGCGGCAGGCCGACGTCACGGCGGCAACGCGGGCGCTGCTGACCGGGCAGGCGCAAGAGAACGCGGCGTGAGCCGGCTCAGCCATCTCGACGCCCAGGGCCAGGCGCATATGGTCGATGTCGGCGGCAAGGCCGAGACGGCCCGCACGGCAATAGCCGAGGGCAGCATCGTGATGGCACCGGAGACGGTGGCGATCGTGCGCGATGGCAACGCCAAGAAGGGCGACGTGCTCGGCACGGCGCGGCTCGCCGGCATCATGGCGGCCAAGCGCACGCATGATCTGATCCCGCTCTGCCATCCGCTGCTGCTGAGCAAGATCGCGGTCGATCTCGATCTCGACGAGGCGCTTCCGGGTGTGCGCGTGCGCGCCGAGGTCAAGATGACCGGCCAGACCGGCGTCGAGATGGAGGCGCTGACCGCCGTCTCGGTCGCCTGCCTCACCGTCTACGACATGGTCAAGGCGGTCGACCGGGCGATGCGGATCGAGAATATCCGGCTCGTGCACAAATCCGGCGGCCAGTCCGGCGACTACGACGCGAAGGCTGGTTAGAGGAGTGAGCATGATGTCGCCCGAAAACCGGTTCCCACTTTTCGGCATTATGCTCTGATGGCGCTCACCCCGGTCCCCGTCGCGCGCAAGGCGTTGCTCGACAGCATTCCGGGGCCGACCGGAACCGAGACCCTGCCGCTCGCCCAATGCGCCTGGCGCGTGCTCGGCGGCGACGTGAGGGCGCTGCGCACCCAGCCCCCCTTCGCCAACTCGGCGATGGACGGCTACGCCGTACGCGGCGACGACATGGCGGAAGGCGTCAGCCTCGCCGTGATCGGCGAATCCGCCGCCGGCCGGGCTTTCGAGGGCGGCGTCGGGCCGGGCCAGGCGGTGCGGATATTCACTGGCGCACCGATGCCGGCCGGCGCCGACACCATCCTGATCCAGGAAGATGCCGACGGCGTCGACAGCCCCGCGATCCGGGTGCGCGTGCCGCCGACCAAGGGCAAGTTCCTGCGCGCCGCCGGGCTCGATTTCCATGAGGGCGATGTCCTGCTTGCAACCGGGCGCGTGCTCGACAGCGCCGCGCTCGGGCTCGCGGCGGCGATGGGGCATCCGGCGCTGCCGGTCCGGCGCAAGCCCCGCGTCGCGATCCTCGCCACCGGCGACGAATTGGTCGCTCCCGGCGAGCCCGTCGGGCGCGACCAGATCGTCGCCTCGAACTCGTTTTCACTGGCCGCGCTGGTCGAGAAGGCCGGCGGCGCTCCCCTCGATCTCGGTATCGCCCGCGACGATCATGCCGATCTCGCCGCCAAGATTGGACAGGCGAGCGCGGCCGATGCCGATGTGCTGATCACGCTCGGCGGCGCCTCCGTCGGCGCCCATGACCTCGTGCAGGAGGCTCTGACGCGGGCGGGCATGGAGCTCGGCTTCTGGAAGATCGCGATGCGGCCCGGCAAGCCGATGATGACCGGCCGGCTCGGCCGCATGGTCGTGGTCGGCCTGCCCGGCAATCCGGTCTCCTCGATCGTCTGCGGCCACCTTTTCGTGCTGCCGCTGATCGAGGCTTTGCTCGGCATGGCCGATGCGGATCGGGACCGGAGCATCCCGGCCGTCCTGGGACGCGACATGCCGGGGAATGACGAGCGCGAGGATTATCTGCGTTCCGAGCTGGCGTTGACCCCGGAGGGATGGGTGGCGACGCCTTTCGGCCGGCAGGATTCCTCGATGCTCGGCACGCTGGCGCGAGCCCAGGCGCTGACGATCCGCCCCGCCTTCGCCGACGCGGCCAAAACGGGCGATCCCTGCCGGATCCTACCGCTGCGGTAGGCCGCTTGCGGAACACAAGCAGAACGCGTATGGTGTTCGTGCTTTGTTTCGAATCTGCGCTTTGAAGGGCTGGCGGCAACCATGCTGACACGCAAGCAACACGAACTCCTGCGCTTCATCCAGGAACGCTTGCGCGAGAGCGGGGTGCCGCCCTCCTTCGACGAGATGAAGGACGCGCTCGATTTGCGCTCGAAATCCGGCATCCACCGGTTGATCATGGCGTTGGAGGAGCGCGGCTTCATCCGCCGCCTGCCCAACCGGGCGCGCGCGCTCGAAGTCATCAAGATGCCCGATGGTCTCGGCGCTCCGCAGCAGCGCCCCCGCTTCAGCCCGGCCATCGTCCAGGGCGGTCTCGGATCGCAGCCCAGCCTCGGCAAGCCACGCCCGGGTTCCGGAGCCGATGAGGACAGCCGTTCCTCCATCGCGATTCCGGTCATGGGGCGCATCGCCGCCGGCACGCCCATCTCGGCGATCCAGAGCCGCAGCCACACCGTCTCGCTGCCGCCCGACATGCTCGGCTCCGGCGAGCATTACGCGCTCGAAGTGCGTGGCGATTCGATGGTCGAGGCCGGCATTCTCGACGGCGACACGGTCGTCATCCGCAGGCAGGACACGGCCAATACCGGCGATATCGTGGTGGCGCTGATCGACGACGAGGAGGCCACCCTCAAGCGGCTGCGCAAGCGCGGCTCCTCGATCGCGCTCGAAGCGGCGAACCCGGCCTACGAGACCCGCGTGCTCGGGCCGGATCGGGTCAAGATCCAGGGCCGTCTCGTCAATCTGATGCGGCGCTACTGAAGCCGTTCGATGTCGGCGTCGCTGTCGACGGACACCGATGCCGGGTTGGTGGGCGGCTGATTGTTGGCCCGCGGCGCGGGTGGCGTCGCCTGCGGCTGCTCGCGGCGGCGGCTCCAGGGACGGTCTGCGGCGCCCTGCTCCGAGACATGGCTGCTCCAGCCTGTCGCTGTTCGATAGAGCGAGGTCGCCCCGTCGCGGCTCAGCGCGCCACGGCTGATCAACCTCGCCTTGCAGGCGCCGCTCCAGGAAATCGCGGTGACGACGAGGTCGGCGCGGAGGCAGTCCTCGATGATTGCGAGCCGATCGCGCGTGTAAGACACGGTGCGCTGATCGGCCGTGCGGCCGATGCAGCCCAGGCTGTCGCAAACGATGCCGGCCCGCAGCGTCGGATCATCCGGCGAGCGGCTGTCACCATCGGACGAGAGCCATTGTTGCAGGACAAAGCGGCTGGGCCTTCCGGCGATGGCGAGCCGGCCATCGGCTCCGCGCAGCGCTAGACCCGAGCCGTCGCGTTCGATCAGGATCTCCGGCCGCTCGGGCTTGCCGGCGACGGCGACGCCGAACATGAGCGGGATGGCCGCCAGCCAGCGCCAGGCCGTTGTCCAGAGCGTCAGCCAGAGCAATGTCAGCACGAAGCAGACGAGCACGGCGGGACCGAAGGCCGCGATCATCACCGTTGAATGGTCGATGGCCGCGACCCAGTGCGCCACCTTCAGCACGACATCCGAGGCGAGCCCCATCAGCGCCCAGGCCGGCCAATCCAGCCCGAAGGGATAGGCCAAAACGCCGAAGACCGCCGCCGGCATGACGAAGAGCGAGACGAAGGGCAGCGCCATGGCATTGCCGAGCAGCCCCAAAGGATTGAAGGTCTGGAAGTGATAGGCGCCGAAGGGTGCGGTCGCCGCCGTGGCGAGCAAGGTGGTGACGACGATGCCGAGCGCTGCGGTCCAGAGCGGGCCGACAGGCCAAGGCAGAACTGGCGGAGGCCGGGCGCGGTCCCGCCGCTCCCAACGTTCGGCGAACGCGATCAGTGCCGCGACCGCGCCGAAGGACATCTGGAAGCTCGGCCCGAGCAGGGCCTCGGGCTCGCGCAGCTGCACGATCATCGCAGCGAGCGCGAGGTTGCGCATGCTCAACGCCGCGCGGTCGACCAGGATGGCACCCAGCATCACCAGCGTCATGATCAGCGAACGCTCGGTCGCGACGTCGCTGCCCGAGAAGATGCAGTAGGCGGTTGCACCGAGCATGGCGGCCACGGCGGCGAGCTTCTTGACCGGCCAACGCAATGCGATCGTCTGCGAGATCGCCAGCAGGGCTCGCACCAGCCAGAAGATCGTGCCGGCAGCGAGCACCATGTGGAGCCCCGAGATCGAGACGATATGGTAGATACCGGCGGCGCGCAGGTCGTTGTTGGTCGCCTCGGTGATCAGCCCGCGCTTGCCCGTGACGAGCGCGGCCGCCACCGCGCCGCCCTGCCCGCCGCCGGCCTCGGCGATGCGCCGGGTCAGGGCGTTGCGGGCCTTGTCGATCGCCACATCGATCGCCAGACGCGTCGGCATCGGATAGGGCGGCGGCGCCAAAGCGAGCTTGCCGGATATGCTGCCGACAGCTCCGATTCCCTTGAAGAAGGCATCGCGGCCGAAATCATAGCCGCCCGCCCGCGCCGGCCCCGGCGGAGGCAGCAGCCGGGCGGTCGCGACGATATGGTCCCCGGGCGCGACGGAGCCGGCGCGGATGTTGACGCGCACCCGCTTCGGGCGCTCGCCCTCCGGCACCCCCGCGAGATCGGTCACCAGCACGACGATGCGGGCACCGTTGTCCCTTGCCTCCACCGTTTCGACATAGCCTGTCAGCTTGCCGATCCGCGGCCGCTCCAGCATCGGTGCTGATATGTCGGCGGTACGCCAGACCCCCGCCGCAAAGCCGGCAAAAGCGGCGGCCGCAGCCAGGCAAGCCATCGATGGAAGGCGATGGAAGCGCAAGGCAAAGGCAAGTCCAATGCTCAGGACGAGGCCAAGCAACGGCGCCCACAAAGCCGGCTCACGATCTGCCGCGAAATAAAACACGATGCCGGCGCCCATCGCCACGGGCAGCCACAGGAACGGGCGGCGGCGCTCGGCCTCCAGCGCGAGGGCACGGCCCAAGCGCGCCTGCCAGCCCTGCAACCATGCATCGAGCCACACCGGCGCCGGCCAGGATGGCCGCAAACGCAGAGGCACGGCGCCAACGCGGGCGCCGCGCCGTTCCCCCTGCCCTGACGGCCCCGGCTGCATCGCCTGCCCCATCCCCATCGGCATTGCGATTTGACCGCTTAACCTTTCCGGCCAAGCCATGTTACAGGGCGCGCGCCGGTTGTCATGTCATGACCTGCGCCATTTCCCACGTTTACCCCGGACGGTTTTCCCCGCCCGGCCGGAGTCGCCTCCCATGAGCAACGCCGTCGTCACGCGCTTTGCGCCCTCGCCCACCGGTTTCCTGCATATCGGCGGGGGGCGGACGGCGCTGTTCAACTGGCTCTACGCCCGCCGGCACGGCGGCAAGATGCTGCTGCGCATCGAGGACACGGACAGGGAACGTTCGACCGACGCCGCCATCACGGCGATCCTCGACGGGCTGGAGTGGCTCGGCCTCGATTGGGACGGCCAGACCGTCTACCAGTTCCAGCGCGCGGCGCGCCATCGCGAGGTCGCCGAGCAGATGCTCGCCGCCGGCAAGGCCTATCATTGCTACGCCACCCCGGCCGAGCTCGACGAGATGCGCGAGAAGGCCCGCGCCGAGGGCAAGCCGCTGCGCTATGACGGGCGCTGGCGCGACCGCGACCCGGCGACTGCGCCGGCCGGCGTCAAGCCGGTCATCCGCCTGAAGGCGCCGCAGACCGGCGAGACGGTGGTGAACGACGAGGTCCAGGGCCGCGTCGTCTGGCAGAACGAGAATCTCGACGATCTCGTGCTGCTGCGCTCGGACGGCAACCCGACCTATATGCTCGCCGTCGTCGTCGACGACCATGACATGGGCGTCACCCACGTCATCCGCGGCGACGACCATCTGACCAACGCCGCCCGCCAGACCCAGATCTACGATGCGCTCGGCTGGGACGTGCCGAGCATGTCGCATATCCCGCTGATTCATGGGCCGGACGGCGCCAAGCTCTCGAAGCGCCACGGTGCGCTCGGCATCGATGCCTATCGCTCGATGGGCTATCTGCCGGCAGCACTGCGCAACTATCTCGTGCGGCTGGGCTGGAGCCATGGCGACCAGGAGGTCTTCTCGACACAGGAGATGATCGACGCCTTCAATCTCTCCTCGATCGGCCGCTCGCCCGCGCGCTTCGACTACGCCAAGCTCGAGAACCTCAACGGGCTCTACATGCGCCAGTCGAGCGACCAGGAACTGCTCGATGCGCTCAAGGTCATCCTGCCGGAGATCGGGCCGGCACGCGGGGTCGCGCCGACGCTGTCGCCCGAGCTCGAGGCGAAGTTCCTTGCCGCCATGCCGGGGCTCAAGGAGCGCGCCAAGACGCTGGTGGAGCTGCTCGACAGCGCGTTCTATCTCTATGCCCCGCGCCCGCTGAAGCTCGACGAGAAGGCCGCCGGGCTTCTCGACGACGCAGCGCGCCAGCGTCTCTCGCAGATCGCCGAGAAACTCGCTGCCGTCGCCGACTGGATGCCCGCGCCTCTCGAAGCTGCCGTGAGGGCCTATGCCGAGGAGAACGGCCTGAAGCTCGGCCAGGCGGCACAGCCGCTGCGCGCCGCGCTGACGGGACGGGCGATGTCTCCGGGGCTGTTCGACGTGATGGCCGTGCTCGGCCGCGAGGAGACATTGGCGCGGCTCGCAGACCAGGCGTGAGCCGCTCAGGAGCACAGCCGGGCCGATGGATCGCCGTGCTTGCGGCTCCCGCTGCAACGATTGCAAGGGGATGGAAGAGCACCGGCGCCTTGCTCGCGGAGATATGAGCGAGGCGCGGTTCGAACCGCCTTTTGGCTCGGTTGAATGCGCTGGGCAAATGGTCTAGTGACGCGCAAGTGCGTTGCGCTGCAGCACCGTGGCGGGGCACGAATATTGCTTGTATATCAGCTACATGGATCGCCTTCTAACTCCTCCGACGACATGTTCCCGTCATATCGCGGCCTTCGGATGGGGGAAGCCCGGCGCGAAAGCTCCGGCCACCAGGCGAAACAGGGGCTGAACAGCAGCGAGCCTTGAAAGGATCGGTATCGATGAGCGGAAACACGAGCCAGCTCCAGGTCGGCGACAAGACCGTCGACATGGCGATCAAGACGGGATCGGTCGGTCCCTCCGTCATCGACATCGCCAAGCTCTACGCCCAAACGGGCATGTTCACCTACGACCCCGGCTTCACCTCGACGGCGAGCTGCGAGTCGCAGATCACTTATATCGACGGCGATGCCGGCATCCTGCTCTATCGCGGCTATCCGATCGACCAGCTCGCCGAGCACGGCGATTTCCTCGAGACCTGCTATCTGCTGCTTTACGGCGAGCTGCCGACCGCCGCCCAGAAGGCGGATTTCGACTATCGCATCACGCGCCACACCATGGTGCACGAGCAGATGGCCCGCTTCTTCCAGGGCTTCCGCCGCGATGCGCATCCGATGGCCGTCATGGTCGGCTCGATCGGCGCAATGTCGGCCTTCTATCACGACTCGACCGACATCTCGGACCCGCAGCAGCGCATGATCGCCTCGATGCGGATGATCGCGAAGGTGCCGACGCTCGCCGCGATGGCCTATAAATACACCGTCGGCCAACCTTTCGTGTATCCGCTGAACTCGCTGGACTACACGTCGAACTTCCTGCGCATGTGCTTCGCGGTGCCTGCCGAGGAGTACAAGGTCAATCCGGTGCTGTCGCGCGCGCTCGACCGCATCTTCATCCTGCACGCCGACCACGAACAGAACGCCTCGACCTCGACGGTGCGTCTTGCGGGCTCGTCGGGCGCCAACCCCTTCGCCTGTATCGCGGCCGGTACGGCCTGCCTGTGGGGGCCCGCCCATGGCGGCGCCAACGAGGCGGCACTCAAGATGCTCGAGGAGATCGGCTCGGTCGACAACATCCCGAAGTATATCGCCAAGGCGAAGGACAAGAACGACCCGTTCCGCCTGATGGGCTTCGGCCACCGGGTCTACAAGAACTACGATCCGCGCGCCAAGATCATGCAGAAGACCACGCATGAGGTGCTGAACGAGCTCGGCATCAAGGACGACCCGCTGCTCGACGTCGCGATCGAGCTGGAGCGCATCGCGCTCAGCGACGAATACTTCATCGAGAAGAAGCTCTATCCGAACATCGATTTCTATTCGGGCATCACGTTGAAGGCGATGGGCTTCCCGACCTCGATGTTCACCGTGCTCTTCGCCGTGGCCCGCACCGTCGGCTGGATCGCGCAGTGGAAGGAGATGATCGAGGACCCGTCCCAGAAGATCGGCCGTCCGCGTCAGCTCTATACCGGCTCGCCGCAGCGCGACTATTCGCCGATCGGCCGCCGCTGAACTCAACGCCAGGAACGATGACGACAAGGGCGCGGTGGTCTCCACCGCGCCCTTATTGTTTCAGATGATTGATGAAAGTCGCGCGGGTGATCCGCTGGCGCGGGCAGCTAAAGTCGGGTCTTCCAACGGAGATCCGTTCATGACCGACAACCGCTTTCTCGACCGCCGCTCCTTCCTCATAGCGGCAGGAGCCGCCGGGCTCGTCGGCACGCAAGCCCGGGCGCAGGCCGCGTTCCCGACCCGGCCGATCACGCTCATCGTGCCCTTCGCTGCCGGCGGCTCGACCGATATCGTCGCCCGTCTCGTCGGCCAGAAGATGGGCGAGCTCATCGGCCAGAATATCGTGATCGAGAACCGGGCCGGTGCGGGCGGCAACATCGGGTCCACCGCCGTCGCGCGCGCGGCGCCGGACGGCTACACACTGCTGCTCGGTACGATCTCGACGCATGCCCTCAATCCCGCGATCCTGAAGACAGTGACCTTCGACGCCGTGAAGGACTTCACCCCCATCTCGCTGCTCGCGATAGTTCCCAACGTGATGGTGGTGCACCCCGACTTCCCGGCCAAGACGGTCAAGGAGGTGCTGCAGGTGCTGAAGGACAATCCGGGCAAGTACTCCTATGCCTCGTCCGGCGTCGGCACGCCGCTGCATCTCTCCGGGGAGCTCTTCAAATCGCTCGGCGGCGTCCAGATGAACCATGTGCCCTATCGCGGCGCCGGGCCGGCGCTGAACGACGTCGTCTCCGGCGCGGTGCCGATCATGTTCGACAACCTGCCCTCCTCCGCCGGTTTCATTCGCAACGGCCAGTTGCGGGCGATCGGCGTCACCACCAAGGAGCGCGTCTCGTCCTTCCCCGATCTTCCGACCATCGCCGAGGGCGGCTTGGCCGGGTACGAGACCTATACCTGGAACGCGCTGTTCGGCCCGGCGAACATGCCCCGGCCGATCGTCGACAAGCTCAACCAGGTCGCCAACCAGGCGCTCAAGGACGAGAACGTGAAGAAGAGGCTCAACGACGTCAGTGCCGACATCGTCGGCTCGACACCGGAGCAACTCGGCGAGCACGTCAAGGTCGAGCTGGCGAAATGGGCGCCGATCGCCAAGGCCTCCGGCGCGGTCGTCGAGTAGGCCGCCCTTATAAGTTCAAGCCTCGCGGTCAGCCTGCGAGGCAACCAAGGCCAGCGCCGCTTCGACGGCGTTGGCGGCAGGGCTCGGCCCGGCCGAGCGCATGATTGTCTCGACCTCGGCGAAGCCATCGAGCTGCGCCTGCCGTTCAGTGCCTTCAGCTAGCGCTATGAGCAGCTTTCGGCTCAAGGAGTCCGCCGTCGCGTCATCCTGGATGAATTCGGGGACGACGCTCCGGCCGACGATCAGGTTGGGCAGGATCACGCTCGGCACCTTGATAAGCCGCCGGGCCAGCACCGCCTCCCAGCCTGCCCCGCGATAGGCCGCAACCGTCGGAACGCCGGCCAGCGCCAGTTCGAGCGTCACGGTGCCGGAAGCGGCCAGGGCTGCGCGGGCTCCCCGAAAAGCCGCGAGCTTCCCCGCCTCGCCGCTGATGATCTCCGGTGCGACCGGCCAGCGCGCCACCGCCTCCGCTATCATCGGCTGCAGCCGGGCAACGGCCGGCAGAACGAAGCGCGCGCCGGGAACAGCAGCGGCCACCCGTGCGACCGCCTCACCGAAAACCGGCATCAGATGGTGGATCTCGGAGCGCCGGCTGCCGGGCAGGACCAGCACCTGCGGCTGCGCAGAATCATCGCGCATGCCCTGCTCGGCAGAGTTCGGCCTGAATTCGGCGAGGCGCTCCATCAGCGGATGGCCGACATAGATCGTCTCGGGACCGTGAAGCCGCGCCAGCGCGGCGGGCTCGAACGGCAGCAGCGCCAGGATGCGGTCGACATGCGGCGCCATGCGGCGCGCGCGGCCGGAGCGCCAGGCCCAGACGCTCGGGCAAACCCAGTGCACGATCGGGATATGAGGCGCGCGCGCGCGAACCTTCTTCGCCACACGCAGGCAGAAATCCGGGCTGTCGATCGTCAGCAGCAGATCGGGCTGGAAATCGGCGATACCGCGGGCGGCATCCTCCATCCGCCTCAGGAGAAGTGGGAGGCGTGCGATCACCGGACCGAAGCCCATCACCGCGATATCGGCCTGCGGAAAGAACGGCACCAGCCCTGCTTGCGGCAGGCCGTGATCGCCGACGCCGCGCAATTCGATGGGGCGATCGCCCAATCGTTCGCGCAGGGCCGCAAGGAAGCGTAGTGCGAGCGCATCGCCGGAGGCTTCGCCCGCTATGATGGCGAGCTTGAAGGGGCGCATCAGGCGACGCCTTCGATGAAGAGCCCGAGCTGATCCGCCTGTCGCCCAAGCGCTTCGCGGTCACCGACCAGCACCTCGCCCGCCCTCAGCCCGATGCCCGACAAACCGGCTTCGGCGATGTTGCGCAGGGTGTCCGGCCCGATGGCTGGCATATCGACGCGAAGATCCTGCCCCGTTTTAGGAGCCTTCACGAGCACGCCGTCGCCCTTGCCGATCTTGAGGCGCCCGCGCGCGACGAGATCCGCGACGCGCCTGATCATCGCGTCCGTACCCTCGGCGGCCTCGATCGCGATGACCCGATGGTCGGCTAGGATCGCCGTCTGGCCGACATCGAACGGCGACAGCGCCGCCAGCAGCGAGAAGCCATGCCCGAGCATGGCCTGCTGCTCTGCCGTCGCCTGCCTGCGGCCGAGCGGCCCCCGGGGCGCGGTCAGTTCCGGCGCAATGTCCGCCGGGCCGTGGACGCGGAAGCCTTGCTCCTCGAAGAAGCGGACGACACCACGCAGCAGATGGTCGTCGCCGCCCTGGAACGCGCGCGCGAAGTGAGGCAGATATTTCAAGGTCGAGGCTTCCGGCCGCAGCGCCCCGAAGCTGGGCCGCGGCAGGCTTCCCAGCATGACGATGTCGCCAATGCTGCGCCGGCGCAACTCGCTCAGCAGGCTGCCGAGCTGGCCGAGACGGTAGCTCCGCACATCAGCATCGCCGAAAGCCGCGGGGTCGGCCGCGCCTTCCAGCGCCGCAATGAAGGGCCGCTCACCATGCCCGGCGAGAATCTGGGCCAATCGGACCGGATACTGGCCTGCGCCCGCGATCATCACGAGCGGGCCGTGCACGGTTCTCTCGGAGCTCACCTCTCCACGGCGGAGACGTCATGCGGCATGCACAGCGCCTTGTCGCCGCCTTCCCTGATGAAATCCAGGATCTCGTGGACCAGCGGATGCGAGGCGAACTCGGCCGCGACGTCCTCGACACGCTCGGTCAAGGTTCCTTCATCGGCGAAGAGCAGGCGGTAGGCGCGGCGCAGCTCATGGATCTGCTCGCGCGTGAAGCCGCGGCGCTTGAGGCCGATGAGATTCAACCCGACGAGATGGGCTGGATTGTCGCGGATCGTGCCGAAAGGAATGACGTCGCTCAACACCCCGGCTCCGCCGCCGATGAAGGCGTGATCGCCGATACGGATGAATTGCTGCAGGCCAGCGCCGCCACCGACGATGACGAAATTGCCGATCGTGACATGACCGGCGCACATCACGTTGTTCGAGAAGATGACGCTGCTGCCGAGACGGCTGTCATGGCCGACATGCGAGTTGGCCAGGAAGAAGCAGCGGTCGCCGACGCTCGTGACCATGCCCCCGCCCTCGGTGCCGGGGTTCATGGTGACCCCCTCGCGGATCTGGCATTCCTCGCCGATCGTCAGCGTCGACGGCTCGCCGCGATATTTCACGTCCTGGGGAGGATGCCCGATCGAGGCGAAGGGATAGATCCGCGTGCGCGCTCCGACCGTGGTGCGGCCGGCGACGACCACGTGGCTGAGGAGCTCGACGCCCTCACCAAGTACGACATCGGGACCAACGGTGCAGAATGGTCCGATCCGGACCCCCGCGCCGAGTTGCGCCTTGGGGTCGACAACCGACATGGGATGAATGGAAGGGCTCATCGGGAGCTGATCCTGATCTCGCAACGCCGCTGCCTCAAACGACCATGGCCGAGATTTCGGCCTCGGCCACGAGCACGCCTTCCACCCGCGCCTCGCCGCGGTAGAACCAGATATTGCGCTTGCGGGCCAGCTTGGTCATGTGGAAGCGCAGCGTGTCGCCGGGGATGACAGGCTTACGGAACTTGGCCTTGTCGATCGTCGTGAACAGGACCGTCTTGACCTCCTGCTCCCCCGCAGCGCGTGCGTTGACGACCAGCACGCCGGCTGTCTGCGCCATGGCCTCGATCATGAGCACGCCCGGGAAGACGGGCCGCTCCGGGAAGTGGCCGGTGAACTGCGGCTCGTTGACGGTGACGTTCTTGATGCCCACGCCGGACTGGTCCCCATCGATCTCGACGACCCGGTCGACTAGCAGAAAGGGATAGCGGTGGGGAATGCTGGCCATGATCTTCTGGATGTCGATCACACCCAGTGCCGTCGTCGCCTCGCTCATTGTCTGTCTTCTCCCGCGCGCCGTCCCGGGGCGACGCTTCGCATTCTCTTGAACAGGACGATTGCGAAAACCGCTTCCGCAATCGGCAACAATTCCAAAGCCTTCCGCCCCGTTTGCCGGAAACAGGGGGGCTTCGGCAACATAAATCTCTCTGCTTCTTCACGAGAAGGAGCGCAGGCCTCCCGCCCAAATCCGGTCGGGAGCTAGTCAGTCCTGAGGTGTGTCGGGTTTCCGGCCACGCTTGGCGACCAGAAGCTTGAGCAGGGCGATTTCGCGCGCCCACGCCAAAGCCGGCTGTGCCGGAGAGCCGCCATAGCGGGAGCCGCGCGGGACATCCCCGGCTACGCCGCTCTGCGCGGCGATCTGGGCACCCGCGCCGACCGTCATATGGCCGGCGAGGCCGACCTGGCCGCCGAGGACGACGAAGTCCTCCAATGTCGACGAGCCGGCGAGGCCCGTCTGGGCGCAGATCACGCAATGGCGGCCGATCACGCAATTATGCCCGATCTGGACGAGGTTATCGATCTTCGTGCCTTCGCCGATCACCGTATCGCGGCTGGCGCCGCGATCGATGGTGGTGTTGGCGCCGATCTCGACATCGTCCTGGATGATGACCCTGCCGATCTGCGGCACCTTCATGTGCCCTTTCGGGCTCATGGCGAAGCCGAAGCCATCCTGCCCGATGCGGGCGCCGGGATGGATGATCACGCGGTTGCCGATCAGTGCGGACTGGATCGTGCTGCCCGCACCGATCGAGCAATTGCGACCGATCCGGACCTGCGGGCCGATCACCGCATGAGAGGCAACGACGGTTCCTGCCCCGATCTCGGCACCGGGGCCGATGACGGCACCCGGATCGACCGTCACGCCGGGCTCAAGCACGGCGGTGGCGTGGACGACGGCGCCCGGAGCCACGCCCTGCGAGGCAAAAACGGATTCGGGCCGCAACGCCGCAGGGAAGAACCGCGCCAGTATCTTGGCGAAGGCGTGATACGGCGCGGGGCATACCAACGCGACCGTGCCGGCAGGGACGCGATCGGCAAAGCGCGACGAAACCAGACACAGCCCCGCCTTCGTCGCCGCCAGCGCCTCTGCGTATTTGGGGTTGTCCATATAGGCGAGATCGGACGGGCCGGCCGTTTCGAGGGCTGCAGCCCCTTCCACGCGACGTGCAGAATCGACACCCGCGGGCAGCGAAGCGCCGGAAATGCCTGCGACCTCGCCGAAGTCGAGCGAGGTCGCAAGCTGAAAGAAGATGGGCTCTGCCATGATCAGGTCCGGAGCGGGGTACGAGACCCCGCCTCGTCAGAAGCGGGTGCCGCCCGAGAAGCGGAACGCCTGGAGGCGGTCGCCGCCGTACTTGCCAGCGATGCCCGTGGCGGGGTTGAGACCCCACTGACCATCGTCCTTGGTCAGGGCATAGGCATAGTCGAAGCGGATCGGACCCAGCGGCGACTGCCAGAGCAAGCTCACGCCAACCGAGGAGCGCAGGATGTTCTTGTCGCGCACGCAGGCGATGTTGGTCTGGGCACCGCCGGTCACAACATTGAACTGCCGCGCCTCCGAGCCCGCCGGGCAGCCCGCAAAAGCGGAAGAGCTGCCGCCGTCGTAGTTGAACAGCGTACCGGCGTCGGCGAAGAGCGCTCCACGCAGACCCAGATCGCGGGGCAGGCCCCAGATCGGGAACTGCACCTCGACCGAGCCGCCGAAGTAGCTCGTGCCACCCACGGCGTTCGCGGTCGGATCGTTCAGCACGTCGCGCGGGCCGATGCCGGAAGGCGCGAAGCCGCGGACCAGCGTCGGTCCGAGGAAGTAGTGATCGACCATGCGCAGGTTTCCGCTGGTCGCCTGGACGTGACCGCCCTGGACGCGCAGGAAGCCGACGACATCGTCGAAGATCTCGCGGTAGTAGCGCGCGTCCGCCGCGATGCGCAGGAACTTGGAATCGCCCCCGACGCCCGCGAATTCCGGCTTCAGTTCGGCGATGAAGCCGTTGCGCGGGCTCTGCACGCTGTCGAGCGAGTTGTAGTTGAAGTTCAGGCCGACCAGCGAGGTCAGGGTCGTGCCCTGCGCCTCCTTGACCGCCACCGTCGCTTCGCCGTTGGTCACGCAGTTATAGATAGTGTTGGCGCCGCCGGTCGGCGTGATGCCGGGGATCGGGAAGCTACAGTCGTTGTAAGGCCGGTCGGTCGTGTTCGGAATCTCGATCTCGGTCGTGTAGATCGAGTAGCGCGGCGTGATCGAGAACTCTTCCGTGATCGGGAAGGTGAAGCGCACCTGACCACCGGTCACGCGGCTCTCGAAACGGCCGGTGTTATAGTTGTCGTTGAACTTCGAGAACAGGTCGATACCGGCCGCCACGCGGTAGCCCAGGAAATAGGGCTCCGTGAACGAGAAATCGATGCCCTGCGCGCGCTGGCCGAGCGTGCCCGCGATTCGAACGAACTGGCCGCGGCCGAGGAAGTTCGACTCCGACAGCGAGACTTCGCCGATGGCGCCGTCCGAGGTCGAATAGCCGCCGGCGATGGAGAACGAGCCGGTCGCCTTGTCCTCGACATCGATGTTGACCACGACACGATCCGGGGCCGAGCCGGGCTCGTTGGTGATGCGGACCTTGTTGAAGAAGCCGAGGTTGTTGAGACGGCGCTCGGCGCGGTCGATCATCACCTTGTTGTAGGCGTCGCCCTCGCCCATATCGAGTTCGCGGCGAACCACATAGTCGCGGGTACGAGTGTTGCCGCGCACGTTGATGCGCTCGACATAGACCCGGGGCCCCTCGTCCACGACGTAGGTGATGCCGATCGTCTGGCCGGAAGCATCGCGGTCACCGCGCGGGCGGACCTGAGCGAAGGCATGACCGCGACGGGCGACCTCGGTCGTCAGCGCGACCAGCGACTTCTCGACCGCCTCGGCGTTGTAGGTGTCGCCAGCGGACGTCGCGACATAGCGCTGGAGCGCAGCGGAATCGATATCGCGCAGAGCGGAGTCGACGCCGACATTGCCGACCTTGTACTGCGGGCCTTCCTCGACCTGGATATCGACGACCCAGCCGCCGGCAGCCTCGTCGAAGCGGGCCGAATTGCCGGCAACCTGGAAGTCGGCATAGCCGTTCTTCAGATAGAAGCGCCGGACCAGGTCGAGATCGGAGCTGATCCGCTCGGGATCATAAACGTCGGAGGTCTTGATCCAGCTCAGGAAATTCGATTCGGTCGAGCTCATCAGGCCACGCAGCCGGCTCGACGAGTAAGCCTGGTTGCCGCTGAAATTGATCGACTTGATGCCGGTCTTGCCGCTCTCGTTGATCGTGAAGACGATATCCTGGCGGCCATTCGGCAGCGGCGCGATGCGCCCGCTCACCGACGACAGACCATAACCGGCCCGGCGATAAGCCTCGCGCAGACGCTCCACGTCGGAATCGATCAACGACTGGCTGAGCGGGCCGCCGGCGCGCGACTGGACCAGCGGCGAGAGCTGGTCGCTTTTCAGACGACGGTTGCCTTCGAAGGCAACGCGGTTGACCGTGCCGTTCTGCTCCTGGACCGTCACGACGGTCTGCGAACCACGGCGGCTGACCTGGACATTGCTGAACAGGCCGGTTGCGAGAAGGCTCTCGCGAATCTCCTGGGGGTTCTCCCGCCCGACGGTGTAGGAGCGGATCGTCTCCGCATCCACGCGCCGATTGCCGTGGACCACCACAGCCTGCGCGAACGCCACGCCACCACTCACGGCCAGCATCAAAGCCGAAAGTCCGATCGATCGAGAGAGCCGCAGCTTGGTCGTCCGGCTCTTTAGGGTCGACGTCATCGGGTCGCCTATTCCATATCTCTGGTCACCACCCCAAACGGGGACCGCCATCAGGCGACGGCAGCACGGGGACATTGCGGTTCAATCGCTTCTACAAAGTTTCCAGCAGGGTGCAAACCGCGATCATCGTTAACAAAGGATTTTTAACGATCTCGTTGCCGGCAGGCCACGCAGCCTGCCGCGATTCCGCCGCAAAGCGCAGCAGTACCCCTTATTTTTCAGAGCATTCCGCGCACATGGACGATGTCGTTCCAGGTCACGAACAACATCAGCATGAGCACCAGCGCGAGGCCGACCCGGAAGCCGATCTCCTGGGCGCGCGGGCTCAACGGCCGGCCGCGCAGTGCCTCGTAAAGATAGAACATCAGGTGGCCGCCATCGAGCATCGGAACGGGCAGGAGATTCATCAATCCGATCGAGACCGACAGGATGGCGGCGAGATTGATCAGCCCGAGAAACCCGCCGCTCGAGGCGACAAGGCCTGAAACCTGCGCGATCCGGATCGGCCCCGAGAGTTGGTCGGTGGATTCGCGTCCGTTCAGCAGCTTCGCGATGTAGTCATAGGTCCGGGTCACCACGAACCAGGTTTCGGAAACGCCCGACCGCAGGGAATCGACCACGCCGAATCGTTGCGTCGTCCAATCCTCCGCTTTCGGCGAGGCCCTAACCCCGATCACGCCGATACGCTGTATTCCGAGCGGCGTCTTGAGTTCGGACAGAGCCGGCGTAACCGGCAGATCCACCATGCTGCCGCTGCGATCGACCGTGACGGTCAGGCGCTCTTCGGGCCGGGTGGAAATGAGACGCTGCATTTCGGTAAAGCTGTCGACCTTCCTCCCGTCGATCGCGACGACGATGTCCCCGGCCTTGAGCCCGGCGCTCTCCGCCACGCTGCCGGCCACCACGCTGTCGACGCGCGGAATCAGCATTTGCTTGCCGAAGAAGAAGGCCGTGCCGGCGAAGATCAGGATCGCCAGCAGGAAATTCGCGATCGGGCCGGCAGCGACGATGGCCGCGCGTTCGCCGATCGATTGGGCCGGCAGGGAGCGGGAGCGCTCTTCCGGGCTCATCCGCCGGACTGCGGTATCGTCGGGAGAGCTGGCGGCATCCGCATCGCCCGAAAATTTGACGTAGCCGCCGAGCGGGATCAGCGCGAAGCGCCAGCGCGTCCCGTGCCGGTCGTTGAAACCGAACAGCTCCCGGCCGAAGCCGATCGAGAAGGTCTGGACATCGACGCCGCACCAGCGACCAACAAGAAAATGGCCGAGTTCGTGAACGAAGACGACGAGGGTGAGAACGAACAGGAACGGCAGCAGATAGCTGAGCGCAAAATACCCGGCATTCCAGAGTGACGCCGCAAATTCCATCGAACTCTCCCGATCCTCGTCCTTAGGTGACAGTGAACGGCGCTTGCGACAAGAGCGAGGCGGCCCGTCGTCTGGAATCGTGGTCAACGGCGAGAGCAGATGCAATGTCTTGCGGCGCCTGTCCTCCGTCGGGAGCCGCAGTACACACCGCCTCCACGAGCGCAGGGATGCCCGCGAAGCGAAGGCGGCCGGCGAGGAAAGCCGCCACGGCCACTTCATTGGCGGCGTTGAGGATGGCGGGCATCGCGCCACCCTCGCGCAGTGCCGCCATCGCCAGACCGAGTGCCGGGAAGCGCTCGAGGTCTGGATGCTCGAAGCTCAGCGGCGCCGAAGCCGCGAGATCGAGGAAACGGGCAGGCGGCGCATCGAGCCGGCCATCGATGCCGAGGCAATGAGCCGCCGCCACCCGCATGTCCGGCACCGCCATGCCGGCGCTGACCGAGCCGTCGCGGAAGGTGACCAGCCCGTGGACGATCTGCTGTGGATGGACGAGGACGCCGAGCTGATCGGCCTGCAGCCCGAAGAGGAAACGGGCCTCGATCAGCTCGAGCCCCTTGTTCATCATGCTGGCGGAATCGACGCTGATCTTGGCGCCCATCGCATAGTTCGGGTGCTTCAGCGCCTGCTCCGGGACGGCTGCGGCAATGCGCTCGGCACTCCAGGTCCGGAACGGACCACCGGAAGCCGTCAGGGTCATGCTGCGGATCGCCGAGAGCGGCTCGGCGCCCAGGACCTGGAACAGCGCGTTGTGCTCGGAATCGAGCGGCAGCAGGCGCGCTCCGACTTCGGCGGCCCGGGCCATGACGGCCGCGCCGGCGCAGACCAGGCTTTCCTTGTTGGCGAGCGCGATCGTCCGCCCCGGAGAGAGCGCGGCAAAGGTCGCCTCCAGCCCCGCTGCCCCGGAGATCGCGCTGACGACGATATCGGCGGGGCAAGCCACCGCCTCCAACACGGCCGAGCGCCCTGCCCCGCTGCCGATGCCGGTACCAGCCAGCGCCTCCCGCAAAGCCGGGCCGCCGGCCTCGTCCGCCAGAGCAGCGAAGGACGCCCCCGTTTCGATCGCGACCCGTGCCAGTGCCAATGCGTCCCGGCCGCCGACGACAGTCCGGATGGCCAGCCGTTCCGGATTCTCGGAGACGATGTCGCGGACCGAGCGTCCGACGGAGCCGGTCGCTCCCAGAAGAGTGACAATGCGAAGCGGCATCGGATCAGATGTCGAGATGGATCGCGAAAAGGACAAGCCCGGACAGAACGAGAATGGCCCAGTAGCCGTCGAGACGGTCGAGGAAGCCGCCATGCCCAGGAATGAGCTTGCTCGAATCCTTGGTGTCGAAGCGGCGCTTCAGGGCGGATTCGAACAGATCGCCGGCCTGGCTGACGATCGAGCCGGCAAGCGATGCGGCGATGACCGGTCCAACCGTGGTCAGCCCGTGGAGGGCAGGCACGAACCGCCAGACAAGATAGCCGCCGATCACTCCAGCCACAGTGCCGCCGATCGCGCCGGACCAGGTCTTCTTGGGGCTGACGCTCGGCATCAGCTTCGGACCGCCGAGCCTGCGGCCGCTGAAATAAGCGGCGATGTCCGTGAGCCAGACCACCGCGAAGCTCCAGAGGATCAGTCCCAGGCCGATAGCCGGCAAGTCGCGCAAGGCGGGCGTGACGAGCGCGAAGGCTAGCGCATAGGCGACGCCGCAGAGCTCCAGCGCGAGGCGCGAGCGCACGAAGGGCGTTGCCACAGCGCCGAGCAGCGCCGCCGCAGCCGCCGCGCCGGCGAGCGCGGCGGGGCTCGCGGGAGAGAAGGCGAGCGCAAGGCCTGCGACGACCACGCCGATGCCGGCCGGGATCGCGTTGGAGCGGCTGACGATGGCGAGCCATTCATAGGCGACGAGGCCGGCAACCAGGATCCAGACCAGCCGGAACGGCCAGCCGCCCCAGATCGTCGCGAGCAGGACCAGCGCGGCCAGGACGAGCGCCGAGATGACCCGGAGCTTCAGTTCGCCCGGGCCCGGTCGCGGCGCAGTTGGCTCAGGCTCATTCACGCGACGCCCACGCTGCGGTCGGCGGAAGCGGTCACGCCGCCGAAGCGGCGCTCGCGCCGCCGGTATTGCGCCAGCGCATCCTCGAAGGCGGCGCGGTCGAAATCCGGCCACATCACCGGCGCGAAGACGAATTCGGCATAGGCAGCCTGCCAGAGCAGGAAATTGGAGATGCGCGTTTCGCCGGACGTACGGATGACCAGCTCCGGATCGGGCAGATCATGCGTGTCGAGGCTGCGCGTGATCAGGGCCTCGTCGATCTCAGCCGGATCGATGCGTCCAGCCACAGCATCGGCGGCGAGCCGGCGCGCCGCCCGCACGATCTCGTCGCGCGAGCCGTAGTTGAAGGCGATCACCAGCACGAGCCCGGTATTGGCGCGGGTGCTGGTCTCGGCATGCTCGACCAGGCGACGCAGATCGGCGGCAAGGTCCTCGCGGTTGCCGATGATCCGGACCCGAACATTGGCGGCGGAGAGCTCGGCCAGGTCCTTCTCGACGAAATGCTTGAGCAGCCCCATCAGGAAGGTGACTTCCGCATAGGGGCGGCGCCAGTTCTCGGTCGAGAAGCTGTAGAGCGTCAGGACGGAAAGGCCGAGATCGCTCGCATTGCGGACCGTGCGCCGCAGCGCCTCGAGGCCGCGGCGATGGCCCTCCTGCCGCGGCAGGCCGCGCATCTGCGCCCAGCGCCCGTTGCCGTCCATGATGATGGCGACATGGGACGGGTTGGGCACATCTGCCTCGCGCTGGCCGGATGACATGGGTAGGAGCCTCGCTCGGCTAGGCCGGAAGGATTGCGCGGGACGATCCCGCGCAATGGATCAGACGTGCAGGATTTCCTTTTCCTTCGTCGCGAGCGCCTGGTCGATCTCGGCGATGTGCTGGTCGGTCGCCTTCTGGACCAGATCGGAATTGCGGGCGGCGTCGTCCTTGGTCATGTCGCCGTCCTTCTCGAGCTTCTTGACGACGTCGATCCCGTCGCGGCGGACATGGCGCACGGAGACCTTGGCCTCCTCGGCATATTTATGCGCGACCTTGACCATCTCCTTGCGGCGCTGCTCGTTCAGCTCGGGGATGCGGATGCGCAGCACCTGGCCTTCGGTCTGGGGATTGAGGCCGAGGTCGGATTCGCGGACCGCCTTGTCGACGGCCTGAACCATCGAGCGATCCCAGACCTGGACGCTCAGAAGGCGCGGCTCGGGCACGGAGACCGTGGCGAGCTGGCTGAGCGGCGTGCGGGCGCCATAGGCTTCGACATGGATCGGGTCGAGCATGTTGGCGGAGGCGCGACCGGAACGCAGCGAGGCGAGATCACCCTTAAAGGACTGCACCGCGCCGGCCATGCGGCGCTTCAGGTCGGCGAGGTCGAACGTCGTCTGGGCCATTTCAATCAGGACCTTGCAGATAATCCAAAATCGGCGCGACCATGGCGGCGGGGCCGCGCAGGGTCAAGAATTACATGCTCGAACAGCATGTTCCCCCGGATTGGGCAAGGGGAAAGCAGCCGATGCGAGCCGTTGATCGGCGAAAGCGGCAGGGCACACTGGTCCACCGCATCCGGATACCTACGTCAGTCTAGAGGCTTGCACGGCTGCAAACCAGCGCAGCCGGACAGAGAACCACGGAGAAATGACGTGCCCCGCCTGAACCGCATCATCGAGACCGCGCTCTATGTCGACGACCTCGAACGCGCCCGCGATTTCTACGAAGGCAAGCTCGGCCTCGATCCCGTGCTCAAGACCGGGACGCTCTTCGCCTATGATGTCGGCGGCGCGAGCATCCTGCTGCTGTTCCAGCGCGGCGCGTCCCTGCACACCCAGAGCGCCGCCAATGGCAGCATCCCGCCGCATGACGGCCAGGGGCCGCTGCACATCGCCTTCGCCATCGCTGCCGAGGAATTCGACGCCTGGGAGGCGAAGCTGGAGGCGCTCGGCATCACCGTCGAGGGGCGCATGGAGTGGGATCGCGGCGGCAAGAGCCTCTATTTCCGCGATCCGGACGGGCATCTTCTCGAATTGATGACGCCCGGTATCTGGAAGACCTACTGAGGCGGCGCCTCAGGGCGTCACATAGGTCGCCCTGCCCTCGCCGCGCAGGACGGCGGCGAGCGCACCGGCTTCGGCGATCGAGAAGACGACGATGGTGAGGCCGGCATCCCGCGCCAGCGCGAAAGCGGCGGTGTCCATCACCTTGAGGTCGCGCCGGATCGCGTCCTCATGGGTCAGCGTGTCGTAGCGGGTCGCGCTCGGATCCTTCTTCGGATCGGCGCTGTAGACGCCGTCGACCTGCGTCGCCTTGAGCAGATGGCTGCAGCCGAGTTCGGCCGCGCGCAGGGCCGCACCTGTATCGGTGGTGAAGTAGGGATTGCCGGTGCCGCCGCCGAGGATCACGACCTTGCCGTTGCTGAGATGGTCGAGCGCGCGCTTGCGGGCATAGCTCTCGCAAAGCGAGGGCATCGGCACCGCCGACATGGCGCGGGCCGGCGCGCCGGCCGCCTCGATCGAATGCTCCAGCGCGAGCGCGTTCATCACCGTGCCGAGCATGCCGATCGAATCGGCCGTCGTCCGGTCGAGACCCTTGTTGAGCCCCTGCACGCCGCGGAAGAAATTGCCGCCGCCGACGACGATGCCGATCTCGACGCCCTCGCGCGAGGCATGGGCGATGTCGGTGGCAAGCGCCGTCAGCGTGCCGCCGTCGAGGCCGGAACCCTGAGGTCCCGCAAGGGCTTCGCCGGAGAGCTTCACGAGAACGCGTTGGGGTCTCATCGATGTCTCTCCGTCCGTGCTGCGGTCCGCCTCGAATCGAAACGGGCCTGTCTTCCTACAAAAAAGGCCGCGCGATGCGCGGCCTTTCTGTCATTCACAAGCGGACTTGTCAGCCCGTGGTGCCGCCGGCGGCAGCGACCTCGGCCGCGAAATCCTGCTCTTCCTTCTCGATGCCCTCGCCGAGAGCGAAGCGGGCGAAGCCGGTGAGCTTGACCGGGGCGCCGACCTTGCCCTCGATCTCCTTGAGGACCTGCGAGACCGACTTCGAGCCGTCATGGATATAGGCCTGCTCCAGCAGGCAGTATTCCTTGGCGTAGCTCTTCAGGCCGCTCTCGGTGATCTTCTCGAGCACGTGGGCAGGCTTGCCGGCGTTCTTCTCGGCCAGGATCGCCTTTTCGCGCTCCAGAACCTCCGGAGCGACCGAGGCGAGGTCGAGCGCCACGGGGTTCGTCGCCGCGACATGCATGGCGAGCTGACGGCCGAGGGCGGCGAGCTCGTCGCCCTTGCCGGTCGTCTCGAGCGCGACGATGACGCCGATCTTGCCGAGACCGTCGGCGATCGCGCCATGGACATAGGAGCCGATCACGCCCGAGGAGACCTTGAGCGAGGCGGTGCGGCGCAGCGTCATGTTCTCGCCGATGGTGGCGATGGCGTTGGCGATGGCATCCTGGACGGTGCCGCCGCCCGGATAGTGATGGCCGAGCAGCGCCTCGACATCGCCGCCACGCTCGAGCGCGACATCGGCGATGCTCTTGGCGAGCGCCTGGAATTCGGGGTTGCGCGCGACGAAATCGGTCTCGGAGTTCACCTCGACCACGACGCCCTCATGGCCCTGCACGGAGACGGCGACGAGGCCCTCGGCGGCAACGCGGCCGGCCTTCTTGGCGGCCTTGGCCAGGCCCTTGGCGCGCAGCCAGTCGATGGCGGCCTCGAGGTTGCCGTCGTTGGCGGAAAGCGCGGTCTTGCAATCCATCATGCCCGCGCCGGTCTTGTCGCGGAGTTCCTTCACGAGCGCGGCGGTGATCGCTGCCATCTGTCTTGTCCTTGCTGTCGGTGCGGCGCATGCCCGAGGGGGCCGGCCGCGGATCGGAATATCCGGACGCCTTATGGGGAAACGCCGACGCTCCGTTTCCGGTCGTCGGCGCGTCCTCTTAACTTCTTAGAGCCGGCGTCAAATCGAGAGGCTGATTGCGACGCGCCGATGACGCGTCGCAATCGTATGGCCTCATTACGCGTCGGCGAATTCGCGAGCCTGGGCGACCCAGCCCTCGCGCTCGAGCTTGCCGCCGAGCTTCAGGTCATGGTCGATCTTGGTCACGTCGGCCGGCGACATCGCGGCGATCTGCCAGAAGTGGTAGATGCCACCGTCATTCAGCTTCTGCACCGCGTCGGGGCCCATGCCCGAGAGCTTGGTCAGATCGTCCGGCGCGCCGCGCGGAGCGGTCAGCGTCTCGAAGACCTGGCCTTCGGGGGCAGCGGCGACCGGCTCGAGAACCTCTTCGACCACCGGGGCCTCGGCAGCGCCGACATCGATGCCCTGGTCGCCCGAGGCACGGCCGATGCCGTCGATCGCCGAACGAGCGATCAGGTCGCAGTAGAACTGGATGGCGCGGCCGGCGTCGTCATTGGCCGGGACCGGGAAGGTGATGCCGTCCGGATCCGAGTTCGAGTCGACGATGGCGGCGACCGGGATGCCGAGGCGCTGGGCCTCCTTGATCGCGAGCGCTTCCTTGTTGGTGTCGATCACGAAGATCATGTCCGGCGTGCCGCCCATGTCCTTGATGCCGCCGAGCGCCTTCTCGAGCTTGTCGCGCTCACGCGACAGCATCAGGCGCTCCTTCTTGGTCAGGCCGGAGCCGCCGCCGTTCAGCAGCTCGTCGACCTTGCGCAGGCGCTGGATCGAGGCCGAGATGGTCTTCCAGTTGGTCAGCATGCCGCCGAGCCAGCGGGAGTTGACATAGTACTGGGCCGAACGCTTGGCGGCATCGGCGATGGCGTCCTGCGCCTGGCGCTTGGTGCCGACGAAGAGCACGCGGCCGCCCTTGGCGACGGTGTCCGACACGGCCTGCAGAGCGCGATGCAGCATCGGCACCGACTGCGACAGGTCGAGGATGTGGATGTTGTTGCGCACGCCGAAGATGTAGGGCGACATCTTCGGGTTCCAGCGATGGGACTGGTGGCCGAAATGGGCACCGGCCTCGAGGAGCTGGCGCATGGAGAAATCTGGCAGAGCCATGGTGTTCTAGTCCTTCCGGTTGAGCCTCTGGAGCGCGAATGAACAAGGCATGAGCTGCCGCGTCACCGGAACGCCTCGGAAATGAGGCGGTACGCTCCATGTGGGATGGGGTGCGCCTTACAGGGGATGGCGCCGCATTGCAAGCCGGCACGGCGCAGAAAAGCCGGGCGGACCCGCGAAAAACCCGCGCGGAGCGCCGCGCGGGTCGTCGTCTCGGCCCCCTGCGGGAGCCAGGCAGCAGGCCGCCTTTTACTGCGGCAGCTTGGCACCCATCTGCTTCACGAGATCGCCGATCTGCTTGCAGTAAGCAGCCGGCGTACCGTTCTGCGCCTTGGCGATCACCTCGATGTTCTGTTCCATGCCCATGGCCGAAATCGTGCCCTTGCGACCGGCAGCTTCCGCGGCATCGCCGCCGCTGACGTCGGCCGGGGTCGGGATGAGGCCCATCATCTTTTTCTGCACATCCACGGCGGAGGCATCGATATGCCCCTTGTCGGCGCAATAGCCGAGAATGCCGAGCTGATTGCGGGCTGCCTGATAGGCGACCTTGAGCTGGTCGGCCTGCGTCTGTGCCAGGGACGGGGCGGCGGACGCCAAAACAGCGACGGCCGAAGCGGCGATCAACGACTTATAAAAGATCATACTGGATATCCTTAGGCTATTATGTTCCCAAGCATGCCACCATGCTCGCCTCCCACCCCGTCCTGACTAGCTGCTGCGGCCGCCTACCTCAACCTGAGACAATGCAGACCGGACAGGACATCGGCAGCGACTATGGGGCGCGACAGGCTCTCCCCCCAACCGCGTTGCGCCTGCCTGTCGGAGAGTGAATCACAGGAATTCAGGACGCACGGCCGGGGCGAACCGGCATGGGCCTGACCCTCGACCTCAGGACCATCTTCGTCACCGGTGCGCTGACCTGCTTCATCATCGGCGTGATGCAGCTCATGACCTTCGCGACCGGCCGCTTCACCCGCAGCCCGGTCTGGTGGGGCACCAGCAGCCTGTGCATCGGGGTCGGCCTGCTCGGCGCTGCCTTTCGCGACACGATTCCGGACCTGCTCTCGATCGAGTTCGCCAACACGGCGATGCTGGCCGGCTGCCTGCTGCTGCTCTTCGGCATCCGCCATTTCGGCGGGCGCGAACTGAACTGGTTCGGCTTCGGAATCGTCCTGCTCGCAGTCTGGATCCTGCTCTCGCTTTCGCCGGGCGAGCAGGGATACGCGGTACGGGTCATGATCGTCGCGATCGTGATGGCCTTCTGCGATGCCGCCATCGTGCGGGAAGCCGTCCGCCTGGGGCGAGAGGAAAAGCTGCGCTCGGCCTGGCTGCTCGCCGCCCTCTTTGCGCCGACGGTCGTGATCTATACCGGGCGGATCGTGCTGGCCGCCTTCGACCAGGTAGGCACCACGCTGTTTCCGAAGGATGCGGGGACGAATGCCTGGCTCGCGGCTGTTGGCGTGACCTTCATCATCCTGCGCGGCCAGGCGCTGCTGCTGCTCGCCGCCGAACGCTCCAACCGGATGCTGGCGACGCTCGCCCGGCGCGATCCGTTGACCGGTGCGATGAATCGGTCAGGCGTCGAGCAATGGGTGGATCAGCAGATCCGGGGGCTAAAGCACGGTGAGGTGCGGGTATCCGTTCTCCTCGTCGACATCGACCACTTCAAGGCCCTCAACGACACGCACGGCCATGCAGCCGGTGACGAGATCCTGCGCGTCTTCGCCAACGCCGTGCGGGGGCAGCTGCGCAGCGGCGACCTCCTCGCCCGGCAAGGCGGCGACGAGTTCGCGATCATCCTCCCCAATGTCGGCGTGCGCGAGGCCGTGCGGGTGGCCGAGCGGATTCGCGGCGTGTTCAAGGATGCGCTCGCCGAATTCGGCAACCTGCCGGGTCCGCCCACGCTCAGCATCGGCGTTGCCGAAAACGATCTGCGTGGGCGCAGCCTCGACCAGTTGCTCGCAGAGGCGGACGAGGCTCTCTACCGCGCCAAGCGGCTCGGCCGCGACCGCGTCCAGGCGCAGCTCAGGCCGATCGAGGCCTGAACCGCCGGCAGCAGCGTCGCCCTCAGCCCTCTTCGGGAAGAGGATGAAACACGCGCAGCCTGTGTCCGTCCGGATCGCGCGCCGTGAAGGTGCGGCCGAAATCCAGGTCGGTCGGTTCCTGCAGAATGGCGATGCCGCGCTTGCGCCAATCGGCGCAAGCTGCGTCGACGGCCTGCGAGTTCGGTACCATCATCGCCATCTCGGTCGCGCCGCCGATCGCAGTCGCGGCCGGCTCGACGGTGTGGCGAGACCACAGTCCGAGCCTCACACCGGACGGGAGCGCGAACATCGCGAAGGTCGGCGACTGCTCGATCGGCTCGCCGCCGAGCAGATCCGCATAGAAGCGCGCGCTCGCGGCGGGGCTGTCGACATGGAGCAGGATGAAATGCGCATCGAACATGAAGGGCCTCCCAAGGGCTTCGAGATGGCGGGAGAATAGAATCAGATACTGCCAGTTTCCGGCAGCGTTGATCACGCCGGCGCCGCGATCCCTTGCTTCTCGCGCCATGCCTTGAGCAGAACCTGCCGCCGCTGCGGATAGCGGGTATCCAGCATCTCGAACTGCGTGAGCCTGTCGGTTCGGAAATGGCGGAAATCCTGCCTTAGCTCGCACCAGGCGACGAGCACGCGGACATGGTCGAAGAAGGACAGCGCCACCGGCCAGACCACGCGCGCGCTGGCGCGGCCCTCGCCGTCGCCATCGCCGATCGCGGCCTTGCGCCCGGCCCGAATGGCCCGGCGGATGGCCGCAAGATCGATCTCGGGAGAATCGACGGCCCTTTGCCCCGGGCCGAGGATCAGCGCAGTGTCCTCGACACGATCTGTCAGGTCCGGCGGCAGGACGGCGACGATCTTGGCCATGGCATCGCGCGCCGCCAGCGCCAGGGCGCCATCGGCACGGTCCGCCACCCATCGGGAGCCCAGCACCAGCGCCTCGATCTCCTCCTCGCTGAACATCAGCGGAGGCAGCATGAATCCGGGTTTCAGCACATAGCCGAGCCCCGGCTCGCCTTCGATCGGCGCGCCCTGCCCCTGCAAGGTGACAATGTCACGATAGAGCGTGCGGATGCTGACGCCGGTCTCGGCCGCAAGCTTGCGCCCCGAAACCGGGCGGCGATGCCGGCGCAGCACCTGGACGAGGTCGAGCAGGCGCTGCGAACGCGACAAGAGCTTGCGCCTCAGCCAGGCAGATCGCTTACCTTGATCCGCGACACGTCGTTCTCGGCCATCTCGGCCCAGGCCCTCGCAAGCGAGCCGTCGAGATCGATGGCGCGGCAGGCCTCCTCCACGACGAAGGTCTCGAAGCCGGCCTTCGCCGCATCCTGCGCCGTCCAACTGACGCAGAAATCTGTCGCCAGGCCGACGACGACCGCCCGCAGGATGCCGCGCTCGCGGAGATAGCCGGTCAGCCCCGTCGGGGTCCTGCGGTCGGCCTCGACGAAACCGGAATAGCTGTCGATATCGCGACGGTAGCCTTTGCGGATGATGGTCTGTGCCTGCGGCAGATCGAGATCGGCCCGGAACTCCGCGCCCTTCGTGCCCTGCACGCAATGATCCGGCCAGAGCACCTGCGGACCATACGGCATCTGGACGGTCTCGAAGGGCTTCTTGCCAGGATGGCTCGAAGCGAAGGAGGCGTGGCCGGAGGTGTGCCAGTCCTGCGTCAGCAAGATGTTGGAGAAGCGCTTGCCCAGCGCGTTGATGACCGGCACGACCTCGTCACCCTTCGTGACGGCGAGGCTGCCGCCCGGGCAGAAATCATTCTGGACATCGACGACGATGAGAACGGTGCGCTCGTCGATCACGGGCTTCTCCTGTGCCTTGCCGGCCTGCGAAGCAGCCGTTGCAGCAAGGATCGTCGCTCCTGCGATCAATCCGCGCCTGTCGATCTCGAACCGCCCTGCCATGGCCCGCCTCCCACCGGCTCTACCGTGCTTCAGCAACGCGCATCCTGCAAGGCAACATCCATGCCCGCTGCGAAGCCTGACGCCTACCGCATCTCGACACTGACGACGCCGGGCGCTGCCCGCACCGCGTTGGCGATCTGCTGGTTGACCGGGAACTTGCCCGGCAACTCGATCTCGACCTCCTGCGCCCCGTCGTCGAGAATCATCACGATCGAGACCTTGCCCTCGGCGCGCATGGCCTCGCGCGGGCGAATGCGCTCGGCAATCGAAGGCACCGCCTTCTCGTCGCGCAGATAGATCAGCAGGTCCTGCTTCTGGCGGGAGGCGAGATCGTCGAGAACCTCGACATCCTCAATGCGCGGGCGCACCTCCTCGCCGTCGAGCACGGCGGACAGGCGCAGCACCAGCGCCCTGCCCGGCTCGAGCAGGTCGCGATGGCGCTGCAGGCCTTCCGAGAACAGCACGGCCTCGAACTGACCGCTCGGGTCGGACAGGTTGACGATGCCCATCTTGGAGCCGGACTTGGTCCGCCGTTCCGACTTGTCGATGACGGAGACCGCGACCTTGCCGACGCCCGTGCCGTTGGCGCGGACAGTCTGAGCGAAATCAGCGTAACGCTGCACGCGCAGGCGCTTCAGAACATGCTCGTAATCGTCGAGCGGATGGCCGGAGAGGAAGAAGCCGACGGCCTCATGCTCGCGCTTGAGCTTCTCCGCCGGCGCCCAGGGCTCGACCGCCGGGATGCGGAAGGCTTCCTGGATCAGGCCGCCGCCCAGCAGATCGAACTGGCCGGCTGTCGCCTCGTCGCGGGTGCGGTTGGAGAGGGCCAGCATGCCGTCGATCGCCGCGATGGCGCGCGCGCGTTCGCCTTCGAGCTCATCGAGCGCGCCGGCCGCGATCAGGGCTTCGAGCGTGCGGCGATTGACCAGCCTGGTGTCGATGCGGCGGGCGAGATCGGCCAGATCTCGGAACGGGCCGGCCGACTGCCGGGCCGAAACCAGTGTTTCCACCGCCGCGCGGCCGACGCCCTTGATCGCGCCCAGCGCGTAGAAGATCTTGCCCTCGGCGACGTCGAACTCGACGCCGGAATGATTGATCGCCGGCCGCTCTACCTTGATGCCGAGACGCTCGGCATCGCGGCGGAATTCCGAGAGCTTGTCGGTGTTGCCCATGTCGAGCGTCATCGACGCGGCGAGGAACTCGACCGGGTAATTCGCCTTGAGATAGGCGGTCTGGAAGGCGACGACGGCATAGGCGGCGGCGTGGCTCTTGTTGAAGCCGTAATCGGCGAACTTCGCCAGCAGATCGAAGATTTCGGAGGCCGTATCCTTCTTGATACCGCCGTCGATGGCGCCCTTCACAAAGCGGTCGCGCTGGGCGTCCATCTCCGCCTTGATCTTCTTGCCCATGGCGCGGCGCAGCAGGTCCGCCTCGCCGAGCGAATAGCCCGACAGCGCCTGCGCCACCTGCATCACCTGTTCCTGATAAACGATGATGCCATGCGTCTCCGCCAGGAAGGGCTCCATCTGCGGATGGAGATACGTCGGATCCTCCAGCCCGAGCTTTCGGCGGCAATAGGTCGGGATGTTGTCCATCGGGCCCGGCCGATAGAGTGCGACGAGCGCGATCAGATCCTCGATCCGGTCCGCCTTCATCTCGACCAGCGCCTTGCGCATGCCGACCGATTCCACCTGGAACACGCCGACCGTCTCGCCGCGCGCCAGCATGGCGTAGGTCGGCGGATCGTCGAAGGGCAGTTGCGCGAGGTCGATCTGGATATCGCGCTGGCCGATCAGCTTCACCGCCGTGGTCAGCGTGGTCAGCGTCTTCAGGCCGAGGAAGTCGAACTTCACAAGCCCGGCCTGCTCGACCCATTTCATGTTGAACTGGGTGACGCGCATGCCGGTGCGCGGATCGACCGAGAGCGCGACGAGCTGTTCGAGCGGCCGGTCGCCGATCACCACGCCTGCGGCGTGAGTCGAAGCATGGCGGTGAAGCCCTTCCAGCTTCTGGCCAATTTCGAGCAGGCGCGCGACGATCGGCTCCTCCTCGGCGGCCTGCTGCAGCTTCGGCTCACCCTCGATCGCGTCCTTCAGCGAAATCGGCTTGGCCGGATTCTGCGGCACGAGCTTAGTCAGTTTGTCGACCTGGCCGTAGGGCATCTCCAGCACGCGGCCGACGTCGCGCAGCACGCCGCGCGCCAGCAACGTGCCGAAGGTGATGATCTGGGCGACGCGCTCCTGGCCGTAATGGCGCTTGACGTAGTCGATCACCTCTTCACGCCGGTTCTGGCAGAAGTCGATGTCGAAGTCCGGCATCGAGACGCGATCGGGATTGAGGAAGCGCTCGAAAAGCAGGCCGAAGCGTAGCGGATCGACGTCGGTGATCGTCAGTGCATAGGCGACGAGCGAGCCGGCACCTGAACCGCGCCCCGGCCCGACAGGGATGTCCTGGTTCTTCGCCCATTTGATGAAGTCCGAGACGATCAGGAAGTAGCCCGGGAACTTCATCCGGGTGATGATCGAGAGCTCGAAATCGAGCCGCTTCTCGTAATCCTCGACGGTGAAGCCCTCGGCCGGGCCGTGCTTGGCGAGACGCGCCGCGAGGCCGGTGCGGGCCTGGTTCTGCAGCTCCTCGGCCTCGTCGCGCCCCTCCTCGCCGAAGCGCGGCAGGATCGGCTTGCGCGTCGAGACGCGCCAATGGCAGCGCATCGCGATCTCGACCGTGCTCGCCAGTGCCTCCGGCAGGTCGGCGAAGCGCTTCTTCATCTCGGCGCGCGAAGCGAAATAATGCTCCGGCGTAACGCGCCGACGCTCGCCGTCCGAGACGAGCCGCCCTTCCGCTACCGCCAGCAGCGCATCATGGGCGTCGAAATCGGCCGGCTTGGCGAAGAAGGGTTCGTTGGTCGCGACAACCGGCAGGTCGGAATCGTAGGCCAGCCGCAGGAGATGCGCCTCGGCCGCCTCCTCGCCGTCCCGGCCATTGCGCTGGATCTCGACATAAAGCCGGTCGCCATAGATGTCGGCCAGGGTCGCGAGGCGGGCGGCGGCCACAGGAAGCTGGCCATTGCGCAAGGCGGTGTCGACCGGTCCGCCATGGCCGCCGGTCAGGGCGATCAGCCCGGTGTTGTAGGCCGAGAGCCGCTCGATCGTGGTGATCGGCTGGCCGGCTCCGCCGCTCGCCAGGGCGGCCTCGCTGACGAGTTTCATCAGGTTGCCGTAGCCGGCCTCGTCCATGGCGAGCAGGACGATATGCGGCAGACGCTGCTGCTGCACGGGCCTGCGCCCGCCTTCGCTTTCATCGGCGAAATCGATCGAGAGCTGCACGCCGGCGATCGGCTGCAGGCCCGAGCCCGCCAGCTTCTCGGAAAACTCGAGCCCGCCGAACAGGTTGTCCGTATCGGTCAGGGCGAGTGCCGGCTGCCCGTCGGCGGCCGCCATCTTGGCCAGCGTCGCGACGGTCATCGCGCCTTCGAGCAGCGAATAGCTCGAATGGACATGGAGATGAACGAAGCCGATGTCCGGGAGGACGCGCGCCTCGCCAGATTCCCGCCCCATGCCGTTCTCCTATCGCCGCCGCCGCGCGACTCGCCGATCCGCCCTTCCCCTTATGAAACCTCGGCGCGGCCGGCGTCGAGGATTCCTTCGCGGTGCTGTGGATGGCTCCTGCCGCGATCAGACATGCGGGCCGGAGAAGATCGCAGCCCAGAGCCAGATCATGCCGAGGAAGACGCCGAGCGAGGCGATTTCGGCCAGGCCGGCGGCGAACTTACGCGCTGCAGTCATGAGAACCTCCGTCGTTCTTGGTAGGTTCAGATTAGTTCATGTTTTGTTCTCGTCAATGCCGATACGGAAATTGCGCCGGCTGCATGCCTGGAACAGTTAACGAAATGCTACCTTCATAGAAGCGCTGGTCATCCCGGACGCAGCGAAGCGGAGATCCGGGCCCCATGCCTGAACCTCGTTCGGACAGGCTCTGGCATTGATCCCGGGTCAAGCCGGGATGACCAGCGTGGTCCGCGAAAAATCAGCATGCTCCAGTGGCCGCAGCTATGGAGTGCACGCCTGCCAGCCCGGAGCGATCTCCAGCAGAAGCCGGTCGGTGCGCGAAGATGCAGACGAACCTGTCGTGCTTTCGGGGCGAAGCAGTCAGCCATCGTGCGAGCCTCTCCGGATCGCTCCGCCGAGTCCGGCGATGACGCCGCGGCCGGCGTAGGTCAGCCTCAAAGACCGCAGCTCAGCCCAGCCCGACGACGAGCCCGTCGCGGATCGTCACTTGCCGATCCATCTGGCGGGCCAGTTCGAGGTTGTGCGTCGCGATCAGCGCAGCGAGCCCCGATGCCCGCGCCAACGCCATCAGCGTGCCGAAGACGAGCTGCGCTGTCTGCGGGTCGAGATTGCCCGTCGGCTCGTCGGCCAGCAGCAGGCGTGGCCCGTTGGCGACGGCGCGGCCGATGGCGACGCGCTGCTGCTCGCCGCCCGAGAGCTCGCCAGGCAGATGATCCAGCCGCTCGCCGAGACCGAGGAAGGTCAGGAGCTCGGAGGCCCTCTCCTCCGCGACCGGGCGCGACAACCCGCGGATGCGCTGCGGCAGGACGACGTTCTCCAGCGCCGTGAACTCGGGCAGGAGGTGGTGGAACTGGTAGACGAAGCCGATCTCGGTACGGCGCAGGCGGGTGCGCCCGGAATCGTCGAGCTTGGTCGTGGCGAGCCCGCCGACGAAGACTTCGCCGGCATCGGGCTTCTCCAGCAGGCCGGCGACATGCAGCAGCGTCGACTTGCCGGTGCCGCTCGGAGCGACGAGGGCGACGACCTCTCCCGGCCAGAGCGCGAAATCGGCCTTGCGCAGCACTTCGAGCGGCGCATCGGTCTGCGGATAGAAGCGTTCGACCTGCGACAGGAAGAGCGCGGGCATCTCCTGTGCCATCAGCCCATCCTCAGCGCTTCGACGGGGTCGAGCCGTGCCGCCTTCCAGGCCGGGTAGAGCGTCGCCAGCAATGAGAGCGTCAGCGCCATCAGCACCACGCTCGTGACCTCCCGCCAGTCGATGACGGAGGGGATGTCGCTGAGGAAGCGCACGGTCGGGTCCCAGAGATTGGCGCCGGTGATCCAGTTCAGCGCCGCCATGATCGACTTGATGTTGTTGGCGAAGACGACGCCGAGCGCGAGCCCCGCCAGCGTGCCGATGACGCCGATCGCGGCCCCGGTGATCAGGAAGACGCGCAGCACGGTGCCGCGCGTGCAGCCCATGGTGCGCATGATCGCGATGTCGGCCGTCTTGTCCTTCACCAGCATGATCAGGCCGGAGACGATGTTCAGCGCCGCGACCAGCACGATCAGGGTCAGGATGATGAACATCACGTTGCGCTCGACTTCCAGCGCGTTGAAGAAGCTGCGATTGCGTTGGCGCCAGTCCGAGAGCACGAGCGGGCGCGGCGCATCGGCCTCGATCGCGTCGCGCACGGTCTGCGTGCGATCGGGGTTGTCGACGAAGATCTCGATGACGTTCACGTCGCCGTCGCGGTTGAAATAGGCTTGCGCCTCGGCGAGCGGCATATAGACGAAGGTGCCGTCGAACTCGGTCATGCCGATCTCGAAGATCGCCTTGACCGGATAGGCCTTGATGCGCGGCGCCGTGCCGAAGGGCGTCGAGGCGCCCTGCGGCGAGACCAGGGTCATGTTGTCGCCGGCCTGGATGCCCAGCGCATTGGCGAGGCGCCGGCCGATGGCGACGCCGGGCGTCGTGTCGAAGCCGTCGAGCGTGCCGGATTTGATGTTGCCGCCTATGAAGGGGATCGCCTTGATGTCGGCTTCGCGGACGCCGCGGACGAGCACGCCGTTGTTGCCGGTCTGCGAGGAGGCCAGCGCCTGCCCCTCGACCAGCGGAATGGCGAGCTTGACGCCCGGGATCTTGCTCAGCCGCGCCGCGACGCTGTCATAGTCGTCGAGCGGGCGGTCGATGGGCGTCGCGAAGATATGGCCGTTCACGCCGACGATCTTCTCCAGCAGCTCCTTCCGGAAGCCGTTCATCACCGACATCACGATGATCAGCGTCGCGACGCCGAGCAGGATGCCGAGGAAGGAGAAGCCGGCGATGACAGAGACGAAGCCCTCGCGCCGCCGGGTGCGCAGATAGCGGCCGGCGAGCAGCCATTCGAAGCTGGCGAAGGGTTTCGTGCCGGTCGGAACGGCAGCGTTGTCTGCAACGGCACTCATGTGCTGGCTCTGGCCATTGGAAGAGATGGGGCGGTGCGTTCCGTCACGCCGCCCTGCCCTTGAAGCGGTCGAGCGCGGCCTCCAGCGAGACCAGCTCGCGCTCGCCACCGGCACGGCGCTTGATCTCGACCTTGCCCTCGGCCAGCCCCTTCGGGCCGACAATGATCTGCCAGGGCACACCAATCAGGTCGGCGGTGGCGAACTTGGCGCCGGGCCGGTCATCCGTGTCGTCGAGCACGGCGTCGTAGCCCTTGGCGAGCAGGTCCTTGTAGATGCGCTCGGCCGCGCCATCGGTCGCGGCGTCGCCGGCCTTGAGGTTGATGACCGCGATATCGAAGGGCGCGATCTCGTCGGGCCAGACGATGCCTGCATCGTCATGCCCGGCCTCGATCAGCGCGGCGACCAGGCGGCTCGGGCCGATACCGTAGGAGCCGCCATGCAGCAGCACCGGCTGGCCGTCCGGCCCGGCCACCGCGGCGCCCATCGGCTCGGAATACTTGGTGCCGAAATAGAAGATATGGCCGACCTCGATGCCGCGCGCCGAGACGCGCTTGTCGTCCGGAACCGCCTCGAAAGCGGCCTTGTCGTGCATCTCTTCCGTCGCGGCGTAGAGGCTCGTCCACTTGTCGACGACGCCCTGGAGGCCGGCGACGCTGTCGAAATCGGTATCGGCAGCCGGCGTCTCGAAATTCAGATAGTCGCTGTGGCAGAAGACCTCGCTCTCGCCGGTCGAGGCCAGCACGATGAACTCGTGGCTGAGATCGCCGCCGATCGGGCCGGTATCGGCCTTCATCGGGATCGCCTTCAGGCCGAGCCGCGCGAAGGTGCGGAGATAGGCCGTGAACATGCGGTTATAGGCGTGGCGCGCCGTGTCCTTGTCGAGGTCGAACGAATAGGCGTCCTTCATCAGGAACTCGCGGCCGCGCATCACGCCGAAGCGCGGACGCACCTCGTCGCGGAACTTCCACTGGATGTGATAGAGATTGAGCGGCAGGTCCTTGTAGGATTTGACGTAGGCCCGGACGATCTCGGTGACCATCTCCTCATTGGTCGGGCCGTAGAGCATGTCGCGGTCGTGCCGGTCCTTGATGCGCAGCATCTCCTTGCCATAGGCATCGTAGCGCCCGCTTTCGCGCCAGAGATCGGCCGACTGGATGGTCGGCATCAGGATCTCGATCGCGCCGGACCGGTTTTGCTCCTCGCGCACGACCTTGCAGATCTTGTCGAGCACGCGCAGGCCAAGCGGCAGCCAGGCGTAGATGCCGGCCGATTCCTGGCGGATCATGCCGGCACGCAGCATCAGCCGGTGCGAGACGATCTCCGCCTCCTTCGGCGTGTCGCGCAGGAGGGGCAGGAAGTAGCGGGAAAGGCGCATCGGGAAACCTGTCGGAGGGCGCCGCGCGGGAGATCGCACGACGAGTCGCTTCACCTGAGAGACACCATCGCTCTCGGCAAAATGCAAACCAAAATCAGCAGAAAGCGGCGGAAGATGGCGAAGTTGTGCCTTTCGTCCCTTGGCCTCGCAAAGGCCGGGATGGCCCTTCGCCTCAACTCTTCGCGAAGCGCTCCTTGAGCGCCCTAAGCACGGGTGCCGGCACGAAAGGCGAGACATCCCCGCCCATCGCGGCGATCTGGCGCACCAGCGTCGCAGTGATGTAGCGCACGCCCGGCGAGGCCGGCAGGAAGACGGTCTGGATGTCCGGCGCCATCGTGCCGTTCATGCCGGCCATCTGCATCTCGTAGTCGAGATCGCTGCCGTCGCGCAGGCCGCGGATGATGATCGAAGCACCTGCCCGGCGCGCCGCGTCGACGGCAAGATCGTCGAAGGTCACGACCTCCAGCGAAGCGCCTTTCGCAGCCAGAAGCGGCGTCGCGACCGCGCGCAGCAACTCGGCGCGCTGCTCGACGGAAACAAGCGGCGTCTTGCCGGGATGGACGCCGATAGCCAGGACGAGCCTGTCGCAGAGGCTGGCGGCGGCTGCGATCACGTCGGCGTGGCCATTGGTCACGGGGTCGAACGAGCCGGTGTAGAAAGCGGTGCGTGCCATGACGCCAGCGTTAGCTGCTGACCCGGCAGACGACAAGCGGCATCAAGGCCTTGCGGCCCTACGCTGCGGCGCCCATCGGGGGCCTGCCCCAAGGCAAGAGATGCAACGTCAGGAGAACGGCACGATCGTGGCGAGGGCAGCAGCACTGCCGATGATGATCGAGGAGAAGACCAGCAGGGAAGCCATGAAAGATACACGGCGAGGATGGGCATAGGACAGGCGGACATACATGGAAACGACCTTCAGCGAATCGCGACATATCCGGTTTCCTTTGGGTGATGGCCGGTGCGGGCCGTCCCAAGGCGAGATCGTGACCAAACAGTGACGCGTGGCCGGTTGTTCCGGCTTTGCATTGCCTTTTGCTGCGTCTCGCGCCTAAACGACCCGGCCATGCTGACGATCAACGACATCACCTACCGCCTCGGCGAGCGCCTGCTGCTCGACCATGCCAGCGCCGCGATCCCCGACGGAGCGCGCGTCGGGCTCGTCGGCCGCAACGGCACCGGCAAGACGACGCTGTTCCGCATCATCACAGGCGAGCTCGGCACCGAGGGTGGCTCGGTCAGCCTGCCGAAGGGCCGCCGCATCGGCGGCGTGGCGCAGGAAGCGCCGGGCGGACCGGAATCGCTGATCGAGGTCGTGCTCGCCGCCGATACCGAGCGCATGACGCTGATGAAGGAAAGCGAGACCGCGACCGATCCGCACCGCATCGCCGAGATCGAGACGCGGCTCGCCGATATCGGCGCGCATTCCGCACCGGCCCGCGCCGCGATGGTGCTGCACGGCCTCGGCTTCAACGAGGAGGCGCAGCAGCGCCCCTGCTCGGACTTCTCGGGCGGCTGGCGCATGCGCGTCGCGCTGGCGGCCGTGCTGTTCTCCGAGCCCGACCTGCTGCTGCTCGACGAGCCGACCAACTATCTCGACCTCGAAGGCACGCTCTGGCTCTACGATTATCTCGAGCGCTACCCGCACACCGTGCTGGTGGTCAGCCACGACCGCGAACTGCTCGACACCAGCGTCGACCACATCCTGCATCTCGACCAGGGCAAGCTGACGCTCTATCGCGGCGGCTACTCCTCCTTCGAGAAACAGCGCGCCGAAAAGCAGATGCAGCTCGTCCGTGCGAAGGAGAAGCAGGACGCCGAGCGCAAGCACCTGCAGGCCTTCGTCGACCGCTTCAAGGCCAAGGCCACCAAGGCGCGCCAGGCGCAATCACGCGTCAAGCGGCTGGAGAAGATGGAGACGATCGCGGCGATCATCGACCGCGATGTCCAGCCCTTCGTCTTCCCCGGACCGGAGAAGCCGCTCTCGCCGCCGATGATCGTGCTGGAGGATGCCGCCGCCGGCTATGGCGAGCGCAAGGTGCTCTCCCGGCTCAACCTCTCGCTGGCGCCAGACGACCGGATCGCCCTGCTCGGCTCCAACGGCAACGGCAAGTCGACCTTCTGCAAGCTGATCGGCGGCAGGCTCGATCCGCTCTCCGGCGAGATGAAGAAGTCGAGCAAGCTGGAGACGGCCTATTTCGCCCAGCACCAGCTCGATGAACTGCGCCCCGAAGATACGCCGGTCGGGCATGTGCGCGACCTGATGCCGGATGCGCCGGAAGCCCGGGTGCGCTCCAAGGCGGCCCAGATCGGCTTCCCCGCCTCCAAGGCCGATACGCCGGTCAAGCTGCTCTCTGGCGGCGAGAAGGCGCGGCTGATGCTGGGGCTCGCCACCTTCCACGGCCCGCATCTCCTGATCCTCGACGAGCCGACCAACCATCTCGACATCGACAGCCGCACGGCGCTGGTCAACGCGATCAACGACTATCCCGGTGCGGTCATCCTCGTCAGCCACGACCGCTTCCTGATCGAATCCTGCGCCGACAGGCTCTGGCTGGTGGCGGGCGGCACGGTGAAGAACTTCGACGGCGACATGGAGGACTACCGCTCCTTCGTGCTCGACAGCGCCAAGGCCGAGCGACGCGGCAAGCCCGCGCCCGAGTCAGGCGCGGCCAAGCCCAAGGTCGACGAGCGCAAGGAAGCTGCGACGAAGCGTGCGGCGCAGGGGCCGCTGCGCCAGAAACTCAACCTGGCCGAGGCGCGCATCGCCAAGCTGACCGGGCTGATCGAGAAGGTCGACGCCGCGCTCGCCAACGGCGCCTTCTCCCGCGAGCCCGACAAGGCTCTTCAGCTTTCGCGCCAGCGGGCGGAGCTGGCGGAGGCCCTGACGGCTGCCGAGGAGGAGTGGCTGATGCTCGGCGAGGAGCTGGAGAGCGCCTGAGGCATCAGGGCTGCCGGGCGGCCCGATACGGGATGTGGCACCGCCGCGACCGGCGGCCCTACTGGCGCGGGACGCAAGCGCCGAGCCTCAGCATGGTGCCGGCCGGACAGGCATTGGCGCCGGTGGGCTGTGAGATGGACCGGACGGATTCGCAGCAGGAACCGCGGACGACATAGCCGCTCGGGCAGCCGCCGGAGAGTTCCATCCGGTCCTTGCCGTCTCGCGTCGGACGACACGAACCGGCCGCGAGGGCGTCATGGGCGATGCCCAGCGCGGCAGCCGCAAACAGCGCAGCAAAGGTAGCGCATCTGACCATGGGCGATGATCTCCGATGGCGGCGGAGGGATTCCGACCGCTTCTCCCAGCTTATCCCGTCCCCGGCGCGGGGATGCGAGTCGGGCGATTGCCGGTAAATGGCGTCTGCGACCGGAGCGCGTTGCGTCGTTCTAGCTGGCTGGATCGTACATGAATTCGCGGAGCTCCTGCGAACAACGGCAGGCCTGCGCGAGCTTCGCCGCCCACTTCACCGCCTCTTCGCGCGTCGGCAATTCCAGCACCGTGAATCCGCCATTGAGGCGGCTGCCCGGATAGGTCCCGTCGGATGCCGACCCATCCTCGGAGACAAGCACAGGGCCGACCTGTTCGGCGATCCCTCCTCCGAAGACATAGACGCCCGCCGCCTTGGCCTCCTCGATCACCGCACGAGAGTCGACAGCGGCGGCGGCCAGCTGCTCGTCCGTGAGCACCATGGCCTCGCTCGGAAAGGAAATGAGGTATTTGGTCATGACGCGATGATGCGTGACGGTTTCGGCAGAAACAAGCGGGCAGGCTGCTTGGCGGCTCTACTTGCGGGAATGTCCGCAACGGGTGGTGGTCTCAATCGGTAATCGCAACACGCTACTTTTCCTTTGGAGATGGAGCGTGGGTGATGATGCAGCGGCGGCGGATCTACTATTCGGCGGCCCAGCGGGCTGAGATCTGGGATCGCTGGAAGGCCGGCGAGTCGATGAGTTCGATTGGGCGGCGGTTCGATCGGGAGTCCTCTTCGGTGTTCTCGGTGCTTTCGCCGACGGGCGGCATTCGGCCTCCAGACCGGCGGCGGGCGCCGCGGGCGCTCACTCTCAGCGAGCGGGAGGAAATCTCCCGAGGGCTCAGCACCCGCCGGTCGCTGCGCGTGATCGCTCGGCAATTGGGCCGATCACCGTCCACGGTCAGTCGCGAGGTTCAGCGCAACGGCGGGCCGGATCGCTACCGCGCGGCGCGCTCCGATCAGGCGGCCTGGGACCGGGCCTTGCGTCCCAAGCCGTGCAAGCTGGCTTGCCGACCCGGTCTGGCCCGGACAGTATCCGGCAAGCTGCAGCGGAACTGGTCGCCCGAGCAGATCGCCGGCTGGCTCAAGCGCACCTGCCCCCGGGAGCCACACAATCAAGTGTCGCACGAGACGATCTACCGCAGCCTGTTCATCCAGACCCGTGGGGTGCTGAAGAAGGAACTGCTGGACCACCTGAGGGCCCGGCGAACGATCCGCCGCTCCCGGCACGCCAGCCTGAAGCGGAACGGCCTGGGCCAGATCAGGGACGCCGTCTCCATCAGCGAAAGGCCGGCCTCCGTCGAGGATCGTGCGGTCCCTGGTCACTGGGAAGGCGACCTGATCGGCGGCTCCCGGAACAGCTACGTCGCCACGCTGGTCGAGCGGCATTCGCGCTACGTGATGCTGGTCAAGGTCGCCAACAAAGACACCGGGAGCGTCATCACCGCCCTGATCAAACAGTCGAAGAAACTGCCCGGCGAACTCTATCAGTCCCTGACCTGGGACCGAGGCAAGGAGTTGGCCGACCACAAGCGGCTGGCCCTCGCTTCGAACGTCGAGGTCTACTTCTGCGATCCCAGGTCACCCTGGCAACGTGGCTCGAACGAGAACACCAACCGGCTCCTGCGCCAGTATCTTCCCCACGGAACCGACCTGTCCCTGCAAAGCCAGGCCCAGCTCAGCGCCATCGCCCGTCAGCTCAACGAACGGCCCAGAAAGACCTTGCTCTATCAAACCCCAGCCGAGAGGTTCGCCGAGTGTGTTGCGGCGATCAGTTGAGCCCGCCGTCGAAAGCAGACATCGCCAATTCCAAGAGAGCGCATCGCCCCTTCGCCTCACCCCTGCCCCGGCTTGACGATCCGGCTCAGGCGGTTGTCGGTGAACATGTAAATCTCGCGCCCGCCAGGCTCGGAATAGAGCACCTGGACCTCGCGCTGGCCCTTGCCGCTCTCGCCGACCAGCACGTCGGTCGGGCGCGTGCCCTTGAGCTTGACCAGCTCGCATTCGGTGATGCCGGGCGCGATCTCCTTCGGCAACGGGCGCGTCGAGGGGTCGAGCGAAGCGCCGACGCTGCATTCGCCTTCCGGAGTCAGAACGGGCTCCTGCGTCGAGATGCCGGCGCTGGCGCTGCTGGTCGTCGTGGTGGTGACGCCACCCTTGGTTTCAGACTGGAAGGCGAAACCGCCCATATCGACCGAGCAGCCCGCGAGCGTCGCGGCGCAGACAAACAGAACAGGCAGTCTCACGCTTTCTTCTCCCAGCGGCCGGCGTCGTCCTGCTGCCAGTAGCTGGCGGCATGGCCCGAGGCTTTGGCCTTCTTCCAATCCTCGCGGGCAGCGGTGAGCGCCTCGGGATCGTCTCCGTCGAATATCAGAACGACGCGCTCGTATTCCTGCATTGCGTCGGGAATGCGAACGCCATCGGCGCAAACCCGCACCTGCGCGGCGTTGGGGTTATGCGGCTGCGTGGTGACGACCACCGGATTCTGCGCCGCATCCGCTTCCATCGCCGTGACATGCGGCAGGAAGCTGTCATCCGCATAGCTCCACAGGTGATCGTCGACCACGCTCAGCCGCTCCTGGCTGGAGACCTCGACGACGACCTTCTGCCCGCGCGACAACGCCCGGTCGAGAATCGTCGGCAGGACCTGCTCAAGCGGGCGGGACTGCAGATGGAAGAACAGGATTTCAGCCATCGAAACCGTTCTCCATCAACACCAGAGACGGTCCTCCGTGGAATGCTCTGCCCTTATGTGAAACCCTCGCCGTCATCCCGGGCTTGCCCCGGGATCCATCGTAGGACTCCGGAGCCCGTCGATGGATCCCGGATCTCCGCTTCGCTCCGTCCGAGATGCCGGCAGCGGTTCGATCGGACAACGACGAGGCAACCACGTCAGCCTTCGTAGTGGTCGGCGACCAGCCGGTCGAGCAAGCGCACGCCCCAGCCCGGCCCCCAGGACCGGTTGATCTCGCTGTCCTTCGCGGCCATCCCGGTGCCGGCGATGTCGAGATGCGCCCAGGGCGTATCGTTGACATGGCGCTGCAGGAACTGCGCCGCGGTGATCGAGCCCGCATAGCGCCCGGCCGAGTTCTTCATGTCGGCGAACTTCGAATCGATCATCTTGTCGTAGGCCTTGCCGAGCGGCATGCGCCAGACCGTCTCGCCAGTGGCGTGGCCGGCGGCCGTGAGGCGCCCTGCCAGCTCATCGCTGTTGGTGAAGAGGCCGGCATTCTCCTGCGCAAGCGCCACCAGGATCGCGCCCGTCAGCGTCGCGAGGTTGATCATGAAGCGCGGCTTGAAACGCTCCTGCGTGTACCAGAGCACGTCGGCGAGGACGAGCCGGCCCTCGGCGTCGGTATTGATGATCTCGATGGTCTGGCCCGAGAGCGAGGTGACGATGTCGCCCGGGCGCTGGGCGTTACCATCAGGCATGTTCTCGACGAGGCCGATCACGCCGATCGCGTTGACCTTGGCCTTTCGGGCGGCGAGCGCATGCATGAGGCCGACGACGCAGGCCGCGCCGGCCATGTCGCCCTTCATATCCTCCATGCCGGCACCAGGCTTCAGCGAGATGCCGCCGGTGTCGAAGGTCACGCCCTTGCCGACGAAGGCGACCGGCTTCTCGTCCTTGCCGGCGCCGTTCCAGCGCATGATGGCGACGCGGCTCTCGCGCCGCGAACCCTGCCCGACGCCAAGCAGCGCGCGCATGCCGATCTTCTTCAGATCCTTCTCGTCGAGGATATCGACCTCGACATCGAGCTTCTTTAGCTTGGCAGCCCGGTCCGCGAATTCCTCGGGATAGAGCACGTTCGGCGGCTCGTTCACGAGATCGCGTGCCAGCACGACGCCGCCGGCGATGGCGTCTGCCGCCTTCACCGTCTTTTTGAGCGCAGCCGGATCGGCGGCGCGCAGCGTCACCGCAGTCGGCTCGGCCTCGTCCTTGTCCTTGCTCTTCGTCTTGTAGCGATCGAACGCATACGCCCGCAGCTTCAGGCCAAGCGCCAACTCGGCACCCTGCTGCGCCTCGATCGCGCCGGCAGGCAACGCCAGGACGATCTCCGCCGTGCGGCCCGCACCGAGCCGGCCGGCGATGGCGCCGCCGAGCCTGACGAAATCCAGCTCGCCCTGGTCGTCCTCGCTGCCGACGCCGACGACGATCAGTCGCTCGTAGGCGGACCCTTCCGGAGCGGGCAAGGTCAGGCCGGCATAGGCCTTCCCCTTGAAGCGCTCGGCCCGCGCGGCTCGCGTCAGCAGCGCCTGCGCTGCCTCGCCCGCAGCGGTTTCGGCCGCACGCGGCAAGGCGAGCCGATCCGAGACCAGGATCACGAGATCCTGCCCTTCAACGGCGGCGGGGGCTTTGATCTCGAGCTTCAGGCGTTGCGACATGATCCGCTCACAATCTTGCGACAAGTGCGTGGGAAGGACACCGGTAAGGCCGACCCCAAACGATTCCCGTTTGCGCCGGGGACGCGGCTATACCATAGGGAGTGTCCGACGAACCACCTCGGGAAGTCTCTAAAACTCCCCGCCTGCCGGAAGCGACGCGTGCTGCTCAACCGCCTCGACCGATACATCCTGAAGACTGCGGCGGGGGCGGCGATCGTGCTGCTGCTCGGTCTCACCGGTGTCATCTGGGTCACGCAGGCTCTTCGGGAGGTCGATCTGATCACCGGCAAGGGCCAGACGGTGCTGATCTTCCTGACGGTCACGCTGCTGTCCTTGCCGGCCCTGATCGCCGGCATCGCGCCTGTCGCGCTGTTCATGTCGACGCTCTATACGCTCAACAAGCTCAACGGCGATTCCGAGCTGATCGTGATGAACGCCGCCGGCGTGGCGCCGCACCGGATCACCCGGCCGTTCCTCGCCTTGACCGCGATCACCGCGATCGTCGTCGCCTGGATGAGCATTTCCGTGATGCCGACGAGTTTTCGCATGCTGCGCGACCTGATCACGCTGATCCGGGCCGACTTCGTCGCCAACGTCGTGAAGGAGGGACAGTTCGTCTCGCTCGATTCCGGCGTGACCTTCCACTATCGCGAAAAGGCCGGCGACTCGCTGGTCGGCATCTTCATGCAGGACCGTCGCGACCCGGCGCAGCCCTCGATCTATCTTGCCGAGCGCGGGCGGACGGTGGAGGCGGAAGGACAGAGCTTCCTGATGCTGGAGAAAGGCACCATCCAGCGTGAAACCAAGAACACCACCACGACCTCGATCATCTCGTTCGAGCGCTATGCGCTGAACCTCTCGGCGCTGACCGGCGATCCGAGCGGCGGCCCCGGCGAAGCCGACGGCGACAAGGTGATCTACAAGCCGCGTGAACGCTCGACCTGGCAGCTCCTGAACCAGGATCCGAACGAAAACTATTACAAGATCCAGGAAGGCCGGTTCCGGGCCGAGCTGCATAACCGCCTGTCGGCGCCGCTCTATCCGTTTGCCTTCATGCTGATTGCTTTCGCGGCGATCGGCGAAGCGCGCACCACGCGCCAAGGACGGGCGCTGGCGATCCAGGCCGCGATCATGATCGTCGGCGCGACACGCATCGCCGCCTACGCCGCCTGGACCGCAAGCGTACGCTCGCCCTTCGCAGCGGCCCTGCTCTATATCCTGCCGATTGCCGCCATCGTTCTGGCGACGGCTTTCATTCTCTACGGCGAGCGGCTGCGGCCCTTCCTGGCGCGCCTCGCTGCCCCTCTGACCTTGCCACTCGCCGGTCTTGCGGCTCGTTTCCGGCGCGCGTGATGCTGCTCTTCTCGACCTTCGGCCGCTATCTGACGAAGCGCTTCGCCCGCGCGATCCTCAGCGTCTTCGGCACCTTCTTCTTCCTGATCGGCACGCTCGATTTCGTCGAGCTGATGCGCCGCGCCGGCGATTCGCCGATCGCCACCACGCCACGGATCGTTCAGCTCGCGCTGTTTCGCGCCCCGGCGGTCGCCGAGCAGATCTTCCCCTTCGCCGCATTGTTCGGCGGGATGTTCGCGCTGCTCACGTTGAGCCGCAAGCTCGAGCTGGTGGTCGCTCGCTCGGTCGGCGTCTCGGCCTGGCAGTTCCTGCAGCCCGCCGCCGCCGTCGCAGGCGTGGTCGGCCTGATTTCGATCATGATCTACAACCCCCTCGCCGCGGACCTGAAGCGCAAGGCGACGGCCCTCGAGACACGCCTGTTCGTCCGTGCGAGCGGCAAGACCGGGGCGGCCCAGGATATCTGGCTGCGGCAGCGCAGCGTCGATGGCCAGGCCATCATCCGCGCCGCCGGCGCCCTGCCCGACGAGGACGGCCTTTCGCAGGTGACGTTCTTCATCTTCAACCCGGATGGCTCCTTCAAGGAGCGGATCGATGCACGGCAGGCCGTGCTGCGCCCCGGAAACTGGGAACTCAGCGACGCGCGCACGACGTCGGCCTCGGAACAGCCACAGAATTTCGCGAGCTACATGGTTGCGACGACCCTGGAGCCGGAACAGATGCGCCAGAGCTTCACGCCACCCGATGCGGTGGGCTTCTGGTCGATGCCTGCGGTCATCGACCGCACGCAGCGCGCCGGCCTCGACACAACCCCATACGAACTGCGGTATCAGGCGCTTATGGCGCGTCCGCTGCTGCTGATCGCGATGGTCCTGGTGGCCGCATCCGTTTCCTTAAGATTTTTCCGGTTTGGTGGCGTCACCAAGTTGGTGATAGGTGGCGTCGCGGCCGGGTTCGTGCTCTATGTTGCGACACAACTGTCGGAGGAACTCGGATCGTCGGGAATCGTCAATCCGATCGTCGCGGCGTGGCTACCAGCTGCATTGGGGACAATGCTGGGAGCCCTCGCCCTCCTCCATCAGGAAGACGGGTGAATCGTACTGTGCCTATGGTTAATTTTGGGTTTAACGGATGGTTTTGGCGGTGAATCGCGTGGCACGCTTTGCTGCGGCGACCGCTCTCGCCTCCAGCCTTGCCTATCTGCTGGCCGGGCCGGCCTATGCCCAGAATCGGGCTGCCGGCTCGCAGCCCGCGCCTGCGGCCGCCGCCAAGCCGCAGGCCCGGATGGTCGTCGACGCGCGCGAGCTCGTATACGACAACGACAAAAAGACGGTCGCAGCCGTCGGCGATGTGCAGATCCTGTATCAGGGCCGCACGATCGAGGCCGACCGCGTTGTCTATGACCAGGCCAGCAAGCGCGTCATCGCCGTCGGCAACGCCCGCATCACCGAAACCAACGGCACGGTCATCACCGGCGACAAGTTCAACCTGACCGACGATTTCCGCGACGGCTTCATCGATTCCCTGCGAGTCGTGAACCCCGATCGGACCCGTTTCTCGGCGCCGCGCGCCGAGCGCACCGACGGCGAGACCTTCGTCTTCGAGAAGGGCATTTACACCGCCTGCGAGCCCTGCAAGGACAACCCGGAGCGTCCGCCGCTCTGGCAGGTTCGCGCCGCCCGGATCATCCACAAGAAGTCCGAGCAGACGATCTACTACGAAGACGCACGGCTGGAATTCGCCGGCATCCCGATGGCCTATCTGCCCTATATGTCGGGCCCGGATTCGACGGTGAAGCGGAAGTCCGGCTTCCTGTCGCCCAAGTTCATCAACACCTCGGCGCTCGGATTCGGCGTCGGACTGCCCTATTTCCTCAATCTCGCGCCGAACTACGATCTGACGCTGACGCCGACTTTCCTGACCCGTCAGGGCGTGCTCGGCCAGGCGGAATGGCGCCATCGCCTGGTGAGTGGCTCCTATGCGATCCGCGCCTCCGGGATCTTCCAGCAAGACAAGGATGCGTTCCTGGCTAGCCCGCTGGGCCCGCGCGACAAGGAGTTCCGCGGCTCGGTCGAGACGAACGGCAAGTTCTTCATCAATCAGAGCTGGACGTTCGGCTGGAACGCCTCGATGTCGACGGATCGCTGGTTCTACAAGAACTATCGCATCCGCAACGAGAGCTTGAGCAGCACCACCTATCTACAGGAATCGATCTCGACGGCCTATCTGAACGGCCAGAGCGCGACCGCGTGGTTTGACCTGCGCGGCTATTATTTCCAGCCCCTCAACTATCAGGACTGGCAGAAGCAGCAGCCCGTCGTGCTGCCGGTGCTGGACTACGACAAGCGCATCCACAAGCCGTCCTTTCTCGGCGGCGAGCTCGACTTCAGCGTCAACGTCACGAGCCTGACTCGAAACACGGCAGCCTTCTCGGAATTGCCGCAGCAGAAGACCTATCTGATCACGACGCCGAGCTATTCGCTCTATGACGGCTGCGCCGTCTATCAGAAAAACACCTGCCTGGTCCGCGGCCTCGCCGGCAATGTTTCGCGCGCGACGGCACAGGTGGCCTGGCGGCGCAATTTCATCGACCCACTCGGGCAAATATGGACGCCCTACGCCTCGCTGCGGGCCGACATCTTCTCGATCAATCCCGATACCAGCGGCGTCATCAATTCGCGCGTCGCGACGATCGCGGATACCTCCGACGAGGTTTTCGGGCGCGCCATGCCGGCCATCGGCCTGATGTATCGCTACCCCTTCGTCGCCAAGACGGGCTGGGGCACGCATATCATCGAGCCCGTCGCCCAGATCGTGGCGCGGCCGAACGAAACCAACAGCCTGCGCATCGCCAACGAAGATGCCCAGAGCCTCGTCTTCGACGCGACGAACCTGTTCGAGTGGAGCAGCAAGTTCTCCGGTTACGATCGTGTCGAGGGCGGCAGCCGCGCCAATGTCGGCGCGCTCTATACTGGGCGGTTCGGCAAGGACGCATTCGCCAATTTCCTGGTGGGCCAGTCCTTCCAGCTCGGCGGCCGCAATTCCTTCCCGATCAGCGACCTCCTCAATACCGGTCTCAATTCCGGCCTCGATACGGACAGCTCGGACATCGTCACCCGCGCTCAGATTTCCCCGTTCCAGGGCTTCTTCCTGACCGGCGCCGCCCGTCTGAATGCGACAACATTCGAGGCGCAGCGGATCGATGCCGCAGCGACCTATTCGAACAGCATCATCTCGGCCTCGGTCGGCTATGGCCGCTACGAGCCGCAGCCGGATCTCGGCATCTCCCGCCGGCGCGAGGGCCTATCTCTCAATGGTTCGCTCCGCGTCGCCGAAAACTGGCGCCTGCGGGCCGGCGTGCTGTTCGATCTGGACAAATATAAATACGACCGCGAGCGCTATCGCGATGCCTATGCCTCCTATCTGGCGGCACCGGCCGTGGCGGCGATGCCGGTCTATCCCAACACCGGTCCGCTCCAGACCGCCTCGACCTCGCTCGGGATCAACTACACCGACGAGTGCACCATCTTCGACATCAGCTATTCGCAGAGCTATGCCGACCGGCAGGCGGGGGCGACCAAGGACACCCGCACCGTCATGTTCCGTCTCGAGCTGCGCACGCTGGGCGAACTGAGCTACCAGCAGAACCTCGGCGGCACCTCCACCACGGGCGACGGCGTCGGCCAGTAATACTCCGGGCCCCCACGGCGGCCCGAGTTCCCCTTCCGACGCGCGGAGTTTGCCCTTGCCGTCCTTGCCCCTCGCGCTGACACAGGGCGATCCGGCCGGCATCGGACCGGAACTCGCCTTGCGGGCCTGGCTCGAACGCCGGGAGCGCAACCTGCCGCCCTTCGCCTGCATCGCCAGCCCCGGCCATCTTGCCCAGACCGCCGATGGCCTGGGATGGCAGGTCCCGCTGCGGATCTGCGACTGGCATGAAGTCAACGAGACGTTTGCGGATGCGCTTCCGGTCATCGCCCTCGACAGCGGTATTGCCGTCACGCCCGGCACGCCTGATCCGGCCACCGCACCGGCCACGATCGCTTCGATCGACCACGCCGTCGCTGCGGTCAGGACGGGAAAGGCCGGCGCCGTCGTGACCAATCCGATCGCCAAATCGGTGCTCTACCAGGCCGGCTTCCGGCATCCCGGCCATACGGAATATCTCGCTCATCTCGCGGCGGATGGCGGTGTCGAGCCGCGGCCGGTGATGATGCTCTGGTGCGATGAACTCGCGGTCGTGCCGGTCACGATCCACGAGGCGCTGCGCCGCGTGCCGGAATTGCTGACGACCCAGCTCATCGTCGAGACGGCGCGGATCGTCGCGGCCGAGCTGACAGCCCGCTTCGGCATCGCCACGCCGCGTCTCGCCTTCAGTGGCCTCAATCCCCATGCCGGCGAGAACGGCGCGATGGGCGACGAGGACATGAAGATCATCGCTCCGGCCATCGCCGAGCTGCGGGCAGAGGGAATCGATGCGCGCGGCCCGTATCCGGCCGATACGATGTTCCACGCCCGCGCACGGGCCGGTTACGATGCGGCGCTGGCAATGTATCACGATCAGGCGCTGATCCCGATCAAGACGATCGCCTTCGACGAAGGCGTGAATGTCACGCTCGGCCTGCCCTTCATCCGAACGTCGCCGGACCATGGCACGGCCTTCGACATCGCCGGAAAGGGCATCGCACGTCCCGACAGCCTCTGTGCGGCCCTTAAGCTCGCAGCGCGCATGGCAGAGACCCAAACACCGGCGGAAGCGGCATGAGCCAGATTGACGACCTGCCGCCACTGCGCGAGGTGGTGGAGCGCCACGGCCTGATGGCGCAGAAGGCGCTCGGGCAGAACTTTCTCTTCGATCTCAACCTGACGAGCCGGATCGCCCGGGCGGCCGGGCCGCTCGAAGGCGAGACCATCGTGGAGATCGGACCCGGCCCCGGCGGGCTGACTCGGGCGCTGCTCGCGAACGGGGCTGGACGGGTGATCGCGATCGAGCGCGACCGGCGCTGCATGCCGGCGCTAGCCGAGATCGCCGCCTATTATCCGGGGCGGCTCGACATCATCGACGGCGATGCTCTCGCGGTCGACCTGTCGCCGCACCTCCGAGGTCAGAAAGCGAAGATCGTCGCCAACCTGCCCTACAACATCGGCACGCCGCTGCTGGTCGGTTGGCTCAGCCTCGAGCCCTGGCCGTCCTGGTGGCGTTCGCTCACGCTGATGTTCCAGCGCGAGGTCGCGGAGCGGATCGTGGCTTCGCCAGAGGAGCGCGCGGATTACGGCCGCCTTGCCGTGCTGTCGAACTGGCGCTGCGAAACGAAGATCCTGTTCGACGTGCCGCGCAGCGCCTTCGTACCGCAGCCCAAGATCACCTCGTCGATCGTCCAGCTCATCCCGCGCGAGCACCCTGAGCCCTGCGACCGGCGCCTGCTCGAACGCGTCACGCTCGCGGCCTTCGGCCAACGGCGCAAGATGCTGCGGCAGAGCCTGAAGGCGGTCCTGTCGGATCCGGCCCCGATCATCGCCGCCGCCGGCCTCGACGAGACGGCGCGGGCCGAGGAGATTCCGGTCTCCGGCTTCGTGCGGCTGGCGAACGCCTTGGCTGCGATCTAGAGCCTGCTGCGTTTTGGTGGAAAGACTTGTCATCCCGGACGGCGCGAAGCGCAGATCCAGGATCCATGCCCGACGATCCGCCGGATAGGCTCCGGGATGGATCCCGGGTCAAGCCCGGGATGACGGCGTGGTTCCGTGCAAAATCAGCACGCTCCAGCGCTGGCCAGGGCGCCGTTCAGAGCTGCTCGGTCAGCAGTCCCTCGACGAAGGCTGCCAATCCCGTGGCACGGCTGCGCTTGAGGCGCTCGGAAGCCAGGATCGAACGAACCGCCTCATAGGCCTTTTCGAGGTCGTCATTGACGATGACGTAGTCGTAGACCGTCCAGCGCGCGATCTCCTCGCGCGCATTGGCGAGGCGCTTGGCGATGACCTCTGGCGCATCCTCCGCCCGCCTGACGAGGCGGGAGCGCAGCTCGGCCATCGAGGGCGGCAGGATGAAGATCGACACGACGTCCTCTCGCGCCTTCTCGAGGATCTGCTGCGTACCCTGCCAGTCGATGTCGAAGAGCACGTCGCGGCCGGCTTTCAGCGAGTTCTCGACCGGCTTGCGCGGGGTTCCGTAGCCATTGCCGTGCACCTCGGCCCATTCCAGCAGCTCGTCGCGCTGGCGCATCTCGTCGAAGGTCTCGCGATCGATGAAGTGGTAGTGCACGCCGTCGATCTCGGAAGGACGCTTCGGGCGCGTCGTCACCGAGATAGACAGGTCGAGATTCGTCTCGTTCGGGGATTTCGAGAGCGTGCGGGTCAGCGTCGACTTCCCCGCGCCTGACGGCGACGACATGATCATGATCAGGCCGCGCCGGGCCGGACGGACGGTTTCAGCCATCGAGGCTCACTCCACGTTCTGAACTTGCTCGCGCATCTGGTCCACGACCGTGCGCAATTCGAGGCCTATGCGCGACAGGCCGGGATCATTGGCCTTGGCGCAGAGCGTCGAGGCCTCGCGGCCGAATTCCTGGGCCAGGAAATCGAGCTTGCGGCCGATCGGGCCGCCCTTGGCCAACAGCTCACGCAGCGCCGCGACATGTGCGTGCAGCCGGTCGATCTCCTCGCGGATATCGGCGCGGACCGCGATCAGCGCTGCCTCCTGATGCAGGCGCTGGGGATCGAAGCCATTGTTGGCCCCCATCAACGCCTCGACCTGCGTGGCGATGCGCGCCCGGATCGCGTCGCCGCTGCGGGCCGGATGCCGCTCGGCCTCGCCTGCCAGCCGGGCGATGGTTTCGAGATGGCCAAGGACGATCGCTTCGAGCGCGCGGCCCTCGGAAGCTCGCGCTTCCTTCAGGGCAAGGGATACCGCCTCCAACCCTGCCAGCGCCGGGGCTTCGACGGAGCCCAGAGCGTCCTGCGCCTCATCAGCGAATTCGACGACTCCGCGAATGCCGAGCAGGCCGTCATAGGAGGGCGGATTGATACCGGCGGCCGGCGGCAACCGCTCGATCGCCTGTAGAAGGGCGGCGAGAACAGCTTCGTTGACACGCGGGCGCGCCGGCCCCGCATCGCTCGTCACAGCCAGATTGACGTGGAGGGTGCCGCGGGAGAAGGCGCCGGCCAGCCGCTTGCGCGCCGCCTCGGCCAGGATTTCGAAGCCGGGCGGGACCCGAACGCGCAGATCGAGCCCACGCCCGTTGACGCTGCGGATTTCCCAGGCCCAGCCATGGATGCCGGCGGTGCCGGCGGCGCGGGCAAAACCCGTCATGCTTTCGATGGCCATGGCCTGTCGCCGCTCCCTTGTGATGCGGCGGGACCGTAGTGGCGCGTTCCAAAGGGGGCAAGCGCCGCCATGGCGGAAAATGGGTATGGCGCCTGCGATCAGGGCCGCGGCTCAAGGCTTGAGCTGCGGCACCTGCTTGGGCGAGTTCAGATCGAAGCTCTTGTTGAGCAGCGGATCGCGCGCCGTGCCCTCCGAGGCGTCGAAAGCGCGTGCGCGGGTCCCGGCCAGGGCACCGGCTGGCTGAGCTACGGGAACGCCGGCGCCATCGGCGGCCGGCTGCGTCGTCGCCGGCGCCTCGGTGCGGTTGTCCGGAGACGGGGGCGGCTCGACCTTGTCGACGGATTCGGTTGACGGCTTGCCGCCCTGCTGCTGGCCGCGCGTGGTCTCGATCTGGCGCCAGCGGCCGACATTGCGGTTGTGCTGGTCCAGCGACTCGGCGAAGGCGTGGCCGCCGCTGCCATCGGCGACGAAGTAGAGGTCCTTCGTCCGCGAGTGGTTGACCACCGCCTCCATCGCGGCGCGGCCGGGATTGGCGATCGGCCCCGGCGGCAGGCCGCTGATGACATAGGTGTTGTAGGGCGTCGCCTGCGTGATCTCGTTGCGCTGGATCGGGCGGCCGAGCGTGCCCTTGCCGCCGACGAGGCCGTATACGATCGTCGGGTCGGATTGCAGCTTCATCTTCTGGTTCAGGCGGTTGATGAAGACGCCCGCGACACGCGGACGCTCATCGGCGCGGCCGGTCTCCTTCTCGACGATCGAGGCGAGAACCACGAGCTCCGCCGGGGTCTTGATCGGCAGATCGGCGGGGCGCCGCTCCCAGATCCGGCCGAGGACCACGCGCTGGTCGCGCGCCATGCGATCGATGATCGCCTGCCGCGAAAAGCCGCGCGGGAAACGGTAGGTGTCAGGCAGGATCGAGCCTTCCTTGGGCACCTGGGCGACCTCGCCGGTCAGCAATTCATTGTCGCGCAGGCGGGCCACGATCTGCTCGCTCGTCAGCCCTTCGGGAACGGTGATCGAATGCTCGACCACCTTGCCGCTGGAGATGATATCGAGGATCTCCTGCGGGCTGACGCGGGCCTTGAACAGGTATTCGCCGGCCTGGAGCTTGTGCCAGTCGCCGCCCATGATCGCGGAAACGCGGAAGCTCAGCGGGTGCTCGATCAGACCCTCGCGCTGCAGCAACTCAGCGATCTCGGTCAGCCCGCTTTCCTTGGGGATGATGAGGACACGGTCGCCGGCGAGCGGGCCGGGTGCCTTGCTTTGATTGGAGACGATCGCGATGCCCGCGCCGACGACGCCCGCGCCGACCAGGGCAACCGTGAACAGGCCGCTCAGCATCGACAGGAAGGGGCTTCGACGGCGGCGACGCACCTTGGGCGGCGGCGCCGGCGGCGCTACGGGCTTGAGGGCCTCGCTCGGACTCTTCGGGGCGACGCGGGGCGTATCATTCACGATCAAGACGCTCGCAGCATAAGGTAGAATATCTCGACACGACCGGGCGCCCGGACAACCGTGGAACCGAGCGCATCAGATTTGAAACCGCTGCATTAGAACCGGTTTCCTCGTGGCTGTGAACGCGGAATCACGCATTCGCCCACGCAGGCGCCCCACTCTACCCAACATTATGGCAAAACGGCGCTATTCCCTGCCGATCAGCCGTCGGACTGGTAGCGCCGCATGACGAGCGAGGCGTTGGTGCCGCCGAAGCCGAAGGAATTCGACAGGGCGTAATCGATCTCGCGCTTGCGCGCGACATGCGGCACGAGGTCGATGTCGGTCTCGACCGAAGGGTTGTCGAGATTGATCGTCGGCGGCGCGATCTGGTCGCGGATCGCCAGCATCGTGAAGATCGCCTCGATCGCGCCGGCCGCGCCGAGCAGATGCCCGGTTGCCGATTTGGTCGAGGACATCGAGGGGCGCTTGGGCGCATTGGACAGCAGGCGCTCCACCGCACGCAGCTCGATCTCGTCGCCGAGCGGCGTCGAGGTGCCGTGGGCGTTGATGTAGTCGAGATCCCCCGCCGTGATGCCGGCCCGGTCCAGTGCCGCCTGCATGCAGCGATAAGCGCCGTCGCCATCCTCGGAAGGCGAGGTGATGTGGTAGGCGTCACCCGACATGCCGTAGCCGACCACCTCGGCATAGATCTTCGCGCCGCGGGCCAGTGCGTGCTCGAGTTCCTCGAGCACGACGACGCCGGCGCCCTCGCCCATCACGAAGCCGTCGCGGTCCTTGTCATAGGGACGCGAAGCCTTCTCGGGCGTGTCGTTGAAGCCGGTGGACAGCGCCCGGCAGGCGCAGAAGCCTGCGATGCCGATGCGGTTGATCGCCGATTCGGTGCCGCCTGCGACCATCACCTCGGCATCGCCGAGCGCGATCATGCGCGAGGCGTCGCCAATGGCATGGGCGCCGGTCGAACAGGCCGTGACCACGGCGTGGTTCGGCCCCTTGAGGCCGTGCTCGATCGAGACATAGCCGGCGGCCAGATTGCTCAGGCGGCCGGGGATGAAGAACGGCGACAGGCGGCGCGGGCCGCGCTCCTTGAGCAGGAGCGAAGCCTCATAGATGCCGCCGAGCCCGCCGATGCCGGAGCCGATGGCGACGCCGGTCCTGATCTGGTCCTCGTAGCTTTCCGGCTTCCAGCCGGCATCGCTCAGCGCCTGCGTGGCGGCCGCCATCGCAAAGACGATGAAATCGTCGACCTTGCGCTGCTCCTTCGGCTCCATCCACTGGTCGGGATCGAAGGTCCCGTCGCTGCCGTCACCCCGCGGGATGTTGCAGGCGATCCGCGCCGGCAGGTCGCTGGCGTCGAAGCTGGTGATGGGGCCGGCGCCGCTGGCGCCGGCGAGCAGACGTGCCCAGCTCGGCTCGACGCCGCAGGCGAGCGGCGTCACCATGCCGAGTCCGGTCACGACAACGCGTCGCATCGGAAAACTGCGAGAAGCCATGATGCTTTCTGCGTCGATCAGCCCTTGGGGCCGATCAGGCGCTCTTCGACGAGAGGAACTTCACGGCATCGCCGACCGTCACGATCGTCTCGGCCGCATCATCCGGAATCTCGACGCCGAACTCTTCCTCGAAGGCCATCACGAGCTCGACGGTGTCGAGGCTGTCCGCGCCCAGGTCTTCGATGAAGTTGGCGCCGTCGACGACCTTCTCGGGCTCGACGCCGAGGTGCTCGACCACGATCTTCTTCACGCGCTCGGCGACATCGCTCATGAGTCTCTTCCTTAGAAACTGAAAACGCATCGCAGGGACGCGACGCGTATTATGGACCTCATTCCCAGCCACCGCGCCATCGTGACGATGCCCGCGATCCGGAAAGCTCGAAGCCTGCACAAACGCAACAACCAAGGTTTCGTCAAGTCCCCTCGGCTTACCGGACGGCAGCGCGACGGCGCTAGTTAACATACCCTTTCGAGGCTGGCGAGAGCGCCGTAGACTTATCAGAACCAATCCAGAATCGGCTCTAACACGCTTATATCATTGCCATTCCGCCGTTGACGTGCAGCGTCTGCCCGGTCACGTAGCCGGCTTCCGCGCTGGCGAGATAGGCGACGGCGGCGGCGATATCCGTACCGGCACCCAGCCGCCCCATCGGCACGTCCGAAAGAATGCCCTCGCGCTGCTTGTCGTTCAGCGCCTGCGTCATCGGCGACTCGATGAAGCCCGGCGAGACCACGTTGACGGTGATGTTGCGGCTTGCGACCTCGGCCGCGAGCGCCTTCGACATGCCGATCAGGCCGGCCTTGGCGGCTGCGTAATTGCCCTGGCCCGGATTGCCCATCGTGCCGACCACCGAGCCGATCGAGACGATTCGGCCGTAGCGCCTGCGCATCATCGATTTCACGGCGGCGCGCGACAGGCGGAAGGCCGCCGTGAGATTGACCGCGATAACGCTGTCCCAGTCCTCGTCCTTCAGGCGCAGGAACAGGTTGTCGCGCGTGATGCCGGCATTGTTGACGAGGATGTCGAGCCCACCGAGCTTCTCCTCGGCCGTCGGCACCAGCGCCTCGACCGAATCCTTGTCGGAGAGATCGCAGGGCGCCACGACAACGCGCTCGCCGAGCTCGGCCGCCAGAGCCTCCAGCACTTCCGCGCGCGTGCCGGAGATCGCGATGCTCGCGCCCTGCGCATGAAGGGTTCGCGCAATGGCTCCGCCAAGGCCACCGGTAGCGCCGGTGACCAGGGCCTTGCGGCCGGTCAGATCAAACATGTTCGCTCCCTTTTTCCGGCGTCCTGCCGTTATTGCCCGTTCTGGGCCCTCGCCCTCAGGCGTTGCGGGCCTTGTAAGCCGCGATGTCCTCCGCCGTGCCGATCGAGAGCAGCGCCGAGCCTGCGACGATACGCTTGACCAGGCCGGCGAGCACCTTGCCGCTGCCGAGTTCGACGAAATCGGTGACGCCCGCAGCCGCCATCGCCTGGACGCATTCGCGCCAGCGCACCGTACCTGTGACCTGCGCGACGAGCGAAGCCCGGATCGCCTCCGGATCGCTCAGGGGCGCCGCGCCGACATTGGCCACGACCGGCACCACCGGAGCCTGCATCGCGACCTTTGCAAGGGCCTCTCGCATCGCATCGGCGGCCGGCTGCATCAGGGCGCAATGGAACGGAGCGGAAACCGGCAGCAGCATGGCGCGCTTGACGCCGCGCTCGCCAGCCAGAGCAATCGCCCGCTCGACCGCGGCCTTGGCGCCGGACAGCACGACCTGGCCCCCGCCATTGTCGTTCGCGGCCTCGCAGACTTCGCCCTGCGCGGCATCGGAAGCGATCGAACGCGCCAGATCGAGTTCCGCACCAAGAAGGGCCGCCATCGCGCCCTGCCCGGCCGGAACCGCCTTCTGCATGGCGTCGCCGCGGATGCGCAGCAGCCGGGCAGCGTCCGTGATGGAGAAGGTGCCGGCGGCGGCTAGCGCAGAATACTCACCGAGCGAGTGGCCGGCGACGAAGGCGGCGTCGCGCTTCAGGTCGAGCCCTGCCTCGCTCTCAAGCACGCGCACGACCGCGAGGCTGACGGCCATCAGTGCCGGCTGGGCATTGGCCGTCAGCGTCAGTTCGTCCAACGGACCATCCCACATCACGGCCGAGAGCTTCTGCGAGAGCGCCGCATCGACCTCGTCGAACACGGCCTTCGCCGCCGGGAAGGCTTCGGCCAGGCTCTTGCCCATGCCGACGGCCTGCGAGCCCTGGCCGGGAAAGATGAACGCTGTCGTCATGTGGGGCGCCTCGTCCTTAACAACTTCTCTATATTATGACGGGCGCTGTCACATCGGTTTTGCCGCCAAGTCAAGCACGGAGCCCGAGTTTTCCGCTCCGCGACCCGCCTTTCCCGGCAGATTCCGGTTGCCATGGCGCACCGGACACTGTAACCACCGCCTCCTGCTTGTTCGGCCGGAGGCTGAACGGATGGCGCATGTCCGCATGGACGCGCGCAGGCTTGTTTCTCAAGCCGGCATCCCGTGTCTCCGCCTTCGAAGAAATCCTGTCGGGCCTTATCCAGGGCTCGGAGGGCTCCGCGCCGGGCGAAGCAGGGTGAAACAAGGAAGGCCACATATGGCATTGTACGAGCATGTTCTGCTCGCGCGGCAGGATGTCAGCGCGCAGCAGGTTGAAGCTCTTGTCGAGCAGTTCAAGGGCGTCATCGAAGCGAATGGCGGCGCCATTCGCAAGGTCGAGTACTGGGGCGTCAAGTCCCTCGGCTACCGCATCAAGAAGAACCGCAAGGCGCACTACACGCTGCTGAACATCGAAGCTCCCTCCGCCGCCGTGCTGGAGATGGAGCGCCAGATGCGCATCAACGAGGACATCCTGCGCTTCCTGACCGTTCGCGTCGAGGAGCTCGAGGAAGGCCAGTCGGCCATGCTTCAGAAGCGTGATCGTGACGAGCGCGGCGAGCGCGGCGGCGACCGTTTCGAGCGCGGCCCGCGCCGTGATCGTCCGCGTCGCGATGACGAAGTGACCGAAACCGCCGAAGCGGAGGCTTGATCCATGTCGACTGCATCCGCTGGCGCCCGTCGCCCCTTCTTCCGTCGCCGCAAGTCCTGCCCCTTCTCGGGCGAAGGCGCTCCGAAGATCGACTACAAGGACGTCCGTCTGCTCTCGCGCTACATCTCCGAGCGCGGCAAGATCGTTCCGTCCCGCATCACGGCGGTTTCCGCCAAGAAGCAGCGCGAGCTCGCCCAGGCGATCAAGCGCGCCCGCTTCCTCGGCCTGCTGCCCTACGTCATCCGCTGAGCGGGTGAAGTTCTTTCCGGAGGCGCCCGGCGCCTCCGGATCTCGTTTTCAAGTTCAATCAGTCGCCCGGCGGTGAGACTCCACCGGGTTCGTTGAGGCCAGGAGCCTCTCACCCTGCCGGGCCAAGGCATCGGGCCGAAAAGTGGAAACCACTTTTCGGAAGAACCGGATGCCGAAAGATGGCCAGCGAGCAGCGGGACAGCAGGACGGACGGATGATTCCGATTGTCGGCATCGGCGCGGGCCTCGTTTCGGCCCTGCTCTTCTCAGTGGTGATCACCGGATCGCCGCTGGCCGCATTGCTGTATTCAGCTGCCCCCCTCCCGATCTTCATCGCATCCCTCGGCTGGAACCACCGCTCGGGGCTGTTCGCCACGGCCGCGGGCGCGCTCGCCGTCGCCGTTGCGCTCGCCCCGACGGGCGGCATCGCCTTCGCCCTCATCATCGGGCTTCCGGCCTGGTGGATCGCCTATCTCGCTTTGCTCGCCCGCGGCGATAGCCAGGGCAGGGTCGAGTGGTATCCGCTCGGCAACCTTCTGCTCTGGATCGCAGCGACCGCTGCGCTCGCCACCGTCGGCAGCGCGCTGGTGATGACCACCGACTACGACACCTACAGCAAGGTGATCGCGCGCATGATCGAGAACCTGCTGAACGAGATGGTGCGCGGCCAGCTGATCACGCTGCCCGCCGACATCAAGGTGCCGGAGCTCGCGCAGAGCCTGGCTCCGGCCGTGCCGCTCGGCATCGGCGCCTCCTTCGTCACCACCATCACCGCCAATCTCTGGCTGGCGGCGCGCACCGTGAAGATGTCGGACCGGTTGCCGCGCCCCTGGCCCTTTATCCCGTCGGCCTCCCTGCCGCGGCAGGCGCTGCTGCTCCTGATCGCGGCGGCCGTCGCCGCCGCGGCCGGCGGCTTCATCGGCGTGGCCGCGACGGCTCTCGTCGGCGCGCTGCTCGCCGCCTTCATGTTCAGCGGGCTTTGCCTTCTGCACGACATTTCTCGCGGCCGCCCCTGGCGGCTGCCGATGCTGATCTCGGTCTACGTCGCGCTCGTCGTGATGCAGGCCGTGCTGACGCCGCTGCTCGCGGTCGCCGGTCTGATCGATACGCTTCTCGGCCTGCGCAAGCGGGTCGTGCTGCCGCCTCCGCCTACCCAATCCTGAAACCTGACTAAAAGACCTGAAGGAGAAGACCCATGGAAGTGATCCTGCTCGAACGCGTCGCCAAGCTCGGCCAGATGGGCGAAGTCGTGCGCGTGCGCGACGGCTTCGGCCGCAACTACCTGCTCGCCCGCGGCAAGGCCCTGCGCGCCACCGAGGAGAACAAGAAGCGCTTCGAGAGCCAGAAGCTCGAGCTCGAGACCCGCAACCTCGAGCTGAAGTCCGAGGCCGACGCGGTCGCCGAGCGCCTGAACGGCCAGAGCGTCATCATCCTGCGCCAGTCCGGCGAGTCCGGCGTGCTCTACGGCTCGGTCTCGACCCGCGACATCGCCGAGGCGCTGACCAAGGACGGCTTCCACGTCGCGCGCGGCCAGGTGACGCTCAACACCCCGATCAAGACGCTCGGCCTGCACACCGTTCCGGTCGTGCTGCATCCGGAAGTCTCGGTCACCGTCACCGTCAACGTCGCCCGCTCGGCTGAGGAAGCTCACCGTCAGGCCGCCGGCGAGAACGTCACCGCTCGTGAGGAGTTCGACCTCGACGATCTCGGCCTCGAGGTCGGCGCGGCGCTGGCCGAGGCCGGCGACGACGATCGCTGAGCCTTGCAGCTCCCCAAATGAGTCAAGGGCGCCGTGGCAACACGGCGCCTTTCTTTTTGAGCAGCTGTGAACTGCGGGGAACACTGCTGGCGCAAATTGGCAGAGTAGTGGACTACTGCCTCCTCGACATGGCCGCGGGTGCGTTCTGGTGCGGCGGGTTGTCGACTTGAATTTTCAATCAGCATTGATTTATCGGGACGGTCATGGCCCCCGCTACAGCCCTCGTCGCACGCCTCGAAAATCGTGAGGCGGACTATCGCGTCCAGCCTCACAACATCGAGGCCGAGCAGGCGCTGCTGGGCGCGATCCTGGTCAACAACGACGCCTTCTATCGCGTCTCCGACTTCCTGCTGCCGGACCATTTCTTCGAGCCGATCCACCAGCGCGTCTTCGAGCTGAGCTCCAGCATGGTTCGCGCGGGCAAGCTCGCGACGCCGATCACGCTCAAGACCTTCGTCAACGACCTCGACCTCGGCGACATCACGCCGAGCCAGTATCTCGCCCGCCTCGCCGCCGAGGCGACGACCGTCATCAACGCCGGCGATTACGGACGCACGATCTACGACCTCGCGGTGCGCCGCCTGCTCATCGGCGTCGGCGAGGACCTCGTCAACGTCGCCTATGACGCTCCGGTCGAGATGGCGCCGCGCGAACAGATCGAGGATGCCGAGCGCAAGCTTTACGAGCTGGCGGAAAAGGGCCGCTACGAGGGCGGTTTCCAGAAATTCGACGGAGCGCTCCGGCTCGCCATCGACATGGCGGCCAGCGCCTATCAGCGCGCCGGCGGCCTCTCCGGCATCTCGTCGGGCCTGCGCGACCTCGACCAGCGCATGGGCGGCCTGCAGCCCTCAGACCTCATCGTGCTGGCCGGCCGTCCGGCCATGGGCAAGACCTCTCTCGCCACCAACATCGCCTTCAACATCGCCAAGGCCTGGCGCGGCGAACGCCAGACCGACGGAACGATCAAGACGGTCGACGGCGGCGTCGTGGCCTTCTTCTCGCTCGAAATGTCGTCGGACCAGCTCGCGACCCGTATCGTCGCCGAGCAGTCCGGCATCTCCTCCTACAAGATCAGGCAGGGCCGCATCACCGAGGCCGATTTTGCCCGACTGACCGACGTCGCGGCGCAGATCGAGCGTATCCCGCTCTATATCGACCAGACCGGCGGCATCTCGATCGCGCAGCTCGTCGCCCGCGCCCGGCGGCTCAAGCGGCAGAAGGGGCTGGATGTCCTCTTCATCGACTATCTCCAGCTGCTCTCCGGCTCCTCCAAGAACAGCCAGAACCGCGTGCAGGAGCTGACCGAGATCACGACCAGCCTCAAGGCGCTGGCGAAGGAGCTCTCGGTTCCGATCATCGCGCTCTCCCAGCTCTCGCGTCAGGTCGAGAGCCGCGACGACAAGCGCCCGCAACTCTCGGACCTGCGCGAATCCGGCTCGATCGAGCAGGACGCCGACGTGGTGATGTTCGTCTACCGCGAGGAATACTACCTCAAGGGCAAGGAGCCGCGCCCCGGCACCGAAGACCACAACAAGTGGCAGATCGAGATGGAGGCGGCACATGGCGTCGCCGAGCTGATCATCGGCAAGCAGCGCCACGGTCCGACCGGAACGATCGCCCTCCAGTTCGACGCCGATGTCACGCGCTTCTCCGACCGCGCCGACGAACTCCGCATCCCGGACCGCGAATAATGCCTTTCGACACGCCTGCTTCCGGCGCCTATGGCGCGACCCTGACCATCGACCTCGCCGCACTGGTTTCGAACTGGCGTCTCCTCGGCGAGCGTGCCGGCACGGAGGCAGGCGCGGTGGTCAAGGCCGACGCCTACGGCATCGGCATCGAGCCTGCCGTGACCGCGCTCGCCAGGGCGGGGTGCCGCAGCTTCTTCGTCGCGCATGTCTCGGAGGGCATCCGTGCCCGCAGCGTCGCGCCGGACGCCACGATCTATGTGTTGAACGGGCTGCTGCCGGGCAATTGCGACGTCTATGCGCAGCACGGCCTGTCGCCGGTGCTCGGCTCGCATGAGGAACTGCTCGAGTGGGCCTCCTTCCGCCAGACCGGCGCCAAGGTCCGGCCGGCGGCGCTGCATGTCGACACGGCGATGAACCGGCTCGGGCTCTGGGCCGGGGAAGGGCTCAATCTCGCCCGCGAGAAATCCGGCGCGATCGCGGCGGCCGATATCGGCCTGGTGATGAGCCATTTCGCGTCGTCGGAAGTCGAGACAGATCCGGCCAATGCCCGCCAGATCGCAGCCTTCGCCGAGATCGCGGCTGCACTTCCGGGCATTCCGGCCTCGCTGAAGAACTCCTCGGGCCATTTCCTCGAAGGTTGCCCGTCCTACCAGCTCACCCGGCCTGGTTATGCCCTCTATGGCGGCAACCCCACGCCCGGGCAGCCGAACCCGATGCAGCCGGTGATCGGGCTGCAGGCGCGCATCATCCAGATCCGCAAGGTCGAGGGTGGCACGCAGGTCGGCTATAACGGCCGCTGGACAGCCAAGGGGAAGCGCAAGCTCGCGACCATCTGCCTCGGCTATGCCGACGGCTACCCGCGCAACGGCAGCTGGACAGACAGCGTTGCCGGCGGATCGGCGCTCCTCGATGGCGTCGTCTGCCCCTTCGTCGGCTCCGTCTCGATGGACCTTATCATCATCGACGTCAGCGACGCGCCGGCCTCTGCCGCGCAGCGCGGGGCGAGCGTGACACTGATCGGCGGCGCGCTCGACCTCGAAGCTGTTGGCGCTGGCGCCAAGACGATCGGCTACGAGATACTGACCAGCCTCGGCCGCCGTTATGCGCGGCGGTATGTGGGGCTTTGAGCGCGTGACCGCCACCGCCGTCATTCCGGGGCGCGCCGCAGGCGCGAGCCCGGAACCCAGAACCGATGCGGTTTCAAGACGAGCGGCAATGGCGATGCCAAGACGAATGCGGGCATCGGTTCTGGGTTCCGGGCTCATCGCTGCGCGATGCCTCGGAATGACGACGGAGCCTCACTGATGGCCAAGCGCGCTCCGACCTATCACTGCCAAGCCTGCGGCGCGGTCTATCACCGCTGGCAGGGCAAATGCGACGCATGCGGGACATGGTCCTCGCTGGTCGAGGAGGCGCAGGCGGCGCCAGTTCCCGGCGGCGGCCGCCCCTCCAGCGGGCGGGCGCGCGGACGTGTGTTCGCGCTGGAGACGCTGAAGGGCGAGACGCAGGACGCACCGCGCATCGTCTCCGGCATCGGCGAGCTCGACCGGGTCACCGGCGGCGGCTTCGTGCCGGGCTCTGTGCTGCTGATCGGCGGCGACCCCGGCATCGGCAAATCGACGCTGCTGATGCAGGCCTGCGCGGCGCTCGCACTGGGCGGAAGCCGCGTCGTCTATGTCTCCGGCGAAGAATCGACCGGCCAGGTGCGCCTCAGGGCCGAGCGGATGGGCCTGGCCGACGCGCCGGTCGATCTGGCAGCCGAGACCAATGTCGAGGACATCGTCGCGACGCTCGGGCAGGGCCAGCGCCCTGCCCTCGTCGTCATCGATTCGATCCAGACCATGTGGTCGGGCGAAGTCGAGAGCGCGCCGGGCACCGTGACGCAGGTGCGCGGCTCGGCCCAGGCGCTGATCCGCTACGCCAAGACCAGCGGCGCCTGCCTGATCCTCGTCGGCCATGTCACCAAGGACGGCCAGATCGCCGGCCCCCGCGTGGTCGAGCATATGGTCGACGCCGTGCTGTCGTTCGAAGGAGAAGGAGCGCATTCCTTCCGGATCCTGCGCGGCCAGAAGAATCGCTTCGGCGCCACCGACGAGATCGGCGTCTTCGAGATGACCGGCAAGGGGTTGTCGGAGGTGACGAATCCCTCGGCGCTCTTCCTCGCAGGCCGGGATCAGCCGGCGCCGGGCGCGGCCGTCTTCGCCGGCATCGAGGGCACGCGGCCCGTGCTGGTCGAGATCCAGGCGCTGGTGGCGCCGACCGCGCTCGGCACGCCGCGACGCGCCGTGGTCGGCTGGGAGAACAGCCGCCTCGCCATGGTGCTCGCCGTGCTGGAAACGCATGGCGGCCTCAGGCTCGGCCAGCACGATGTCTACCTCAACGTCGCGGGCGGCCTGCGCGTCAACGAGCCGGCCGCCGATGTCGCGGTGGCGGCTGCGCTCGTCTCCTCGCTGACGGGAGCCATCCTGCCGCAGGAATCCGTCTATTTCGGCGAGATCGCCCTCTCGGGCGCGATCCGGCCCGTCTCGGTCGCAGCGGCGCGACTCAGGGAGGCGGCGAAGCTCGGCTTCGAGGCGGCGCTGATGCCGTCCGGCGGCGCGGAGCATGGCGACGGCAACGGCCTGAGCTTGCGCCGTTTCGGCCATGTCACGGAACTCGTTGCCGATATCGCGGCGCGCGCACCTCGCAGAGATGTGAAATGACTTCGCCGAAAGGGTGACGCAGAGGCCTGGAACGCGTATAGCAAAGCCGAAACGGCCACCTTATCTCTGGCAGGCCGGCACCAGACCACAGCAAAGCGGCCCTTCCATGCCTGTAACCATTCTCGATCTCGTCGTCATCGGCGTGGTTCTGATCTCGGCTTTGCTCGCGGCCGTGCGCGGCTTCACGCGCGAAGTGCTTGCGATCGCCTCCTGGGTTGCTGCCGCGGCAGTCGCCTGGGTCTTCCACCCGCAGCTCGTGCCTTTCGTGAAGCAGTATATTCCAGCGAGTTCGGCGCAGGACACGATCGCGCTCGTCGCCTCGATAGCCGCGCTATTCCTCGCCACGCTGATCGTCGTTTCGCTGGTCACGGCGCGGGTTTCCGACTTCGTGCTCGACTCGCGTATAGGCGCGCTCGATCGCACGCTCGGCTTCGTCTTCGGCGCGGCGCGCGGCCTGCTGCTGGCGGTGATCGGCTACCTCTTCTTCGCGGCGCTGGTCGGCAGCGAGAAGATGCCGGTCTGGGCGAAGGACGCCAAGGCCAAGCCCATGCTGGAGGAAACCGGCCGCTCGCTGATCGGGATGCTGCCGCAGGACGTCAACGCCGATTTCATCAAGAACCTGCTGAAAAAGCAGAAGGCGGAGGAAGCCACCGACGCCCCGGCAGAGGAACCGCGTACCCCGGCGACGGCGGCACCGGTTGCGCCCGCCCCAACCCGTCCCTAATTGACGCGTAGAGAGTCCGTCCCAGCGCGTGGAGCTCGCCATGATCTCGCAGACCGAGACTGATACCGCCTTCGATCCCAATGCCGACCGGCTGCGGGAGGAATGCGGCGTCTTCGGCATTTACGGCCATGCCGACGCAGCTGCGCTCACGGCGCTCGGCCTGCACGCGCTCCAGCACCGCGGCCAGGAGGCGGCGGGTATCGTCTCCTTCGACGGCAAGCGCTTCCATTCGGAGCGCCGGCTCGGACTTGTCGGCGACGCCTTCTCGGAAGCGAGCGTCATCGACAAGCTCCAGGGCAAGCAGGCGATCGGCCATGTCCGCTATTCGACGACGGGCGAAACGATCCTGCGCAACGTCCAGCCGCTCTTCGCCGAGCTGCATGGCGGCGGCTTCGCCGTGGCGCATAACGGCAATCTCACCAACGGGCTCACGTTGCGCCGCAACCTCGTCCGCGACGGCGCGATCTATCAGTCGACCTCCGACACCGAGGTGCTGCTGCATCTCGTCGCGCGCAGCCGCAAGCAGCATTTCGTCGAGCGCTTCGTCGAGGCGATCCGCCAGATCGAGGGCGCCTATGCCTTCGTCGGCATGACCAACAAGAAGCTGATCGGCGCGCGCGACCCGCTCGGCATCCGCCCGCTGGTGCTGGGCGATCTCGACGGCTGCCCGATCCTGACCTCCGAGACCTGCGCGCTCGACATCATCGGCGCGAAGTTCGTCCGCGAGGTCGAGAACGGCGAGGTCGTGATCATCTCCGACAGCGGCATCGAGAGCCACAAGCCCTTCCCGCCCGTCGCCGAGCGGCCCTGCATCTTCGAGTACATCTATTTCGCCCGCCCCGACTCCGTCGTGAAGGGCCGCAGCATCTATGAGCACCGCAAGGCGATGGGCGCGGTGTTGGCGCAGGAATCCCCGGCCAATGCCGACGTCGTCGTGCCGGTGCCGGATTCCGGCGTGCCGGCCGCGCTCGGCTATGCGCAGGCGAGCGGCATTCCCTTCGAACTCGGCATCATCCGCAACCACTATGTCGGCCGCACCTTCATCGAGCCGACGCAGAAGGTCCGCGAGCTCGGCGTCAAGCTGAAGCACTCGGCCAACCGCTCGGTCGTCGAGGGCAAGAGCATCGTGCTGGTCGACGATTCGATCGTGCGCGGCACGACCTCGTTCAAGATCGTGAAGATGATGCGCGAGGCCGGCGCCCGCGAGGTGCATTTCCGCATCTCGTCGCCGCCGATCACCCATCCCGACTATTACGGCATCGACACGCCGGACCGCGAGAAGCTGCTCGCCGCGACGCACTCCCTCGAAGAGATGCGCCAGTTCGTCGGAGCCGATTCGCTGGCCTTCATCTCCGTCGACGGGCTCTATCGTGCGATGGGCCATGAGCGGCGCGATCCGGCCCGGCCGCAATTCACCGACCATTGCTTCACCGGCGACTATCCGACCTCGCTGACCGACGTGATCGGCGAGAGCGCCAAGCAGCAGATCTCCCTGCTGGCCGAAGCCGGCTGAACCAGCGGACCATCCCATGACCAAGGCTCTCGAGGGGCGCATCGCGCTCGTCACCGGCGCGTCGCGCGGAATCGGGCGCGCCGCGGCCCTGGCCTTCGCCCAGGCTGGCGCGCATATCGTCGCGCTCGCCCGCACCTCAGGGGCGCTCGAGGAGCTCGACGACGCGATCCGGGCGATCGGTGGCAGCGCCACGCTGGTGCCGCTCGATCTCTCGGATGCCGGCGGGCTGGAGAAGCTCGGCCCTGCTCTGCTGGAGCGCTGGGGCAAGCTCGACATCCTGCTGGCGAATGCCGGCATCCTCGGTTCCCTCACCCCGCTCGGCCATGCGACGGAGAAGGACTGGGCGAAGGTGCTCGACATCAACGTCACTGCGAACTGGCGGCTGATCAAATCGCTCGATCCGGCGTTGCGCGCCTCGGATGCGGGCCGCGTGCTGCTGATGTCGTCGGGCGCCGCCCATAAGTGCTCGGCGTATTGGGGGCCGTATTCGATTTCCAAGGCCGCCGTGGAGGCTCTGGGGCGCACCTACGCGGCCGAGACGGCGACCACGCCGGTCAAGGTCATGCTGGTCAATCCGGGGCCGCTGCGCACCAAGATGCGGGCCGAGGCGATGCCGGGCGAAGACCCGGAAACGCTGAGGACACCGGAGGATTTGGCGCCGCATCTCGTCGCGCTCGCCTCGCCGGGCTGGGCGGAGAGCGGCAAGATCTTCGACTTTCCGCAGGGCAAGGTGCTCACGCCGCAGCTGCCGGCCTGATCCGCTCTCTGCCTCAGCGCAGGGATGCCCGCGCAAGCCCGATCAGATCCGGGATGGTGAGGTTCGGCAGCGCCGCCATCTCATCGAGGCTGAACCAGCGGATCTCGTCGTGCTCGTCGACGAGATTGATGGCTTCGCCGCCATCCCAGGTACTGACGACATAGATGTGGTGGAGAGCTGCGCCGTTGCGTTCCGGAAAGCGCTCGGCCTCCGACAGCACCAGCTCGTAGCGCGTCGGCGTCAGCCCCACCTCCTCGCGGCATTCGCGGATCAGCGCCTGTTCGAGAGCCTCGCCCAGCTCGACACGCCCGCCGATCGCGTCCCAATGGCCGGGCCAGGCCTGCTTCCAGACGGCGCGCAGGCCGAGCAGCACCTTCCGGTCCCGGTCGACGAAGAGCGCGCTCACGGTTTCGAGCATGCGCGCCCCGCTCTCGTCACTCGGCCCGCAGCCAGCGCAGCAACCCGGCCTGATCGCCGTTCTCCACCGCCGCCGCGACACGCCGGCCGACCGCCGCGCCGAACTTGTAGCCATGGCCCGAGCAGGCCGAAACCGCGGTGACGCGGCCGATTTCGCGCGACAGGAACTTGCGGTCAGCCGTGAAGGTGTAGGCGCAGCTCGCCACGCGCTTGACCCGGTACTCGTCGATGCGCGCGAAGGGCGGCGAGAAATAATCGCGGATCTGCTCGCCCTCGCCCGGCCGGGGCTCGCGATCCTCGTCGGGCTGGCGCTGGCGCTTGTGGACACCGGCACCCACCTTCAACTCGGTACCGTCGACCGGTGGCAGGACATAGCCGTCGACCGTGCCGCCGACATCGACGATGGCCGGCGCCGCCTCCCAGGCGGCCTTGAGATCCTCAGGCGGATCGAGATAGGCGATTGCCGTGCGATAGGTCGTCAAGGCATCGGCGAGCTCCGGCAGGAGCTTCAGCACCCAGGCGCCGGCAGAAACGACGATGCGATCGAAGCTCGCGGCCTTGCCATCGGCCAGGGTCAGCTTGCCCGCCTCGGGCTCGATCGCCGTCACGGCCACGCCTTCGCGGATCGAGACGCCCCGCTCGCGCAGCAATCTCACCATGTCGGCGGCGATACGGGCGGGAAACAGCGCCCCGCCTTCCGGGCTGAGATAGGCGTAGCGGATCGTCGCCGGATCGAGGAACGGATAGCGCCTGGCGGCCTCGGCCGGATCATAGAGCTCATAGGGCGAGCCCATGCGGTCCAGGCCCTGGCGATAGTCCTCGCCCTCGTCGCCCTCGGTCTGGGAAATGCCGAGCACGCCGCAGGCTGCGTAATGACGCACGCCCAGATCGGCCCAGAGCTCCTCCCAGGCTTCGAAGGCCTCGCTGATGGTGCGGGCGTAGCCATCGGCGCCGCCATAAGCGCGGCGGATGATACGGTGCTGGTCGCCCGAAGCGGCATAGGGATTGGGAATCCCCGCCGCCTGCTCGAACAGGGTGACCTCATGCCCGCGCTTGTTCAGCGACCAGGCGGTGGAAAGCCCGGCGATACCGGCGCCGACGACCGCGACCCTCATCAGCCCTTGCGCTCCTTGTCATAGGGATTTTCGCCGCCGCGCCTGTGCAGGCGGATCGGCGTGCCCGGCAGTTCGAAGGCTTCGCGCAGGTTGTTGACCAGATAGCGGGTGTAGGACACCGGCAGATGGTCGAGCTGATTGCCAAACAGCGCGAAGGTCGGCGGGCGCGCCTTGGCCTGAGTCATGTAGCGGATCTTGATGCGCCGTCCCGCCACCGCCGGCGGCGGATGGGCCGATAGCACGCCTTCCAGCCAGCGGTTGATGCGCGCGGTCGAGACGCGGCGGTTCCAGACGTCATAGGCGGAGAACACCGCCTGCATCAGCCGGTCGATGCCCTCGCCGGCCAGCCCGGACAGCGGAATGATCGGCACACCGCGCACCTGCGCCAGCAGGTAGTTGGCCTTTTCCTTCAGCTCGGCGAGCAGGCCCTGCTTGTCGGCGACGAGGTCCCATTTGTTCAGGCCGATGACGACGGCCCTGCCCTCGCGCTCGGTCAGGTCGACCAGCGTCAGGTCCTGCTTCTCGAAGGGGATGGTGGCGTCGAGCAGCACGACGACGACCTCGGCGAAGCGGATCGCGCGCAGCGAATCCGCCACCGACAGCTTCTCCAGTTTCTCCTCGATGCGGGCGCGCTTGCGCATGCCGGCGGTGTCGAAGAGCTTGACCTTTCGGCTGCGCCATTCCCAGTCGACCGAGATGGTGTCGCGGGTGATGCCGGCTTCCGGACCGGTCAGCAGCCGCTCCTCGCCGATCATGCGGTTGACCAGCGTCGACTTGCCGGCATTCGGGCGGCCGATGATGGTGACGCGCAGCGGCCGGTCGGGATTGGCATCCTCCTCCGCGTCCTCCGCCGGTACATCCGCCCAGGCGTCTTCCTCTTCTTCCTCGGGCTCGTCCGGGATGAAGGGCACCAGCGCCTCGAGCAGATCGGCCGTGCCCTCGCCATGCTCGGCCGAGAACGGCACGGGATCGCCGAGGCCGAGCGAGTAGGAATCGATGATGCCCTCTGTGCCCTTCTTTCCCTCGGCCTTGTTGGCGAGAAGGATGACGGGCTTGCCGGAACGGCGCACCAGATCGGCAAAGGGCTGATCCATCGGCGTCAGGCCGAGGCGGGCGTCGATCATGAAGACGACGACATCGGCCTGGGCGATCGCGGTCTCGGTCTGGGCCCGCATGCGGCCGAGGAGCGAATCCTTGTCGGCCTCCTCCAGACCGGCGGTGTCGATGACCTTGAAACGGAGATGGCCGAGCGTGGCATCGCCCTCGCGGCGATCGCGCGTGACACCCGGCCGGTCATCGACCAGCGCGAGCTTCTTGCCGACGAGCCGGTTGAACAGCGTCGACTTGCCGACATTGGGCCGGCCGATGAGGGCGACGATGGCTGTCATCAGACTTCACATTCCATCGTCACCCCGGCCAGGCGACATTGCCGGAGCGGGGCGACGGAAGCGTTGGGAGCGGAGCTCCGGTTCAGTTCTTTACCGTAACGGGGCCGCCGCGGACCAGAGCGAGATAGAGCTCGACGCGCTGGCGCAGAGCCTGTGGCGCCTGCGGATCGGTGATCGCGGCGTCGAACCAGCGGCCGGCGTCGTCGAACTGGTTGGCCTTGAGCGCGGAGATGCCGAGGAATTCGCGCGCCGAGTGGCGCCAGACGCCCTGCGGAACGGCCAGCGGCTCCAGCATCGTCTTGACCTCCGCGTAGGGCGAGAGATCGACGCGCAGGATGCCGGCGCGCAGCCTGGCGAGATCGCGATAGGTCGCGTCCAGCGCCGCATCATTGGCAAGCGCGTCGAAGGCGGCGACACCCGCAGCGGCATCACGCTTGGCGGTCTCGCCGGCAAGGCGGAAACGCGCGATCTGGCGATAGCCGGCAGGCGCGCTGTCGGCCAGTTCCTTGAGGATCGTCTCGGCCTGCGTGCTGTCGCCGTCGCGGGAGGATTTCAGCGCCGCTTCGAGGCGGGCGCCGACGGCCTGTGAGGCCTGATTCTCGCGATGCAGCCAGAACTGCCAGCCCGCAACGGCGAGAACCGCCAGCACGGCAAGGCCGGTGACGATCCAGCCATATTTCCTCCAGAGCTCCGCCGCCTTGTCGCGGCGGACTTCCTCTTCGATCTCGCGAAAAATATCGGCCATTGATTATCAAATTCCCTGTTGGGAAGCCCGGTAGCATTTTCAGGCCGGGAATGCGAGCCGGATCGGCTTCTCAATCCCGCGGCGCGTCTGCCCGGAACAGCAGGCTGCCGTCGCCATAGGAGTAGAAGCGGTATTCCGCTGCGATCGCATGGGAATAGGCAAGTTTCATCATGTCGAGCCCGCAGAAGGCGGAGACGAGCATGAACAGCGTCGAGCGCGGCAGGTGGAAGTTCGTCATCAGGAGGTCGACGGCGCGGAAGCGATAGCCCGGCGTGATGAAGATCGCCGTGTCGCCAGAGAAGGGCCGGATGGTGCCGTCCTCCCCCGCCGCGCTCTCGATCAGCCGCAGCGACGTCGTGCCGACGCAGACGATCCGCCCGCCCTTCGCCTTCACCGCGTTCAGCGCGTCAGCCGTCTCGGCCGAGACCGTGCCCCATTCGGCATGCATGCGGTGCTCGTCGGTGTCCTCCGCCTTCACCGGCAGGAAGGTGCCGGCGCCGACATGCAGCGTGACGAAATGGCTGCTGACGCCGCGCTCATCGAGCGCCGCGAGCAGCTCCGGCGTGAAGTGCAGCCCGGCGGTCGGCGCCGCGACGGCACCATCCTTCCGGGCAAAATTCGTCTGGTAGTCGGTGGTATCGGCGCCATCGGTCGGGCGCTTGCCGGCGATATAGGGCGGCAGCGGCAACTCGCCGAGCCGCGCGATCGCCTCGTCGAGATAGGCGCCGGTCAGGCTGAATTGCAGCTCGACCTCGCCGCCCTCGCTCTTGGCGGTGACCTCGGCACGCAGGCGGCCGAGCTCGCAGGCATTGCTGGCGCCCTCCGAATCGAAGACCACCGTCTCGCCCAGCGCCAGCTTCTTGGCCGGCCGCGCGAAGGCCAGCCAGCGATCCTCGCTCTCGCGCTTGTGGAGCATGATCTCGACGCGGGCCGAATCCGCGCCGCGAAAGCGCCGCCCGCGCAGGCGCGAGGGAATGACGCGCGTATCGTTCAGGACGAGCGCGTCCCCGGGCTCGAGCAGCGAGACGAGATCGCGGATGCCGCGATCCTGCAACGGCTCGGGCGCATCCGGGCGCACGACGAGCAGGCGCGCCGCATCGCGCGGGCTTGCCGGCCTCAGCGCGATACGGTCTTCCGGCAGGTCGAAATCGAAGAGGCCGACATCCATCGGGCTAAGGCTTGTTGCTCTTCATATGATTGCTCGGTCATCCCGGCCGGAGCGAAGCGGAGGGCCGGAATCCATGCCTGACCTTGCGCGGAAGCGCTCTGGCATGGATCCCGGGTCAAGCCCGGGATGACGCGCGTCATTCTCGGGCGGAGCTTAGCGCAGACCCGAGAATCTTTGCAGGAGATGCTCGGGGCAAGCCCGAGCATGAGGATGGGAAGGCCGCCAGCCTCAGGCCGCGTCGGCCATGACCTTCATCGAGACGATCGAGTCGGGATCGCGCACCGGCTCGCCGCGCTTGATCTTGTCGACGTTGTCCATGCCTTCGACGACTTCGCCCCAGACGGTGTACTGCTTGTCGAGGAAGCGGGCATCGTCGAAGACGATGAAGAACTGGCTATTGGCCGAGTTCGGGTTCTGGGAGCGGGCCATCGAGCAGATGCCGCGGACATGCGGCTCGGCGTTGAACTCCTGCTTCAGGTCCGGATAGCTCGAGCCGCCGGTGCCGGTGCCGTGCGGGCAGCCGACCTGGGCCATGAAGCCGTCGATGACGCGATGGAAGACGATGCCGTCATAGAAGCCCTCGCGGGCCAGCAGCTTGATGCGCTCGACATGGCCGGGAGCGAGGTCGGGACGCAGCTTGATGACGACGGGGCCCTTGGTCGTCTCCATGACGATGGTGTTCTCGGGATCGTGGGACATCAGCTTTGCCTTTCGTTGGACGGCGTGCGGCCGTGGAAGCGTATGGTGAAGGGTCGCCCCGCGATACTCGCTCCGAGGCCCTTCGACAACCTCATCGGCGTGCAGGAGCGGATGGCGGCAACCGCGGATTCGGTGAAGCGCTTCTGGAATGCGGCGTCGCCGCGGCGCGTCTCCCAGGTCACGCGCGGCTGGCCGAAGAGGCTGCCATCGCGGCGCAGGCTGAAGCGGACGGAGGCCATCGCGCCGGTCAGGTCACCCGGAAGCGGCGGCGGGCTCCAGCAGCGCCGCAAGGCCGGCGCGATATCGGAGAGCTTGTCGACGGTCTCGCCGCCCTCCTGCTGCGTCTCGGGCGAGAGCGAACCGACGAGGCCGATCTCGCCGCCGCGGCGCATCAGGTTCTGCGTCTGCGGGCCGACACGGCGCTGCTGCATGCCCGGAATGTCATTGTCGCCGCTGAACGGCCCGCCGATGCCGGGATTGTAGCGCTGGCCGCTCTGTGGCGGCAGGATCGGGTTCTGGAAGCCCGAGGGCGGCGGCAGGACCGGGTTCTGCGAGCCGGACGCCGGCGGCAACCCGAGATCGCGCGTGTCCTGCGCGACCGCCGCGCCTGCGCTGAAGACGAGCGCTGCGAGAATGCCGATGAGGGCCGTTTGCTGCATGGTCCCGGCCCTCCCCGGCTTCATGTCACTTGGCGTCGGATGCCATCCTCATGCGGATGATCTTGTCGGGGCCGGTCACCTGGCCGCTGCCTTGTGCACCCTTCTTGATCTTGCGCACTGCGTCCATGCCCGAGACGACCTCGCCGAACAGCGTGTACTGGCCGGTCAGCGGGCTGCAGCCCTCGTAGCAGATGAAGAACTGGGAATTCGCCGAATCCGGGGACTGCGAGCGCGCCATGCCGACGGAACCGACCTTGTAGGGCGTCGGAGTGAACTCGGCCGGCAGGTTCGGCATATCGGACTTGCCGGTGCCGGTGCCGGTCGGGTCGCCGGTCTGGGCCATGAAGCCGTCGATCACGCGGTGGAAGACGATGCCGTCATAGAAGCCGCGCTTCACCAGCGCCTTGATCTGCGCGACATGCTTGGGCGCGAGGTCAGGCCGCAGGCGGATCGTGACCGGGCCGTCCTTGGTCTCGAGCACGACGGTGTTTTCCGGATCGGGCTTCGGGCTCTGGGCCTGGGCGAAACCGAGGGAAGCGACGACGGCAAGGGCGGCGAGCGAGCTGCGCAGCATGAACATCTCCATGGCCGCCAGCGAGCCCGGCGGATGGCCGGTCGATAGCTGCATCCTTTGGCCGGAACAAGGCATATCCAATGCCGTCGAATCGCTCATGCTGCACTGCACAAGTGCAGTGGAGACTAATCTTGCAAAAATTCGAGGCTATGACTGCCTAAACTGATGACAGGGCCGTCACAATCGGCTAATCCTTCTGGCGCTGGGAGCGCTCTGCGAGCAGAGCGCTGCGGACCAGGTCTCGGGAGGAACAAACGCCCGCCTTGCATATGAGTCGCACCTTTGAATGTGCGCCGATGCAGCGGTAAAAAGCAGACTACCCAAGGCAAGGCATCCGCCTTGCCTTTTTCTTTTGGGCATACCGAAGTCGGTCGTTTCGCCTCGATTTGCTCGTTGAAGTCTTGCTGCTCGCAGAAGTCTTGCGTCAGATGTCGTAAGTCACCCAGACATACCAGACGCCGGCGAAGATCACCGCCGCGATCACCGAAGTGATTGCCGCCTTTTTGAGCAAGCACGGCAGGATGGGCGCGCCTGGTTCCGTTCCCTCGACGACATCGCCCGCCTCTTGCTGGCTGCGGATGCCGAAAGGCAGCACGGCAAAGAGCGTGATCCACCAAATCACGAAGTAAAGGGCGAGCCCGCCGACGACGTTCATGCGCCCCTCCCGGCCAGGGCGATGCAGGAGAACGCGACGCGCGCCTGCGTCGGCACGCCGAAGCGCGCAGTGTGACGCGCCGGCAGGCCGTTCGGGAAATGCTTCACATACTCGGCGTTGCAGGCGGCGTAATCGGCAGGATCGGTGATCAGCATCGTCATCTGGACGACTCGGTCGAGCGCGCTGCCGGCCTCGGCCAGGATCTCGATGATCCGGCCCAGCGCATTGCGCACCTCGTCGGCCGGGGTCTCGCCGCGGTGAATGCCGCGCGCGGGATCATGCGGGGCCGAATGGCCGGAGACGAAGATCAGCCCGCCGGCGACGGTGGCGGCACTGAACGGGCGCGGCGAGCCGGGCTCCGGCTCGCCGAAGAAAGTGATATCGCTCATCGGATTCAGGCCTGCTCGAGCTCGACAAGCGTGCCGAGGAAATCCTTGGGGTGCAGGAACAGCACCGGCTTGCCATGGGCGCCGATGCGCGGCTCGCCTGAGCCGAGCACGCGCGCGCCCTGCGCCTTCAGGCGGTCTCGCGCGGCCAGGATGTCATCGACCTCGTAGCAGATGTGATGAATGCCGCCGTCCGGATTGCGCTCGAGGAATTTGGCGATCGGCGAGTCGGCGCCCATCGGCTCGAGCAGCTCGATCTTGGTGTTCGGCAGCTCGACGAAGACGACGGTGACGCCGTGCTCCGGCTGGGGCAGCGGCTGCGAGACGCGCGCGCCAAGCGTATCGCGATAGAGTGTCGTCGAGGCCGCGAGGTCCTTCACGGCGATGGCGACATGATTGAGGCGTCCGATCATCTGCGTCTTCTCCGGCGGGGCGCTGCGCCCCGTACTACACCTCGATCACCAGCGCATGCACCAGCGGCTTCTTGCCCCACTCCTCGTTGACGGCGCTACGCACGCCGCGCTCCAGCGCGTTGCGTAGGGCCTCGGGATCGCGGCGGCGGGCCTTCGGAATGCCTTCGAGCAACTCGGCGACCGTATCGGCGACGTATTCGTCGAAATCGGTGCCGTCGCGGGTCCGCGGCGGCAGGCCGAGCACGGCGATCTCCGGCTCACCGGAAATGCCACCCTTCTCGTCGATGGCGACCGCGATCGAGACGACCCCGGCGAAGGACAGGCGGCGACGCTCAGAAATCGTCTTCTCCAGCGCGTTCACCAGCAGTGAGCCGTCCTGGTAGAGCCGGCCATGCGGAGCCTCGTCGACCTTGCGCGCGCCCTCCGCCGTGATCGCGACGACATCGCCGTTGCCGGCGCGCAGCACATGCTTGACGCCGAGGCTGCGGGCGAAGGTTTCATGCTCGGCGAGGTGCAGGTCCTCGCCATGTGCGGGGATCGCGATCTGCGGCTTCAGCCAGCCGTACAGCCGGGCCATCTCCTCACGGCGGGGGTGGCCGGAGACATGGACGAGATGGGTGCGGTCGGTGATGATCTCGATCCGGTCGCGCGCCAGCGCATTCAGGATGTTGCCGACCGCCTTCTCGTTGCCCGGGATGGTGCGCGATGAGAAGATGACCCGATCGCCCGGCGACAGCGCGATCTCGGGATGATCGTCCGAAGCGATGCGCGAGAGCGCGGCACGCGGCTCGCCCTGGCTGCCGGTCACCAGCGCCACGACCTTGTCGCGCGGCAGGTAGCCATAGGCGTCGACCGGGCGGAAGCCGGGGATGCCGTCGAGATAACCGCATTCGCGTGCGACATCGATGACCCTGTCCATGGCCCGGCCGACGACGACGACCTCGCGGTCATTCGCTATCGCGGCCTCGGCGACGGCACGCAGGCGCGCGACATTGGAGGCGAAGGTGGTGACGGCGACGCGGCCCGGCGCCGAGGCCACCAGTTCCTTGAGCTTGGCTGCGACATCCGCCTCGCTCGGGCTGGTGCCGTCGCGCATGACGTTCGTCGAATCGCAGACCAGCGCCAGCACCCCCTCTTCGCCGAGCTCGCGCAGGCGCTTCTCGTTGGTCGGCAGGCCGACGCGCGGCGTCGGATCGATCTTCCAGTCGCCGGTATGGACGACGAGCCCTGCCGGCGTGCGGATGGCGAGTGCGTTCGATTCGGGGATGGAATGCGCGACCGGCACGAACTCGATGTCGAACGGGCCGAGCGTGACGAACCCGCCCTGCGGCACGACATTGATCTCGACCTTGGGCGCGCCCGGCTCCGACAGGCGGCGCGTTGCGAGCAGGCCAGCGGCGAAGGGCGTGCAGTAGACCGGTGCGCGCAGGGAGGGCCAGAGTGCCGCGAGCGCGCCGATATGGTCCTCATGCGCATGGGTGATGACGATGCCCAGCAGGTTCGCCCGTTCCTCGATGATGTAGCGCAGATCGGGCAGGACGATATCGACGCCCGGTGCCTCCGGCCCGGCGAAAGACAGGCCGCAATCGACCAGAATCCATTTGCGCCGCCCCTCCGGCCCGAAGCCGTAAAGGGCGGCGTTCATCCCGATCTCGCCGAGGCCGCCGAGGGGAACGAAGACGAGCTGGTCGCTGGAACGGGTCACGGATGATCCTGCAGGCACGGAGAACCGCCCGCAGCATGCCTCATCGCATGCCGGTCGCGGCTTCCTGGAATCTGTTTCGGAAAACGCGGGTCATCCCGGACGAAGCGAAGCGAAGATCCGGGATCCATGCCGGAACCTTTCCGGTCGGCATTCCGGCATGGATCCCGGGTCGTCCTTCGGCCGCCCGGGATGACCACGTTGAACCGGGAATTTCCTTTAGCACGGTGGCGGCGCGGCAGGCCAGCGTCGCCACCTGCCACCTCAAGGCGCCCCGAAGAACAGATCGCCCGCATCGATGATGCGGCGGCCGGTCTCGGTTTCGAGTTCGAGGCGTCCGGAGGCGTCGAGGCTGTTGAAGCGGCCTGCGAGAGGGCCTTCCGGCAGGCGGATGGTGATGGTCTCGCCGAGGAAGGCGGCGCGTTCGAGCCAGGCGGCGCGGATCGGGCCGAAGCCGCCCGGCTGGGACCAGACGGCAAAGCGCTGGGCGAAAGCGTCACTGAGGCCCGTCAGCACGGTCTCGACACTGGCCTGTGGCGCCAACGCCTTGAGGAAGGTCGCCGGATAGGGCGTCTCCGACGGGCAGGAGGCGATATTGACGCCGCAGCCGACGATGACGTTGAGCCGCCCTGCCCGGCTCTCGCCCTCCAGCAGCAGGCCTGACGTCTTGGCGCGGTCGAGCAGCAGGTCGTTCGGCCATTTGAGCTTCAATCCGGAGGCGGCCGGGCCGAGCAGCTTCGCGGCGGCATCGTGCAGGGCCAAGCCCACCACGAAGCCGAGTTGCGGCGCCAGCGCCGGCTCGCAGGGGTCGGTCAGCAGAAGGCTGGCGTAGAGATTGCCGGGCGGTGATCCCCATTGCCGGCCATGACGGCCCCTACCCGCATTCTGGCTGCGGGCGACGATCCAGAGCTTGCCCGGCTCGCCCTGATCGAGCGCGCGACGGGCCTCCTCCATGGTGGAGCCGACCTCGTCGCGGATGATCAGCCGGTAGCCGGCAGCGCGAGCCGCTTCACCGAGCATGGACCCATCCGGCAAGGACGAGACCGTCATTCTCGGGCGAATCGAAGCGCAGACCCGAGAATCTCTGGCAGGAGATGCTCGGATCAAGCCCGAGCATGACGAGCCTGTCGCTCAAAACAGCGACTTCGCCGCCGCAGCCGCCGTATCGAAGAGCGGCGCCGGCAGGAACGAGAGCGCCAGCACGAAGACGGCCGAGACCAGCAGCACGGTGCGCACGCCGAGATCCGCCTTCTCGAAGGCCGGCTTCGGATCGTCGAAATACATCACCTTCACCAGGCGCAGGTAATAGTAGGCACCGACGACGCTGGTGAGCACGCCGACGACGGCGAGCACATAGAGCTTGGCATTGATCGCGGCCAAGAAGACGTACCACTTCGCCCAGAAGCCGGCGAGCGGCGGGATACCGGCGAGCGAAAACATCATCATCGACATCGCAAACGCCATCCAGCCATTGGTGCGGGACAGGCCGGCGAGTTCCGAGATGTCCTCGACCAGCTTGCCGTCGCGGCGCATCATCAGCACGCAGGCGAAGGCGGCGAGCGTCGTGGCGAGATAGATCGCCATATAGGTCATCACGCCCTGCACGCCCTCGGCCGTGCCGGCGGCGAGCCCGACCAGCGCATAGCCCATGTTGGCGATCGAGGAGTAGGCGAGCAGGCGCTTGATGTTGCGCTGGCCGATCGCGGCGAAGGCGCCGAGAGCCATCGAGGCGATCGAGATGAAGACGATGATCTGGCGCCAATCGTTGATCGCGCCCGGGAAAGCGCCGATGAAGACGCGGATCACCATCGCCATGGCGGCCATCTTGGGCGCCGAGGCGAAGAAGGCGGCGACCGGGGTCGGCGCGCCCTCATAGACGTCCGGCGTCCACATGTGGAACGGCACGGCCGAGATCTTGAAGGCAAGGCCGGCGGCGATGAAGACGATTCCGAAGATCAGGCCGATGCCGGCATGGCCGCCCTGGGTCGCGGCCGCGATGCCCGGGAAGGTGACGGTGCCGGTGAAGCCGTAGACCAGCGAGCCGCCATAGAGCAGCATGCCGGAGGACAGCGCCCCGAGCACGAAATACTTCAGGCCGGCCTCGGTGGACTTCGCGTTGTCGCGGTCGAAGGCGGCGACCACATAGAGCGCCAGAGACTGCAGCTCGAGGCCGACATAGAGGCTGATGAGATCGTTCGCCGAGATCATCATCATCATGCCGATGGTCGAGAGCACGACGAGGATCGGGAATTCGAAGCGCATCGTGCCTTGGCGCCGCAGCGTATCGGCCGAGAGCAGGATGGCGGCGCCGGCGCCGAGCAGCGTCAGCACCTTCATGAAGCGGCCGAAGCCGTCGGCGATGAAGCCGTCGTTGAAGGTCAGCATCTTGCCGGTGCCTGAGACGACCAGCGCCAGCGCGACCGCCAGCAGCAGCAGCGCGAGGCCCTCCAGCAGGCGCGTGGAGCGCTCGCCCTGGATCGCGCCGACCAGCACCATTACGATGGCGCCGATGGCGAGGATGATTTCCGGCAGGGCCGGGCCGAGAGCGGGCAGAGCCATGACGAAACCTTACTGCACGGCCGCCACCGCCGTCTTCGCGGCGGTGAGCGCGGCCTGATAGTTCTTGATGAGCGCTTCGGTCGGCGCCGCGAAGGCGTCGAGGATCGTGTGCGGCTGCACGCCATACCAGATCGTCAGCAGGACGAGCGGCACCAGGATCGCGATCTCGCGGCCGTTCAGGTCCTTGATGTCCTTGAGCTCGGGCTTCACCAGCTCGCCGAACACAACGCGGCGATAGAGCCATAGCGCATAGCCAGCCGAGAGGATGACGCCGGAGGTCGCGAAGAAGGCGACCCAGGGATTGGCGCGGAAGGCGCCGACCAGCGTCAGGAACTCGCCGACGAAGCCGGCCGTGCCGGGCAGGCCGACATTCGCCATGGTGAAGACCATGAAGACCACGGCATAGATCGGCATCCGGTTCACCAGACCGCCATAGGCGGCGATCTCGCGGGTGTGCATGCGGTCGTAGATCACGCCGACGCAGAGGAAGAGCGCGCCGGAGACCAGCCCGTGGCTCATCATCTGGAACATCGCGCCCTGGATGCCCTGCGGCGTCAGGGTGAACAGCCCCATGGTGACGAAGCCCATATGCGCCACCGAGGAGTAGGCGATCAGCTTCTTGATGTCCTCCTGCATCAGCGCCACCAGCGAGGTGTAGACGATGGCGATGACCGACAGCGCGAAGACCAGCGGCGCGAACATCGCCGACGCTTCGGGGAACATCGGGATCGAGAAGCGGATGAAGCCGTAGCCGCCCATCTTCAAGAGGATCGCCGCCAGGATGACGGAGCCCGCCGTCGGCGCCTCGACATGTGCGTCGGGCAGCCACGTATGGACCGGCCACATCGGCATCTTCACCGCGAAGGAGGCGAAGAAGGCAAGCCACAGCCAGGGCTGCATCTGCGACGGGAACTTGTGCGCCAGCAGCGTCGGGATGTCGGTTGTGCCGGCGTTCCAGTACATCGCCATCAGCGCCAGCAGCATCAGCACCGAGCCGAGCAGCGTGTAGAGGAAGAACTTGTAGGAGGCGTAAACGCGCCGCTTGCCGCCCCAAATGCCGATGATCAGGAACATCGGGATCAGGCCGGCCTCGAAGAAGACGTAGAACAGCACGAGATCGAGCGCCGCGAAGACGCCGATCATCAGCGTCTCCAGGATCAGGAACGCGACCATATATTCGCGCACCCGCTTCTCGACCGAGGTCCAGGAGGCCAGGATGCAGAACGGCATCAGGAAGGCCGTCAGCACGATGAAGGGGAAGGAGAAGCCGTCGACGCCGAGCTTGAACCTGATGGCGTCCGAAACCCAGCCATGGGTCTCGACCATCTGGAAGCCCGGATTGGCGGGGTCGAAGCGGCCCCAGGCAACACAGGCCAGCACGAAGGTCAGCACCGTCGTGACCAGCGCGGCCCAGCGGGCATTGGAGTCGACCGAGGCCTGATCGCCGCGCTGCGCCAGAATGAAGGCGGCGCCGATCAGCGGCAGGACCAGAAGACCGGTGAGAATACCGAAACCCAACATCATCTCACCCGCGCGTCACAAGATACCAGGTCACGAAGCCCGCGACGCCGATCAGCATGGCGAAGGCATAGTGATAGAGATAGCCGGTCTGCAGCCGGACCACCCGGTTGGTCACGTCGACCACGCGGGCCGAGATGCCGTCCGGCCCGAGGCCGTCGATGACCAGGCCATCGCCCTTCTTCCACAGGAAGCGGCCGAGCCACTTCGCGGGCCTGACGAACAGGAAGTCGTAGAGCTCGTCGAAGTACCACTTGTTGAGCAGGAACTGGTACAGTGCCGGGTTCGCCGCAGCGAGCTTGCCCGGCACGTCCGGCCGGCGGACATACATGTAGTAGGCAAGCGCAAAGCCGATCACCATCGCCACGAAGGGCGACCAGACGACCCACTTCGGAACCTCGTGCATGGCGTGCAGGATGTGGTTGTCCTTGCCCATGAACAGCGCCGACTTCCAGAAATGCTCGAAGTCGTGGCCGATGAAGTACTCCTTGAACGCGTAACCCGCGAAGACCGCGCCGACCGAGAGCACGGCGAGCGGGATCAGCATCACCCAGGGGCTCTCATGCGGCGTGTGGTCATGGCCGTGGCCGTGATCGTCCTGCGCGTGCGACGCATGAGCATGGTCGTCATGGCCATGGGCGGCATGCGCGTGGTCGTCGTGGCCATGGCCGTGCGCATCGTGACCGTGAGCATCATGGCCCCAGCGCGGCTTGCCCTCGAAGGTCATGAAGTAGAGGCGCCAGGAGTAGAACGAGGTCATGCAGGCCGCGACGACCAGCAGGACGTAAGCGTAGGAGCTGGCGAAGCCGCCATGCGCCACCGAGGCATAGGCGCTCTCGATGATGGCATCCTTCGAGAAGTAGCCGGCGAAGCCCGGGAAGCCGGTCAGGGCAAGCGTGCCGATCGTCATCGCCGCCGCGGTCAGCGGGATGTGCTTCCGCAGGCCACCCATGTGGCGCATGTCCTGCTCGTGATGCATCGCGTGGATGACCGAGCCGGCGCCCAAAAAGAGCAGCGCCTTGAAGAAGGCGTGGGTGAAGAGGTGGAAGATGCCGGCGCCGTAATTGCCAACGCCGAGCGCGACGAACATGTAGCCGAGCTGCGAGCAGGTCGAATAGGCGATGACGCGCTTGATGTCGTTCTGCACGAGGCCGACCGTCGCCGCGAAGAAGGCGGTGGTAGCGCCGATGACGACGACGACGGTGAGCGCGACCGGCGCGTATTCGAACACCGGCGACAGGCGCGCCAGCATGAAGACGCCGGCGGTGACCATGGTCGCGGCATGGATGAGGGCCGAGACCGGGGTCGGGCCTTCCATCGCGTCCGGCAGCCAGGTGTGCAGCAGGAACTGCGCGGACTTGCCCATGGCGCCCATGAAGAGCAGCAGGCAGGTCAGGGTCAGCGCATTCCAGTCATAGCCGAGGAAGCGGAAGCTCTGGCCGACCAGTTCGCCGGCGCGCGGGAAGATCGCGTCGAAGCCGACCGAGCCGAACAGCACGAAGACGAGGAAGATGCCGAGCGAGAACCCGAAATCGCCGACGCGGTTGACGATGAAGGCCTTCATCGCGGCGGCGTTGGCCGAGGGCTTCTGGTACCAGAAGCCGATCAGCAGATAGGACGCCAGGCCCACGCCTTCCCAGCCGAAGAACATCTGGACGAGGTTGTCCGACGTGATCAGCATCAGCATCGCGAAGGTGAACAGCGAGAGATAGGCGAAGAAGCGCGGCCGGTGCGGATCCTCGTGCATGTACCCGATCGAGTAGAGGTGCACGAGCGAGGAGACGGTGTTGACGACGACCAGCATCACCGCCGTCAGCGTGTCGATGCGGAAGGCCCAGTCGACCTGCAACTGGCCGGACGAGATCCAGCTCGCGATCTGGATGCGCGTCGTGCCGTGGCCGAAGCCGACCTGGACGAAGGCGACCCAGGACAGGACAGCGGAGACGATCAGCAGCGAGGTCGTGACGATCTCGGAGCCGCGCGTGCCGATCAGCCGGCCGAAGAGGCCGGCAATCAGGAAGCCGATCAGGGGGAGGAAGACGATCGCGTGATACATGGGCGTGAGGTCCAGGCGCGGCGGCGCGCTCAGCCTTTCATCATGTTGATGTCTTCCACCGCGATCGAACCGCGGTTGCGGAAGTAGACGACGAGAATGGCGAGGCCGATCGCGGCCTCGGCCGCTGCCACCGTGAGCACGAGCAGCGCGAAGACCTGGCCGACGATGTCGTTCATGAAGCTCGAGAAGGCGACGAAGTTCAGGTTGACCGAGAGCAGGATGAGCTCGATCGACATCAGGATGACGATGATGTTCTTGCGGTTGACGAAGATGCCGAGCACGCCGAGCGTGAACAGGATAGCGCTGACTGCGAGATAGTGGCCCAGTCCGATCGTCATCATGCCATCTCCTCCGGAACGCCGGCGCGCGAGGGCACCTGCTTGACCTCCATCGCCGCGTCCTTGGTGCGGGCGTTCTGGGTCGGGACATGCTGGCGCTTGATGCCGTGGCGCTCGCGCAGCGTCAGCACGATGGCGCCGATCATCGCGACCAGCAGCACGAGGCCGGCCGCCTGGAAATAGTAGACATACTGGGTGTAGAGCACTCGCCCGAGCGCCTCGGTGTTGGTGATGCCGGCGGGGATCGCGGCGACCGGCGCCTTGACGATATGCGGATCGATGACCCAGGCGCCGACGACCAGCAGCAGCTCGACCGCGAAGATGAAGCCGATCAGCGCGCCGATCGGCAGGTAGTTCAGGAAGCCCTGGCGGAACTCGGCGAAATCGACGTCGAGCATCATCACCACGAAGAGGAAGAGCACCGCGACCGCGCCGACATAGACGACGACCAGCAGCATCGCGAGGAACTCGGCGCCGAGCAGCATGAACAGCCCGGCCGCGTTGACGAAGGCCAGGATCAGGTAGAGCACCGAATGCACGGGGTTGCGCGAGGCCACCACCATGAAGGCGGATGCCACGGTCACCCCTGCGAAGAGATAGAAGAAAGCCGCTGCGGCATTCATCTCGGCCAGCCCTTTCCGCCCCTTTGTGAAGCGGTCCTCGTTTGGTTCGTGCTCCGGGACTCGGTCCCGCAGCAATTTGGAGCGTCTATAATCAGCCCCGCCGGGCGGGACAACCGCGCGGGGGTCTGTCACTCTAGGTTCGTCATTCTCGGGCGAAGCGAAGCGCCGACCCGAGAATCTCCTGCAGAACGAGGCGTCGGAGCCTTCTTCTTCACGAGATGCTCGGGTCAAGCCCGAGCATGACGGCAATTCACCTCACCGATAGGGCGCGTCCATCGCGATGTTGCGCGCGATCTCGCGCTCCCAGCGCGCGCCGTTCGCGAGCAGCTTGTCCTTGTCGTAGAACAGCTCCTCGCGGGTCTCGGTCGCGAACTCGAAATTCGGGCCCTCGACGATGGCATCGACCGGGCAGGCCTCCTGGCAGAAGCCGCAATAGATGCACTTCGTCATGTCGATGTCGTAACGGGTGGTGCGGCGCGTGCCGTCATTGCGGCGCGGACCGGCCTCGATGGTGATGGCCTGCGCCGGGCAGATCGCCTCGCAGAGCTTGCAGGCGATGCAGCGCTCCTCGCCGTTCGGATAGCGGCGCAGCGCATGCTCGCCACGGAAGCGCGGCGAGAGCTGGCCCTTCTCGAACGGATAGTTCAGCGTCGCCTTCGGCTTGAAGAAGTAGCGCATCGACAGGCCGATAGCCCCGACGAACTCCTTCAGCAGCAGGCCCCTTGCGGCTTGCGCGAGTGACATCGCCTTCGTCCTTCCATCCTCAGCCGAACAGCGTCCGGCCGATCACGAAACCCAGTATCGGCATCAAGCCGATCGTCATTGCCATCAGCGCCCACCGCAGGATGCGGATGCGGCGCTCGTAATCGTCCTTCTCGGCCTCTGTCTCCGAGCGATCCGTGCGCCTGAGCGCCCCGATCACCACGGCCGAGATCAGCCGGTATTCCAGCAGGCCGAGGCCGAAGCCGATCAGGGCGCCGAGCGGGCCGGCCCAACTCATCCGGCGACCGGACCCCAGCCCGTCAGCTGCAGCACCAGCGCCACGATCACCACGCTGGCGAGCGAGAGCGGCAGGAAGACCTTCCAGCCCAGACGCATCAGCTGATCGTAGCGGTAGCGCGGCACGAAGGCCTTCACCAGCGCGAACATGAAGAACACCAGGCAGACCTTGAGCGCGAACCAGAACACGCCGGGCAGCCAGGTGAAGGGCGGCAGCGCGACCGGCGGCGCCCAGCCGCCGAGGAACAGGATCGTCGTCAGCGAGCACATGGTCATGATCGCCACGTATTCGCCGAGCATGAACAGCAGGTACGGCGTCGAGGAATACTCGACCATGAAGCCCGCCACGAGCTCCGATTCCGCCTCGGCCAGATCGAAGGGCGGCCGGTTCGTCTCGGCCAGCGCCGAGACGAAGAAGACGATGAACATTGGGAAGAGCGGCAGGAAATACCAATTGAGGATGCTGAGCCAGGGCACGCCCAGCGCATGCGCCAGGCCGCGGTTCTGCTGCGCCTCGACGATCGCCGAGAGGTTCAGCGAGCCGACGCAGAGCAGCACGGTGATGATGACGAAGCCGATCGAGACCTCGTAGGACACCATCTGCGCCGCCGAGCGCAGCGCGCTCATGAACGGGTATTTCGAGTTCGAGGCCCAGCCGGCCATGATGATGCCGTAGACGCCGAGCGAGGAGATCGCGAGGATGTAGAGCACGCCGACATTGATGTCGGCGATCGCCCAGCCCTCGGCCACCGGGATCACCGCCCAGGCGCCAAGCGCCAGCAGGCAGGAGATGAACGGCGCCAGCAGGAAGATGCCCTTGTTGGCGCCGGACGGGATGATCGGCTCCTTGAGCGCGAACTTGATCAGGTCCGCGAAGCTCTGGAACAGCCCCCAGGGACCGACGACGTTCGGGCCGCGGCGCAGCTGCACCGCCGCCCAGACCTTGCGGTCGGCCAGCAGGATATAGGCGATGAAGACCAGCAGGCAGACCAGCAGCAGCAGGCTCTTGCCGAGGATGATCGCGATATCGAGGACGAGGTCCCAGTTCATGGCCGCTTACTCCGCCGCCTGCTGGTGCCGGCCGGAGGCCAGCGCCGAGCATTCCGCCATCACGGCAGAGGCACGCGCGATCGGGTTGGTCTGATAGAAGTCGCCTATGACCGGGGCGAACCCCGCCCTGTCGGTCTTGCCGCCGAGGCCCGCGAGCTGGCCGATGCCAGCCGCATCATTGCCCGGCAGAACATCGAGCGCGGCGAAATGCGGATGCGCCTCGTAGAGCGCCTTGCGCAGGCCGGCGAGCGAGTCGAAGGGCAGAGTCTTGCCGAGAGCGGCCGAGAGCGCACGCAGGATCGCCCAGTCCTCGCGGGCATCGCCCGGCGGGAAGGTGGCGCGGTCGCCCATCTGCACCCGGCCTTCGGTGTTCACATAGGTGCCGGACTTTTCGGTATAGGCGGCGCCCGGCAGGATGACGTCGGCGCGATGCGCGCCCTTGTCGCCATGCGTGCCCTGGTAGACGACGAAGGCGCCTTCCGGCACCTCGATCTCGTCGGCACCGAGCAGGAAGAGCACGTCGAGCGCACCGGGCTGGAGCATGGCGGCAACGTCCAGGCCGCCTTCGCCGGGCACGAAGCCGAGATCGAGCGCGCCGACGCGGGAGGCCGCGGTGTGGATCACGCCGAAGCCGTTCCACTCGTCCGTCATGGTACCGAGCGCCTGCGCAGCCTTGGCCGCGAGCGAGAGCACCGCTTCGCCGTCGGCACGGGCGAGAGCGCCCTGCCCGACCAGCACCATGGGCCTGCCGCCCTTGGCCTCGGCCGATTTGACGATTTCGGCGAGCGTTTCGGGGCCGGCGCCGAGATAGTCGGAAGCGTAAGTGAGATCGGCCTTCTCGCCGATGACGCTGACCTTGAAATCGCCCCGCAGCCAGCGCTTGCGGATGCGGGCGTTCAGGATCGGCGCCTCACGACGCGGGTTCGAGCCGATGATCAGCAGCGAGGTCGCATCCTCGATGCCGGCGATGCCGGCGTTGAGGACGTAGGAGGCCCTGCCGAGCTTCGGATGGAGCTTCGTTCCGTCCTGACGCGCGTCGAGATTGGCCGATCCGAGCGAGGCGATCAGCGCCTTCAGCGCGAACATCTCCTCGACCGCCGCGAGGTCACCGGCGATGGCGCCGATCTTCTGGGGCGAGGCGGCCTTCACCTTGGCGGCGATGGCGGCGAAGGCTTCGTTCCAGCTCGCGGGGCGCAGCCGGCCGTTCTCGCGGATATAGGGCCGGTCGAGGCGCTGCGTGCGCAGGCCGTCGACGATGTGGCGGGTCTTGTCGGAGATCCACTCCTCGTTCACCGCCTCGTTGAGGCGGGGCAGGACGCGCATCACTTCCTTGCCACGCGAGTCGACGCGGATGGCCGAGCCGACGGCGTCCATCACGTCGATGCTCTCGGTCTTGGAGAGCTCCCAGGGCCGGGCCTTGTTCTGATAGGGCTTGGAGGTCAGCGCGCCCACCGGGCAGAGATCGACGACGTTGCTCTGCAGCTCCGAGCTCATCGCCTGCTCAAGATAGGTCGTGATCTCCATGTCCTCGCCGCGGCCGATGGCGCCGAGATCGGAGGCGCCGGCGACTTCGGTGGTGAAGCGGACGCAGCGCGTGCACTGGATGCAGCGCGTCATCGTCGTCTTGACCAGCGGGCCGATATACTTGTCCTCGACCGCGCGCTTGTTCTCGGCATAGCGGGAGGTATCCGCGCCATACGCCATTGCCTGGTCCTGCAGGTCGCATTCGCCGCCCTGGTCGCAGATCGGGCAGTCGAGCGGGTGGTTGATGAGCAGGAACTCCATCACCCCTTCGCGCGCCTTCTTGACCATCGGCGACTTGGTCAGGACGACCGGCGGCTCGCCGTTCGGGCCGGGGCGCAGATCGCGCACGCCGATGGCGCAGGAGGCCTGCGGCTTCGGCGGCCCGCCCTTCACCTCGACCAGGCACATGCGGCAGTTGCCGGCGATCGAGAGCCGCTCGTGGAAGCAGAAGCGCGGCACCTCGGCGCCAGCGGCCTCGCAGGCCTGGAGCACAGTGTACTCCGGCGGAACGTCGACCTCGATGCCGTCGATGAGGAGTTTGGTCATCGCTCAGTTGGCCTCAACAAATTTCAAAGTCATGCGGCGAACCTTCCCGCATTCAAGGCATCAATCCCGCGCAAGCGTATCCAGTTGCTCACCAGTGCGGACAACCGCCAGAACCCCATTCCACCCATGAGAGCAAGGAAGGGAAAGATCACCAACATTACGCCATCGCCCATGCTCATCCGCATTGCCGGAATGTAGCGGCTAACCAACACAGCAGCGAACAACACGACGGGCAAAAGCACGGAAATCACGATCCAGCGCTCTCGGCCGATCAATCGAACCATTTGATAAACAGACCATACGACTAAGGCGCAGCCCAATACGGCGAGTCCGCTCAGGATATGCCAAGAAAAAACGAGCACAAATCTCGGGAGAGTGACCAGCGTGCTTCCCGCTACAATCAAAAGCCCGATTGCAGCGAGCGTATACCCATAAACTGGAGTGCCAAATCTATCTTCGCACAAGATTTCCTGCATACGCCATGACGCTATGCCGCATGCGATGATCGACACCGATCCGATCATGCTCGCAAGACGCGTAAGCAGCGTTTGGCCCGTCAGGCTACCGCTCAAAGCGATCAACCACGAAGCGCACGCAATTGTAATGACGACAGCCGGCCAAGCTGGAGCGCCGGACGCCAATACGATACGCCAAGCTGCGACCGCAACGATAAGAACAGGTACGATTGGCAAGGCAAAAGTTATAATCAAAATCGAAAAGCCCATGGTCAAAGGCAAGGAAGCCAAGGCTCCCCCGATGACGACCACAATCCAGAAGATGTAGCTGGCGGGCGGCATCACACTCACTCCGCCGCCATCAGCCGCACAGGCTCGCTGTGCGGGTTGGCGGCATAGTCGTCGATGCGCTGCTCGATCTCGTGACGGAAATGCGCGATCAGGCCCTGGATCGGCCAAGCCGCGGCGTCGCCAAGCGCGCAGATGGTGTGGCCCTCGATCTGCTTGGTGACGTCGAGCAGCATGTCGATCTCGCGCTTCTGGGCGCGGCCCTCGGCCATGCGCTCCATGACGCGCCACATCCAGCCCGTGCCCTCGCGGCAAGGCGTGCACTGGCCGCAGCTCTCATGTTTGTAGAAATGGCTGATGCGGGCGATGGCGCGGACGATGTCGGTCGACTTGTCCATCACGATCACCGCAGCCGTGCCGAGGCCGGAGCGCAGCTTGGAGAGCGAGTCGAAATCCATCGGCGTGTCGATGATCTGCTCGGCCGGCACCATGCGCACCGACGAACCGCCGGGGATGACCGCCTTGAGGTTGTCCCAGCCGCCGCGGATGCCGCCGCAATGCTTGTCGATCAGCTCGCGGAAGGGAATACCCATCGCCTCTTCGACGTTGCAGGGCTTGTTCACATGGCCGGAGACGCAGAAGAGCTTGGTGCCGACATTGTTCGGAGTGCCGATCGAGGAGAACCAGGCCGCGCCGCGGCGCAGGATGGTCGGGGCGACCGCGATCGACTCGACGTTGTTCACCGTGGTCGGGCAGCCATAAAGGCCGACATTCGCCGGGAAAGGCGGCTTCAGCCGCGGCATGCCCTTCTTGCCCTCGAGGCTTTCGAGCAGCGCCGTCTCTTCGCCGCAGATATAGGCGCCGGCGCCGTGATGCACATAGAGATCAAAGGGATACCCGTGGACGTTGTCCTTGCCGATGAGCTTGGCCTCATAGGCCTCGTCGACGGCGCGCTGCAGCGCCTCGCGCTCACGGACATACTCGCCACGGATGTAGATATAGGCCGCGTTCGCACCCATGGCGAAGGAGGCGATCAGGCAGCCCTCGACCAGCGTATGCGGGTCGTTGCGCATGATCTCGCGGTCCTTGCAGGTGCCGGGCTCCGACTCGTCGGCGTTGACGACGAGATAGGACGGGCGCCCGTCGCTCTGCTTGGGCATGAACGACCATTTCAGCCCGGTCGGGAAGCCGGCGCCGCCGCGCCCGCGCAGGCCCGACTTCTTCATCTCGTCGATGATCCAGTCTCGGCCCTGCTCCAGGATGAACTTGGTGCCGTCCCAATGGCCACGCTGGATCGCACCCTTCAGGGAGCGGTCGTGAAGGCCGTAGAGATTGGTGAAGATGCGGTCGCGATCTGCGAGCATGTCCTAATGCCTCACTCTGCCGGCTTGTCGCCGCTCTTGGCGGTCTTAGCACGTGCCCGGGTGGGCTTCGGCTTGCCCTCTGCGGAAGGCGTATCCTGGGCGGCGCTGGTCGGCTGAGCCGGGTCGGACGGCTTCGGCCTGGCCGGCGCGGCGGTCTCGCTCGCCGGCTTGGCGGCGGCCGCCGGAGTAGCGTCCACCTTGGCCGCCTCGGCCTTCTTGGCTTCCGCCTCTGCGGCAGCCTTGGCAGCTGCGGCTTCCGCCGCAGCCTTGCGCTGCTCGGCGATGCGCTTCTGCCAATCGCCGGCGCCGATCATCGAGCCGTCATAGAGCGCCTTGTCGTTCAAGGTCTCGCCGCCGCCTTCCGGCTCGGAGCCGGTGCGGCCGTTCTGCGGGCCGGGATTGGTCGGGCGGCCGCTGCGCAGATCGTCGAGGAGCTGGCGGAAATTGGCGGGCGTCAGGTCTTCGTAATAGTCGACATTGATCTGCGCCATCGGCGCATTGCAGCAGGCGCCGAGGCATTCGACCTCGAGCCAGGAGAGCTTGCCGTCGGCGGTCACGGTCGATTGCGGGCCGATGACGTCCTCGCAGACCTTCTTCAGCGCTTCGGCGCCGCGCAGCGCGCAGGGCGTCGTGCCGCAGAGCTGGACGAAATACTCGCCGACCGGCTGCAGATTGAACATGGTGTAGAAGGTCGCGACCTCCAGCACCCGCATCGGCGCCATGCCGAGGCGACGGGCGACGGTCTCGATCACGGCGCGCGACACCCAGCCCTCCTGCTCCTGCGCTTTCCACAGCAGCGGAATGACGGCAGAGGCCTGGCGGCCTTCCGGATACTTGGCAATCTGCTGGTCGATCCAGTTCTCGTTCGCCGCGGTGAAGGCGAAGGAGGCAGGCTGGACCGGATCGGGCGCGAGACGACGGACGGACATATCAATTCACTCCACGCGCGTCATGCTCGGGCTTGACCCGAGCATCTCTGACTCGCTGGCAGATGGCGACGATTCTGCAAGAGACGGCTGAGGGACGGCTCACCGATCGACCTCCCCGAAGACGATGTCCAGCGAGCCGAGGATCGCGGAGACGTCGGCGAGCATGTGCTTGCGGCACATGAAATCCATGGCCTGGAGATGGGCGAAGCCCGGCGCCTTGATCTTGCAGCGATAGGGCTTGTTGGTGCCGTCGGAGACCAGATAGACGCCGAACTCGCCCTTCGGCGCCTCGACGGCGGCATAGACCTCGCCTTCCGGCACCTTGTAGCCTTCGGTGTAGAGCTTGAAGTGATGGATCAGCGCTTCCATCGAGCGCTTCATCTCGCCGCGCTTGGGCGGCACCATCTTGCCGTCGAGCGATGAGACCGGCCCGCCGCCATCGGCAGCCAGCAGCTTGTCGCAGCACTGCTTCATGATGCGCACGGACTGGCGCATCTCCTCCATGCGGATGTGGTAGCGGTCGTAGCAGTCGCCGTTCTTGCCGATCGGAATGTCGAATTCCATCTCCTCGTAGCACTCGTAGGGCTGCGATTTACGCAGGTCCCACGCCGCGCCGGAGCCGCGCACCATCACGCCCGAGAAGCCCCATTTCCAGCAGGTCTCGAGATCGACCACGCCGATATCGACATTGCGCTGCTTGAAGATGCGGTTATCGGTCAGCAGCGTCTCGAGATCGTCGCAGACCTTGAGGAACGGGTCGCACCATTCGGCGATGTCGTGAATCAGCGAAACGGGCAAGTCCTGGTGCACGCCGCCGGGGCGGACATAGGCCGCATGCATGCGCGAGCCCGAAGCGCGCTCGTAGAAGATCATCAGCTTTTCGCGCTCTTCGAAGCCCCAGAGCGGAGGCGTCAGCGCGCCGACGTCCATCGCCTGCGTGGTGACGTTGAGCAGATGCGAGAGGATGCGGCCGATCTCGGAATAGAGCACGCGGATGAGCTGGCCGCGGCGCGGCACGGTCACGCCGACGAGGCGCTCGACCGCGAGCGCATAGGCGTGCTCCTGGTTCATCGGCGCGACATAGTCGAGCCGGTCGAAATAGGGCACTGCCTGGAGATAGGTCTTGGCCTCGATCAGCTTCTCGGTGCCGCGATGCAGCAGGCCGATATGCGGGTCGACGCGCTCGACCACCTCGCCGTCGAGCTCCAGCACGAGGCGCAGGACGCCGTGCGCGGCCGGATGCTGCGGGCCGAAGTTGATCGAGAAGTTGCGGATGTTGTGCTCGGTCATTGCCGGCCTTCCTGCGCAGCGAAGAACTCTGCGACCACCTGCTCGCCCGTCTTGCGTCGCCGCTCGCCGGCGAAGGCATAGAGTTCAGGCTTTTCGTCGATGAAGATTTCCTCGGCAAAGGCGAGGCCGGGGGCATTGTCGAGGCTCGGGAACGCCACCGCGACATGCCCCTCGCCGGAACGCTGCCGCCAGAACAGGCTGGTGCCGCAATTGCGGCAGAAGACGCGCTCGCCCCACTCCGAGGAGTGATAGACACCGAGATGCGCCTCGTCCGCGACCGCGACATCCGTGCACGGCACCGTCATCAGCACGCCGCCGCTCCAGCGCCGGCACATGCTGCAATGACAAACGTCCATCTCCGCCTTCGCGGCGACCGCCATGAAGCGAACGGAGCCGCAGAGACAACCACCGGACAGTTTTTCCGTGCCAGCCGCCATCACGCGCCCTTCGCCTTCTCGTCGCCCGGCAGCACGTAATCCGTGCCTTCCCAGGGCGAGAGGAAATCGAAGTTGCGGAATTCCTGGTTGAGCTTCACCGGCTCGTAGACGACGCGCTTCTGCTCGTCGTCGTAGCGCACCTCGACGAAGCCGGTCAGCGGGAAGTCCTTGCGCAGCGGATAGCCCTCGAAGCCATAGTCGGTGAGGATGCGGCGCAGGTCGGGATGGCCGGAGAACAGGATTCCGTAGAAGTCGTAGGCCTCGCGCTCGAACCAGTTCGCCGCCGGGAAGACGTCGATCACGGAGGGAACGGGCGTCGCCTCGTCGGTCTGGACCTTTACACGGACGCGGCGGTTATGGTGCGGCGCCAGCATATGGTAGACGACGTCGAAGCGCTTCTCGCGGCCGGGATAGTCGGCGCCGGCGATGTCGGTGAAGTTCACGAAGCGGAAGCGCGGATCGCTGTAGAGCGTCCGCAGTACCTCGACGATCGAGGCCGCTTCGGCATGGATCGTCAGCTCCTCGAAGGCGACGACCGCCTCCGTCACCGCGCCGGGCAGCGCGGCCTTGATCTCTTCGCCGAGTTGTACGAGCGCTTCGCTCATCGTCTCACCTTCATCGCCTGCAGCATCGACCGAAAGAGCGCTCAGCGCTCGATCGTGCCGGTGCGCCGGATCTTCTTCTGCAGCAGCAGCACGCCGTAGAGCAGCGCCTCCGCCGTCGGCGGGCAGCCCGGGACATAGATGTCGATCGGGACGATGCGGTCGCAGCCGCGAACCACCGAATAGCTGTAGTGATAGTAGCCGCCGCCATTGGCGCAGGAGCCCATCGAGATGACGTAGCGCGGCTCCGGCATCTGGTCGTAGACCTTGCGCAGGGCCGGAGCCATCTTGTTGGTCAGCGTGCCCGCCACGATCATCACGTCGGACTGGCGCGGAGAGGCGCGCGGCGCGAAGCCGAAGCGCTCGACGTCGTAGCGCGGCATCGAGAGCTGCATCATCTCGACGGCGCAGCACGCCAGGCCGAACGTCATCCACATCAGCGAACCGGTGCGGGCCCAGTTGATCAGGTCGTCGGTCGCGGTGACGAGGAAGCCCTTGTCGGCAAGCTCGTTGTTGATCTCGACGAAGAACGGGTCACGCGTGCCCATGGGCTTGCCGTCGGGGCCGAGCAGCCCCCTCGGTGCCGGCGCGACGAGCGGGTCGCCGCGATCGATCGCTGTGATTGCCATGAACTAAATCCTCGTGACCTTCAGCCTGTCAGATAGAAAGCGGAACGCCGCCTCGCGACCGGACAGTCAGTCCCACTCCAGCGCGCCCTTGCGCCACTCGTAGACGAAGCCCACGGTCAGGACGCCGAGGAACACCATCATCGACCAGAAACCATACCAGCCGAGGGTGCCGAAGGCGACGGCCCAAGGGAACAGGAAAGCGACTTCCAGATCGAAGATGATGAACAAAATCGCGACCAGATAGAACCGGACGTCGAACTTCATGCGCGCATCGTCGAAGGCGTTGAAGCCGCATTCGTAGGCCGAGAGCTTTTCCGCGTCCGGCTTCGAATAGGCGATCGCGAATGGGGCGATCAGCAGGGCCAGGCCGATGACCGCCGAGACGCCGATGAACAGCACCAGCGGCAGGTAGTCACTCAGGATGGATGGCACCGGAACAGCTTGCATGGTCGGACTCACTTCAGACGGCCGCGGGGCGACGCGCTGTCCCAGTCGCTTAGACCCTCGATTAGAATGAAGCAAGACTCCGCCGCGCCGCACAATTGCGCGAGTGGGTTGAATGCAGCGCAGAATGGGGCAGAATTCGCAGGCGCTCGGGCAGCGCTTCGGATATCCGCGGCGAAAATCGGCCCGAAACGCGTATTTGCAGCTCCGCGAGGATGGCATCAATCCGTTCACCGTGCCGAATCGTTGCGGCCCGGCGGGTGTTGCCCTCCGAAAGGCCTTCGATGTTTCGACCTTTTCCGCCGGCCCCCGAACCTGAACTCCCACAGGCACCGGCGGCATAATGAACCCTGCCTGCCTGCGCGCCCGTCTCGCCCCGGCGCTCTTCGTCCTGCTCTCCACGACGACGGCCATTGCCCAAGAGGGCGAGCGCGTGCGCGCGCCGCTGCCGCCGCAGCGCCCCTTCGATCTCGATCTGGAAGGCACGCCGAAGCTGCCGGATATCGTCGTGCCCTCGGCAGCGCCCACCACGACGGCCCCCCCGACTCGCAGCGCGGCTCAGGACACCCCGCCTGCCGCGCCGTCGACAGAGACGCCGGGCGCCACCCCCGCATCGGCAACACCGCCCGCCGAAGGCACCCTGCCCGCGCCCGGCGAGCCGGACGACGACGAGGGCGTGGAATGGCCGAAGCTCACGCCTGGCCAGAAGGCCGGCGCAGAACCCGATTTCGACCCGAACGAGAAGCCCGAGCGGCCGGGTGTCTCGACCGATCCGGGCACTTCGATCGCCTGCCTGCCAGACCCGCTGAAGCAGATCCTCGTGAAGATCGTCGACCGCTACGGCGCGGTGAAGGTGACCTCGACCTGGCGGCCGCCCTGGCGGGCGAGACGCGGCTCCTATCACAAGGGCTGCCAGGCCATGGACTTCCGCGTCCCGGGCGTGCGGCCGCGCGTCGTGCTGGAATGGGCCCGCAACCTGCCGGAGGTCGGTGGTCATCATGTCTACTGGAACGGGCTGATCCACATCGACACCGGCCCGCGCCGGCCCTGGTAGCGAGCGACGGCGCGCTTCAGAGCTCCACTCCGGTCATATCGGCAGAGGCGCATGGCCGGGGACCAGCCCTTCGGCCTTGAGGTCGCTCCACAGGCCAACCGGCACCGGCAGGGCGACCAGATCGAGATTGCGCGCGATCTCGGCGGGCGTCACGGCGCCGAGCACGATGCTGGCGACGGCCGGATGAGCAGCGGCAAAGGCGAGAGCCGCCTGCGGCAGCGCCACACCATGCGCGGCACAGACCGCCTCGATACGCGCGACCCTGGCTAGGATCGCGGGCGGCGCCGGCTGATAGTTGTAATACGCCCCTTCGCGGGCACCGGTGGCGAGGATGCCCGAATTGAAGACGCCGGCCAGCATCACGGCGATCTTCTTCTCCAGAGCCAGCGGCAGGAAGCTATCGAGCGCGCCCTGCTCCAGCAGCGTGTAGCGCCCCGCCAGCATCATCACGTCGAAATCCCCGGCACGGGCGAAACGCTCGCACATCTCGGCTTCGTTGACGCCGACTCCGATGGCCTTGACCCCGCCGCTCGCACGCAGCTTCTCCAGCGCCTTGTAGGCGCCATCCATCGCCTCGGCGAAGCGCTGTTCCATCTGGTCGCCATGCGTCCAGACATCGACGTCGTGGATCAGCAGGATGTCGACATGGTCGGTGCCGAGCCGCAGGAGCGACTGCTCCAGCGAGCGCATCGCGCCATCATAGGAATAGTCGATCACCGCCGGATGCGGCAGGCCGCCGCGATAGCCCGAACCGTCATGCTTCGGCCCGCCGGGCTGCATCCAGCGGCCGACCTTGGTCGAGAGGATGACGCTCTCGCGCGGAACCGTGCGCAGCGCCGCGCCGATGCGGTGTTCAGACAGGCCGTGGCCGTAGAGCGGCGAGGTGTCGACGAGATTGATGCCCGCCGCGAGCGCAGCCGCGACCGTCGCCTGCGCGGTGGCTTCGTTAAGATGGGCATAGAGATCGCCAAGCGGCGCGCCACCGAAGCCGATGAGGCTGGGCAACATCCCGGCGATGGCTCGGCCGGGAGGAACGGTACTAGCGGGGCTCTCGGTCATTGCGCCTCTACCGGGGGCTTCGGCAGTGTCGCCGATGCGATGGCCGACACATCCGCCAGCAGCGCCACACCCGGATCATCGTCATCCATTCTCCCATGAAGCGGCTCAAGCCTCCGATTACCTTTGCGGAGCAAGCCGCTTTCAACAAGCAAAAATGCCCGAGGTAAAGCCTCTCTCGGCATCATCCTCTCTTAGCCAACCCCGGCGTCCGTGACGACGCCGGGCCTCATATCTTTCCCGCCGTAATGTTCGCACAAGCTAAGGGAGAGATTGTCGAGACGAAATCGTTTCGGTTTATGGGTACCTGATGCGCCTGCTGCTGGTGGAAGACGAACCGGAGTTGGCGGCCGCCTTGACGGCTGCGCTCCAACGGCATGACGCCGTGATCGACCATGTCGCGACGTTGGGTCTCGCCATGGCGGCGGTCGACGACCGGGTCCATGACGTCGTGATACTCGACCGCCAGCTCCCGATGGCGATGGCATTGGCCTCATCCGGCATGTGAGAGCGCGCGCCAGCAACGTGCCGGTCATCGTCCTGACGGCGCTCGGCTCCCTACCGGACCGCGTCGACGGGCTCGATCACGGCGCGGACGACTACATCGCCAAGCCTTTCGCCGTGGAGGAACTGCTCGCCCGTATCCGCGCGGTGCTCAGGCGGCCAGCGCAACGCCAGCCCATGCATATCCGGATCGGCCGGCTGGTCTTCGATCTCGACGGGCGCGAAGCACGGATCGGCGAGGCGCCGCTCGATCTGCGGCGCCGGGAATTGCTCGCGCTCGAGGCGCTGGTGCGCCGCCAGGGGCGTACGGTGCTGCGCAGCGCGCTTGAGGACGCGGTCTACAGCTACGACGACGAAATCGCCTCCAACGCCTTGGATTCGCACATCTCTCGCCTGCGCAAGAAGCTCGCCGACGCGGAAGCCGGCGTCGAGATCCATGGCATCCGCGGCGTCGGATATCTGCTGCGACCCTGCGCATGAAACTGGGCTGGCCGCGCTCGCTGCGCCGCAGGCTGATCGTCCAGCTCCTGATGTTCCAGATCGCCGTGCTGTTCGCCTTCTGCACCGCCTTCGTCGCCTACATCCTGCAGGTCGGCGAAGGCGTGTTCCTGATCAATCCCCAATTCGCCGAGGCGGCAGCCCGCGCGATCGTGCGTGAACCGGACGGCACCCTGCGCCTGCAGGAAACCGGGGAACTGGTCGAGCTGCGCCGCACGGCGCCGGACTTCTGGTTCGTGGCACGAAGCAGCCGTGGGGAAATCGTCGAGACCGGAGACGTCCCGGCGATCTACCGGACGATGGCGCGCCACCTCGACAGCATCTACTTCGTCGACATTCGCGACAGCCAGCCGCCCTTCACCTATCTCGCCGTGGCGCGGCGCGCCTCGGGACCGGCCGGCGACTTCACGGTGCTCGGCAAAGGCCCTGTCTTCAGCATGACTTTCGCCGTTCTGCTCCTGTCGAATCTGCTGATGATCCCGATCCTCATCCTCCTCGTGATCGTGACGGTCATCGTCATACCCTGGATCGTCAGCCGCGCTTTCTCCCGCGTCGCCGTGGTTGCGAAGGCGGCCGAGTTCATCGATGTCGACCGGCGTGGCTATCGTCTGCCCAGGGCCGACGTGCCGACGGAAATCCACCCTCTGGTCAGCGCGATCAACGGTGCATTGCAGCGGCTCGACGAGGGCTACGAGCGCCAGCGTCGCTTCATCCTCGATGCCGCCCACGAGCTGAGGACCCCGATCGCCATTCTGCAGACCCGGCTGGACTCGATGCCCCCGGACGCGCTCAGGACGAAATTGCAGACGGATACGGCCCGGATCGCCGGCCTTGCCGAACAGTTGCTGGACATGCAGCGCCTCAGCCATGACGAGACGCGCTTTCGCCATCTCGATCTCGTGGCCTTGTGCCGAACCGTCGTCGCCGACCTCGCCCCGCTGGCGATCGCCGGCGGCTACGAACTCTCCCTCGAAGGGGCCGATGTCCCTGTTGTCGTCGAAGGCGATTCAGGCTCTCTCGAGCGCGTCGTCACCAACCTGATCCAGAATGCGATCGAGCATGGCGGCGGTCGCGGCCTCATCCTCGTGAATGTCGAAGCCGCCGGCACCGTCGAGGTCATGGACGAGGGGCCAGGCGTTCCGGAAGCCGAACGCGACGCGATCTTCGAACCGTTTCACCGCCTGCAGCCACGCGACCATGGCGCCGGGCTGGGACTCAACCTCGTCCGCGAGATCGTGCATCGGCATGCAGGCCAGGTTTCGGTCGTCGAAAGCCCGCTCGGTGGAGCATGCTTCAGGTTGACGCTGCCTCTCGACGATACGCAAACCAAAATACTAAATAAATACTAACAAGATCGGTGCTTTATCTAAAATAAACTTACAATAATCATGTGAATACTCAGGGCGCCCAATTTAGCTGCAATGCAGCGGCTCGACCATGAATGCATCGACGGCGCGTAACCAGATCTTCTCCACGCGCCGGGATCTTCATGGAGAGTTCGATGTTTCGTTCCCTGTTTGCCTTCGCCATGGTCGGCGGCCTGTTGCCGCTGACGGCCAGCGCCGCCGATTTGCGCAGCCGTTATCAAAACCCGCCCGCGGAATATTACGAGCAGCCCGCCTATCGCTGGCAGGGCTTCTATCTCGGCGCCCATGGCGGCCTCGCCTTCGGCAAGAGCTTCAGCTTCTCGTCCGACCGCAACGGCTTCGTCGGCGGTCTTCAGGGCGGCTACAACATGCAGTTCGGTCCGGCCGTCGCGGGCGTCGAGGTCGAGGGCTCGTACATGGGCGGCTCCGAGCGGCTCATCGACGGAGCCCGCGTCGAGCAGAACTGGCGCATTGCCGGCAAGGGGCGGCTCGGTCTCAGCTTCGATCGAACCTTGCTCTACGCCACGGCCGGCTATGCCATGACGGAGTTCGAAGCGCCGAGCGGCTCCGGCGTCTCGGACGGGTGGAAAGGCGGCTATCTCGTCGGCGCCGGTCTCGAGCAGGCCTTTGCCGGCGGCCTTTCGGCAAAGGCCGAGTACAACTATGTCAGCTCGAACGGGGTCAAGGCGATCCTGCCCTTCGGCCGTTCGGAAGGCTCCAATGGCGGCCATGTGCTCAAGGCGGGCCTCAACTATCGCTTCTGATGTCCGGAACTCGGCCCCTCCTCCCGAGGAGGGGCGAAGCGATAGGCTCAGGCGAACAGGCTTTCACCCGTCGGAACGACCGGGCGTATCCAGGCGCAGGGTGACCCGCTTGACCGATATGTCATCCGGGTCGAAGGCGATCTCGAAGCCGAGGCTCTGGCAGAGTGTGAGCATCGGCCCGTTCTCCGCCAGCACCTGGCTATGAACGCGCCGGATGCCTTCGGCTCTGGCCCAGTCGATCATCAACAGCATCAATGCGCGGCCGAGGCCCATGCCTTTCAGGTCCGAGCGAAGCAGGATCGCGTATTCGGCCTCGACATGCCCGGGGTCGGCATGCAGCCGGACCGCCCCGGCAGCCTCGCCGTTATCGTCCTCGATGGCAAGGAACGCCATTTCCCGAGCATAGTCGAGCTGGGTCAGGCGTGCGAGGAAGGTGTGGCTGAAGGACTTCAGCGGCGCGAAGAACCGTAGCCTCAGGTCCTCCGGGGTGACCCGGTTCAGCATCGCGCCGATCAGGAGCTCGTCTTCCGGCTTGATCGGGCGCACCGAAAAGCTGCGGTCACCCAGCACCAGCCGCCTTGTCCATGCGGAAGGATACGGACGGATCGCCGGGCGGCGGCGGCGCATGGGGGCAGGCTCGAGCGCTATGCGCGCATCCACCGCGATGGCACCGTTCGCGTCGGCAAGGACCGGGTTGAGATCGAGCTCCCGGATCTGCGGCAGCTCGGACGCCATTTGCCCCAGCGCGACCAGCACAGTGGCGACCGCCCGTCGGTCGGCGGCAGGCACGTCGCGATAGGCCGCCAGGATGCGCGAAACCCGCGTACGCGAGATCAGGCTCTCGGCCGAAGCGAGATCGAGCGGCGGCAGCGCGACATGCGTATCGGCGATTAGCTCGGCCGCCGTGCCGCCACGGCCGAAGACGATCACCGGCCCGAAGCAGGCATCCGTGGCGAAGCCGGCGATCAGCTCCCGTGCTTTGGCGCGATGGGCCATCGGCTGCACCATGAAGCCGGCCAAGTCAGCCTCCGGTCGCAGCCGGCGGAGACGCTCTGTCATATTCTCTGCGGCCGCACGGACCGCGCCGGCATTGGCCAGGTCCAGTTCGACGCCGCCGACATCGGATTTATGCGGAATGTCGGGAGAGACGATCTTGAGAGCGACCGTCCGCCCTGCACCGAATTGCACCTCTGCCGCCGCGACAGCCGCCTCGACATCCGGAGCGATGACGAGATCGAGCATGGGAATCCGGAACAGCGTGAGCAGCCGCGCGACCTCGTCCGGTTCGAGCCAGCTCCGATGTTCTCCGAGCGCCCGCTCGATGATCGCCTCCGCGGCGGCGACATCGGGCAGATATTGTTCGTCGATCGATGGCGGCGTCGCCATCAGCTCCTTGATTAGCCGAGCGTGGCGGGTGAGATGCTGGAACCCCACCACTGCTTCCTGTTCCGTGGAGAATGAGGGAATCCCCGCGGCAGCGAAGATCGCAGCAGCGCTTTCGCCCGCGCCGATCCATGCCGCGAGGACGGGTTTGGTCCGAGAGGTGCCGCGAGCGCTGGCGACCGCGCGGGCGCAATCTAGCGGATCGGCGGGAGCGACCGGCGCGTTGAGCGCGAGCACCGCATCGACCGTCTCTTCCGCCAGCAGGCGAGAGACCGCGTCGTGATAGTCCTGCGCGCTGCGGACAATCTCAGGCTCCGGGCGTGGCAGCTGCGCGCCTCCGGCCTGACGGAACCGGCCGGCGGCGAGGGCTGCAAGCCCCTCCCCGTTGCTCACGATGGCGAGCCGGCCGGCAGCGGCCGCACGCGTGCGCCCGAGCGTCTCCGCCGCCGCGAAGAGCTCGTCGAGATCGTTCACGCGCAGCAATCCGGCGCGATGAAAGGCCGCGTCATGCGCGGCATCGCTCGTAACGATCAACCCGGAATGCGTCAGGGCAGACGATGCAACATCGAGACGCGGCGGTCGCAGCACAAGCACGGGCTTGATTCGCGCGGCAGCCCGCGCCGAGGACAGGAAGCGCCCGGCATCGGTAACATCGTCGATAGCCAGCAGGATGGTGCGCGTCACCGGATCCGCCGCGAAATGATCGAGGCAGTCGGCGATATCGACATCGGCCCCCTCGCCCACCACCACGGCTCCGGACAGGCCGATCTCGCGCCGCGCGGCCCAGGCCAGGATACCCGCGGCCACGGAGTTGGACTGCGCGACCAGCGCGAGCGTTCCCGCGGAAAGCTGTACGGGCACGGCGGTCGCGTTGAGGCTGAGACGCGGCGCGGCGAGGCCGAGCGATGACGGCCCGACCAGTCTCACGCCGGCCACGCGGGCCGCCACGCGCAGGCGGTTGCGGTCGGCAGCCTCCCCGTCCGGTACAAGCAAACCGGCGCATCCGCGTTGTGTCGCCGCTGCCAGGGTCGTCTCCGCAGCCTCGCTGGAGGCGATGACGAGATCGGTCGGGGGCATCGATGGCAGCTCGTCCACCCCCGCGAGCACGACCAGATTGCCGCGATATCCCCCGGCACGGATTTGCCTCGCCAGCTCATCCGTTTCGGCAGACCCGCCGATCACGGTCGTCGTGGCGGGCTCGAGAAGGCGCTTGATCAAGGCGAGCGTCATCGGTCGGCCACGTCCGTTGCGGTTCCGCCATCTGACACGATCCCGGCCGGTTCGGCCAAGCCGTTCTCAACTGATTCCATGCGAACCGGAGCTGTTTTCGTCGCTGACGAGGGCGAGACGACGCATCGCCCGCAGAATCGGCCCCGCGCATTCTGCGCTGCACGCCGGGTCCGTCTGCGCAATGTCATTTGCTATTGCCCTGCGCTGCGCAATTGGCCAAGACACCGGAACGATCCCCCACTGGTTTGCTCGATGCCGATTTCCCAGGCGTTCTTCCGACGCTCGAACGCCTTTCTGTTGGCCGTCGGCATCGCCGTACTGGTCATCATCGTTTCGACCTCGCTGTGGCTTACGACCGCCAGCGAGCGCTATTTCGGCGAGGTCACGGCGGCGCGCGCGGTTCGCAGCGCTTCTGCCGATCTGCTTTCGCGCGTTCAGGATGCCGAGACGGGACAACGCGGCTATCTGCTCACCCGCGACGAGAGTTATCTCGAGCCCTATACGGCTGCAGTCGCCAATCTGCCGGATAACAAGGCGCGGCTTGAACGGGCGGTTGCAAACCTGCGCGAGGTCGAGCCGAACGTAAAGCGGCTGTCGAGCCGCCTCGACCAGAAGATGGCGGAGCTCGCATCGACGCTCGCGCCGGCGCGCAACGGCGATTTCGAAGCGGCACTCGCCGTGGTCGGAACCGGAGCCGGCAAGCAGCTGATGGACGAGATCCGGACCGACCTCGCGGCGATCCTGAACAAGTCCGAAGCGGAACTGCGGGAGGCGATGGACGCCCAGATCACGGCCTCCACCCGGCTGCGCTGGACGACGATCATCGGCGCCATCCTGATCCTGGCGATGGCCGGCGCGGCCAGCTGGACGATCATCAGCTACACGCGCGAGCTGGTCGCCACCCGCCGCGAGGTCGAGACACTCAATGTCGGCCTGGAGGAGCGGGTCCGCCAGCGAACCGATGCGCTCGTGAAGGCGAATGAGGAGGTCCAGCGCTTCGCCTACATCGTGACGCATGACCTGCGGGCGCCGCTCGTCAACATCATGGGCTTCACCAGCGAGCTGGAGGCGATGTTCAAGCCGATCGACACCTATGTCGCCGCCGGCCCAGCCGCCTCGCCCGAGCAGAAGGCCGAAGCCGAGGAAGCGCTGCGCGTCGACGTGACCGAGGCGATCGGCTTCATCCGGTCCTCGACCCGCAAGATGGACGGGCTGATCAACGCCATCCTCAAGATCTCGCGCGAAGGGCGCAGGGAGCTGCGTATCGAAAGCGTCGATCTTGCGGCGCTGATCGAGGCCGCGGCCGCAGCGGTCCATCATCAGGCGAGCGACGAAGACGGCGGCGGCATCGCGATCGACTCCCAGGCGCCGCGCATCGTCAGCGACCGCCTTTCGCTCGACCAGATCATGGGCAATCTCCTCGACAACGCCATCAAGTATCGGGCGCCGGAGCGGCCGATCCAGATATCCGTCCGGACGCGGCGCGAGCGCGGCGGCTGGGTCAGAATCGAGATCGAGGACAATGGCCGCGGCATCGCGGCCAGCGACCGCGAGCGCATTTTCGAGCTGTTCCGCCGGTCCGGCGTCCAGAACACCGCCGGCGAGGGAATCGGCCTCGCCCATGTGCGGACGTTGGTGCGCAATCTGGGCGGCGACATCGGCGTGCGCTCAGAACTTGGAAAGGGCACGACCTTTACGGTCACCCTGCCGCCGGACCTTGCGGCCTACAAACGGAGTGCCGAAGCGTGACCAACGGAAAACCCGTATCGATCGTCATGATCGAGGATGACGAGGGCCATGCCCGCCTCATCGAGAAGAACATTCGCCGTGCGGGGGTCAGCAACGAGATCATCCCCTTCGCCAACGGAACGGATGCGCTGAATTATCTGCTGGGTCCGGACGGCTCCGGCAGCGTCAGCGTCGGCCGCCAGTTGCTGATCCTGCTCGACCTGAACCTGCCCGACATGGGCGGCGTCGACATCCTGGAGAAGGTCAAGGCCAACATCCACACCAAGCGCTCCCCCGTCGTCGTGCTGACCACGACTGACGACAGCCGCGAAATCCAGCGCTGCTACGATCTGGGCGCCAACGTCTACATCACCAAGCCCGTCGACTATGACGGCTTCGCCCATGCGATCCGCCAGCTCGGGCTGTTTTTCGCCGTCATTCAGGTCCCGGAAACACCATGACCACCTTGCGTGGCCGCTGCTGATGCCGAATCGGCCCATCAACGTTCTGTATATCGACGACGACGCCACGCTCGGACGGCTCGTGCAGCGCATGCTGGCGCGCCATAGCTACGTCGTCGAGCATGTCGAGACCGCCGAGGCCGGCCTTGCTCGCGCCGCCGCAGGAGAGCTGGACGTGGTCATCCTCGATCACGACCTCGGCACGGCGTCGGGCCTCGACGTTCTGGCGGCTCTCGCGACCAGCGAAGCCTCCTTGCCCGTGATCTATGTGACGGCGTCGTCGGAGCTGTCGATCGCCGTCACCGCCCTGAAGGCGGGCGCGATGGACTACGTCGTCAAGACGGTCGGCGAGGATTTCGAGATCCTGCTGACCTCGGCGCTGGAGCATGCCGTCGCCAAGGCCCGCCTGACGCGGGCGCGCGAGCAGGCCGAGCGGGATGTCCGCGCGGCGCGCGATCGCGCCATCATGCTGCTGGCCGAGGTCAACCATCGCGTCGCCAACAGCCTGTCGCTCGTCGGCTCGCTCGTCAGGATGCAGGCCAATTCCGTGGAGGACCCCGGCGCCAAGGCCGCCCTCGCCGAGACGCAGGCTCGCATCACCGCGATCGGCAACCTGCACCGCAGCCTCTACACCTCGGATGATGTCCGGGCGGTCGATCTCGCCGGCTATCTCCGTTCGTTGCTTGACGAATTCGCCCAGTCGCTGGGCAGTTCCGGCCAGATGCCGACCATCCGGTTCGACGCCGAACCCGTGCTGGCGAAGACAGACAAGGCGATCTCGATCGGGCTGATCGCGACCGAGCTCGTCACCAATGCGCTCAAATACGCCTATCCGACCGGCGAAGGCGAAGTGCGCGTAAGCCTGTCCTCTACGGCTGACACAGCCACGCTGAAGGTGCTCGATGACGGGATCGGCTGGAACGGCTCGGGCACGGTGAAGGGAACGGGTCTCGGCAGCAAGATCGTCCGCGCGATGGCGAAAAGCCTGGGCACCGAGCTTCGTTACGACGACACCGGCGGCCGCGGCACGCAGGCCGTCATGGAGCTGTCGCTGGCCGAGATTGCCCCTCCCCCCGCCGAAGCGGATTGAGCGGACGGCTGTCCCAAGGGGGTCAAGCCCTCAAGCGCTCCGTAACAGTTACAAGCTTTCTGACCGGGGCCGGATGTAGTTCGATGTTCGTCGCGATGACACATGCGGCGAGGCACATCATGGATCAATCCGTCTCATCTCCAGTGCCCGTCACGAGACGGAAAACCCTTGCCGCAGCCGCTTTCGTGTCCATGGGGCTTGCCTTCGGCGTCGGCCCCGTCGCGGCGCAGCCCGATCCGCTTCCATCTTGGAATGAGGGCAGCGCCAAGCAGGCGATCAAGGCCTTCGTCGAGAAGGTCACCAAGGAAGGCGCCCGGATTTCGTTCCGGTGGCAGAGCGCATCGCAACCTTCGACAATGACGGAACGCTCTGGTCGGAGCAGCCGAACTACTTCCAGGGCATGTTCCTGGTCGACCGGGTCAAGGCGCTGGCGCCCGGCAAGCCGGAATGGCAGACGCAGGAGCCCTTCAAGTCGCTGCTTGCCGGGGATCTGAAGGGAGTCGCCGCCACCGGCGTCAAGGGCATCGAAGAACTCCTCATGGCGACCCATGCCGGCATGGACAGCGCCGAGTTCGAGCGGATCGTCAGGGAGTGGATGGCGAACGCAAGGCATCCGAAGTTCAACCGGCCCTACAACCAGCTCGTCTACAAGCCGATGGTCGAGCTGCTCGCCTATCTCAGGGCAAACGGCTTCAAGACCTATATCGTGTCCGGCGGCGGGCTGGAGTTCATGCGCCCCTGGGTCGAGGCCGCCTACGGCATCCCACCCGAACAGGTCGTCGGGTCGAGCATCAAGCTCAAATACGAGCTCTCCGGCGACAAGCCGGCCCTGCAACGGCTGCCCGAGGTCGACTTTGTCGACGACGGCCCGGGCAAGCCCGTCGGCATCGCCAAATTCATCGGCCGGCGACCGGTCTTCGCCGCCGGCAACTCCGACGGCGATCCGCAGATGCTGCAGTGGACGACCCTCAACACCGGCCCGCGCTTCGCGCTCATCGTTCACCACACCGACGCCGAGCGCGAATATGCCTATGATCGCCAATCCCATATCGGAAAGCTCGACAAGGCCTTGGACGAAGCTCCGTCGAGGGGCTGGCTGGTCGTCGATATGAAGAACGACTGGAAGACGGTCTACGGCCCGTAAGCGCCACCCGAAACGGTCCAGCGACGATACCGAATGGAGATGCGGACGCACGTCGACCTCGGCGCAGGACCTCCTTGCATCTTGGTGACGGCGCCTCGATGCGGCTAAGAGTGGCCTCGGCGAAAGTTTCGGGGCCATCAGGATGAATAGCCGCCAGATCGAGGTCTTCGCCGCCGTGATGAAGGCGGGGACCATCTCGCGTGCGGCCGAGATCCTGGGGGTCACCCAGCCCGGTATCAGCCGGCTGATCGCAGAGCTCGAAAGATCGCTGGCTTTCGCGCTGTTCGACCGCGTGCGCAACCGGATCGTGCCGACGCCGGAAGGGCGAACCTTCTTCGCGGAGGTTGAAGCCAATTTTCGGGGCATGGACAGGCTGCGAGCGAGCGCCGCCCGCATCCGGGACTATGGCGCCGGGCAGTTGCGCGTCGCCACCCTGTCGGCCCTGAGTTCCTCGATCGTGCCGAATGCCGTGCTGCGCTTCCGCCATCTGCGCCCGGACGCCACGGTGACGCTCATGGTCCTGCCCTCGCGCGACGTCAGGGACGGCGTCGCCGCAGGCACCTTCGACTTGGGCCTGGCAGCCGACGAGATCGATGTGACCGGCGTGGTCCATCAGCCCTTCGTGCAGCCCCGCGCGCTCTGCGCCATCCCGCTCGGCCACCCCTTGGCGGAGCGCGAGACGATCGGCCCGCATGACCTGTCGGGCGTCGACTTCGTCGCCTATGTGCCGGAGGATCGCGCGCGCCAACGCTTCGACATGATCATGTCCGAGGCCGGCGCGGCACCGCCCCGCGTGGTCGTCGAGACGATCTACGCCGCGACGGTCTGTGCGCTGGTATCGGAAGGCGTCGGCGTCGGATTGGTCAGCCCCTATGCGATCGCCGGCCATGACCAGCGCCACCTCGTCCTGCGGCCCTTCGAGCCGGCAGTGCAGAGCCGCAGCCTGCTCATCCTGCCCCCCGACAGGCCGAAGTCGCAGCTCGTGCGCGATTTCATCGACTGCCTCATGGAAGCCCGCTGACGAGGTATAATAATTCGGCATCGAGCTATGCCCTGGCTCGAATTGTAACGCGCTGCTGCGCCGCTACCCTTTGCCTGAACGCGTTCGAGACGCGCGACGACACCGCCCCGGCAAGGGAAACGACCATGCACGACCTGACACTTTGCGTTCATCACCCCCGCGTCGACGAGGACGGCTACGCCAGCCTCGCCGTGCCGACGCACCGCGCCTCGACCATCGTCTATCCCGACGCCAAGACCTTCGCCGCGCGCAAGTATCGCGGCTTCGACGGCTATACCTATGGGCTGCACGGCACCCCGACGACCCGGACGCTGGAGGCGCAGCTCACCGCGCTCCATGGCGGCGTGCGCACGGTGCTCGTCCCCTCGGGCCAAGCTGCCGTCACCATCGTCATGCTCTCCGTGCTGATGCCGGGCGACAAGGTTCTGATCCCCGATCATGTCTACCCGCCGGTGCGCAGCTTCTGTGCCGAATATCTGGCGCCGCGCGGCATCGCCTATGGCGTCTATGATCCGCTGATCGGCTCAGGGATCGCCGATCTCATCGACGAGACCGTCAAGCTGGTCTGGGTCGAGTCGCCGGGCTCCGGCACGATGGAGGTGCAGGATGTGCCGGCCATTGTCGCAGCGGCCAAGGCAAAGGGCGCGCTGGTCGGCTGCGACAACACCTGGGCGACACCGCTGATCTTCAAGCCGCTGGAGCATGGCGCCGATTTCGCCTGCGAGGCGCTGACCAAATATGTCGGCGGCCATTCCGACCTGCTGCTCGGCTCGGTCACGGTCAAGGACATGGCGTTGCGCGAAAAGATGAAGGAGACGCTGCGCGCCTTCGGCGTCGGCGTCTCGCCCGACGAATGCCAGCTCGCTCTGCGCGGCATCGAGACCATGGGCCTGCGCGTCGCCCATATGGGCAAGGTCTCGGAGGATTTCGCGCGCCGGCTGACGAAATCGCCCGCGGTCGAGACCGTGCTGCATCCCGCCCTGCCCTCCTGCCCCGGCCACGATATCTGGAAGCGCGACATGGGCCGCTCCTCGGGCGTGTTCAGCGCCGTGCTGAGGCCGGTCGCGGAGGCGACGCTCGAGGCGGCGCTGACCGCGCTCAAGGTCTTCGCCATCGGCGCCTCATGGGGCGGCACGCGCAGCCTCATCGCCCCGATGGCCGTGGCTGGCGACCGCACGGTCAATCCCTGGACCTACGAGGGCACGGTCCTGCGCATCAGCATCGGACTGGAGGATCCCGACGACCTCTGGAACGACCTCGATGCCCTGCTCGTGAAGCTGGAAAGGGTGCCGGCGGCCAGCGCCGCCTGAAGCCAACGACAGAAAAGGAAAGCGAACGCGGCGGGCCGTTCCCGCCGCGCAGGAACTGCTTTGTCGAAAACCAACCATAAAAAGGGGAAGTCTGATGAAGACCATCATCACCGGATTTGGGATCGCTCTGGCCGCGGCGGGCCTGGCAACGACAGCCGCGTCGGCCGACACGCTCAAGACGATCCGCGACCGCGGCAAGATCATCTGCGGCACCAGCACCGGGGTCGCCGGCTTCTCGACGCAGGACGCCAACGGCCGCTGGCAGGGCTTCGACATCGACATCTGCCGCGCGCTCGCCGTCGTGCTCTTCAACGATACGGAGAAGGCCGCTTTCGTCCCGCTGACCTCGAAGGACCGTCTGATCGCCCTGCAGGCCGGCGAGGTCGACGTCCTGCCGCGCACCACCACCTGGACGCTGGCGCGCAACACCGGCCAGGGCGTCACCTTCACCGGGGTGAACTACTATGACGGGCAGGGTTTCATGGTGCCGAAGAAGCTCGGCGTCGCCAGTGCCAGCAAGCTCGACGGCGCCTCGATCTGCGTCGCGCAGGGCACGACGAGCGAACTCAACCTCGCCGACTATTTCCGCCGCACCAGGATGAAATACGAGGTCGCCGCTTTCGGCACGGCGGAGGATGCCCTCAAGGCCTATGAGTCCGGTCGCTGCGACGCCTACACCACGGACGTCTCGGCACTCTCGGCGAACCTGCTCAAGTTCCGCGACCCGGAAGAGCATGTCGTGCTGCCTGAGGTGATCTCGAAGGAGCCGCTCGGCCCGTGGGTGCGCAGCGGCGACGACAGCTGGTTCAATCTCGTCCGCTGGACGCTGTTCGCCCTGATCAATGCCGAGGAGCTCGGCGTGACCAAAGCCAATGTCAGGGAGCTCGCCGAAACCTCGACCAATCCGGAGATCCGCCGCTTCCTCGGCAAGGACGGCAAATATGGCGAGGGGCTCGGTGTCAACAACGACTGGGCGGTGCGGATCATCGCCACGATCGGCAATTACGGCGAGAGCTTCGAACGCAATCTCGGCATGAGCTCGCCGATGAAGCTGCAGCGCGGCCCCAATGCACTCTGGACGCAAGGCGGGCTGCAATACTCGCCGCCGTTCCGGTAAGGCGCGCCGGCATATGGCGGCCTCAGGCTGAGGCGCGAGAAGCGAACACGCTCTCAAGGCGGCGCGCTCGTTTCATCGCGTCGCTCCCTTCTCTTCCGATCGTCCATCGAACGGAATCACGCCAGGCGCGTTGCACTCTCCGCACCGAGCAACCGCGGAGAACGATGATGAATTTCGATGTCTGGGGCGAAGTCGATCTCGTGCTGCGGCTGCTCGCTGGCATGACGGCGGGCATCGTCGTGGGCTGGGAACGAACCATCAAGCAGCGAGCTGCCGGCATCCGCACCTTCGGGCTTGTCGGCCTCGGCACGGCCGCAGCCGCCACGATCTTCAGCGAACCGCATGAGGCGGACGCCGCGAGCCGGGTCGTGCAAGGATTGCTGACCGGTATCGGCTTCCTCGGCGCGGGCGTCATCGTCTTGCGGAAGGGCGACGAGGCGCCGAGGGGCCTGACCACAGCCGCGGCCGTCTGGGTCACGGCAGCGCTGGGCTGCGCAGCCGGCCTAGGCGATCATGCGATCGTCCTGTCGGCAACGGCTCTCGCTATCCTGCTGCTCGCGATCAACCATTCCGTCGAGCGCTGGGCCGGGCGCGACGCGGGCTGAACCTCCTAGGACCAGTCGTCATCGTCGTCGTGGCGGGCTTCCCATTTCTCGATCGCTTCGAGAAGACCGATCAGCTCGAGCTCCTCCGGCGAACCGGCAGCAGGATTTCCCAGTTCGGCGACTCGCTGGACCGCGCGCTCGTAATCATCCTCGCAGCGGACGATGGCGCGCCCGGGATTCGCTTCGCGCCAGGGGTTGGAGGAGAAGAATGAAAACATGTCGCCTCCTATTCCTTCGGGACCGAAGCAGGCCTCATCTCATAGGCCAGCATGGCGGCGGACAGGTCGAGAAATGCGGCTTCGTCCCGCGCCTCGTCGGGCGTCTCCGCCAAGGCTTCCAATCGTTCGACAGCCTCTCGGTACTGTTCTTCCGTCTCGATCGTCATGGTTCGACCGTTCGTCTCGATGACGGATGAACGCGCAACCCACGATCTTTGATCCCTCCCATGCGTCAGCGAGAGAGTTCCGTCTGCATTCCCGCCCCACTCGGGCGTCATCGTTCCCTCATGAACCTGGGACAGCAAGAATTACGGCGCGCGTTCAAGCGCCTGGATCGCGAACTGCCGCCGCGTCTGGCGGCCTGGATGCGGTGGCTTCGCCACCCGGCGTCGCGGTGGGTGCGACTGCCTGCGGGAGCGCTGCTCATCATCGGCGGATGCCTGTCGATCCTCCCGGTCCTCGGGCTCTGGATGCTGCCGTTGGGCCTCCTGCTGCTGGCGATGGACACGCCGTTCCTGCAGCGCCCGATGGCGCGGCTGGTCACCCGAATCCTGGATTGGCTGGAAAGGCGCAGGCGGCGTGCGGAATCCTAGCGCGTCATTTTCAGCCGAGCGCGCTTCGGTGCGGCATCCCGGCCTGCGCGCCTGGGGCGAGGCAGGATAGCGCGGCGGCGCGGCAACCGAGGTCGAGCGCCTGCCGGAGGCCGAGCCCCTCGTCGAGCGCAGCGGCGACGGCACCGACGAAGGTGTCGCCGGCTCCGGTCGTATCGACGGGTTCGATGCGCGGCGCCGGAACATGAAAAGTCTCGCCGTCGGGTGTGTGAGCAAAGGCACCATCGGCGCCGGCCGTGACGATGCAACTCGTCGTGGTTCCCGTGATGAAGCCGGCGATCCCGGCGCCAGAATTGCCAAGGATGGCGGCGATGTCGGCCGCCTCGTGCTCGTTGACGATCAGGACATCGCTGGCGGCAAGCAGCGCGCTGGCATCCTCCGCACTGAAACCGTCCGGCACAGGCGCGCAATTCCAGATGACCCTGCCGCCGGCCTGCCGCGTGCGCCGTGCGAGCGCAATCGATTGCGCGAAGGGGACTTCCATCTGCAGCACGAGCGTCGCGTCGGAGGTCAGCAGCGCGTCCGGCACATCCTCCGCTTTCGGCGAAAGATTGGCGCCGCTGGCAACCGTGATCGCATTCTCCGCTCGCGCATCGACGGTGATGAAGGCGCAGCCGGTCGGAGAGGCGTCTGCCCGGACCAGCTCGATCCCGACGCCGTTGGCGGCGAGGTTGTCGATCGACTCCCGGCCGAAGCCGTCATCGCCGACACAGGCCGCCATCGCGACCCGGCCGGGCGCGGCAAGGCGCGCGGCCGCGACGGCCTGGTTCGCGCCCTTGCCGCCGAAATGGCGCTCATAGGACGGAGCGAGCACCGTCTTGCCCGGCCCCGGAATGGTCGCGACCCGCGCGACCAGATCGACATTGATCGATCCGAAGACCAGGATCATAGAGCGCCCATCCTCTGCTCAGCCTTCGGCATCCATCTGATGCAGCTTCTCGACGCGGCGGCGGAAGTCCTCGTCGGTCGAGAATTCGGCCGAGAGATAGGACGAAATCAGGTCGCTGGCGAGCCAGGGACCGACGATCTTGGCGCCGATGCACATCACGTTGACGTCGTCATGCTCGACGCTCTGATGGGCGGAGTGGATGTCGTGGCAGACGGCGGCGCGGATGCCCTTCATCTTGTTTGCGGCGATCGAAGCGCCGACGCCGGTGCCGCAGACCATGATGCCGCGCTCGGCCTCTCCGGAGGTGACCTTGCGGGCGACCTCGCGGGCGATATCGGGGAAATCGACCGGCTTGTCGTCATGGGAGCCGACATCGACGACCTCATGACCCAGCGATTTGATGTGGTCGATGACGTGCTGCTTGAGGGACCAGCCGGCATGGTCGGAGCCGATGACGAGACGCATGGGTTTTCCTGTTGTGGTTGGAGCAAGGGGCCGGCGCCCAGGAAGGGCGCCGGCTTGAGGAGCGATCAGCCGCGCATGTTCGCGGGCAGCTCGGTGCCGTGGAACTTCTTGTAGATCGCGTTGAGCTTGCCGTTCTTGAGGTTCTGCTCGACCCAGGCGTCGAGCTTCTCCAGCAGCTTGGGCTCGCCCTTCTTCACGCCGATGGCGAGGTCGAAATTGGTGATCGAGACCTTGGGCTCGAAGGCGCGCACCGGCGCCTTGACGCCGATCTGCGAGACGATCGTCGCCGAGGTCGCGACGCAGTCGGCCTGGCCGGAGATGGCGGCCGTGACCATCGTCGCGTCGTCCTCGAACCGGGCGAGCTTGAGGTCGCGCTCCTTCATGTTGGTCAGGGTCGTGTCCTGCGTGGTGCCGCGCGAGACGGCGATCGTCTTGCCCTTCAGGTCGTCCCAGCCCTTCACATCGAGCGACTTCAGGCAGCCGACGACCGATTGCAGCGCCGCATAGGGCTTGGAGAAGTCGATGACCTTGGCGCGATCCGGCGTGACCGACAGCGTCGAGATGATGATGTCGGCCTTGTTGGTCTGGACGTTGGGGATGCGTGTGGCACCCGTGGTCTGCACGAATTCGAGCTGCAGGCCCCAATCCTTGGCGAGCAGTTCGGCGGTCTCGACATCCGAGCCCGTCGGCTTCATGGCGCCGTCGATCATGCCCGAGGGCGGGATCGCCAGATCGGTCGCGATGCGGATCTTGCCGGCCTTGGTGATGTCGTCGAGCATGTCGGCGCGGGCGGCCTGGCCGGCGCCGACGAGAGCCGTCGTGCCGAGCACGGCGATGGCGAGAAAACGTTTCATCCTTGGTGTCCTTCCCGTTTTTGGTTGTTAGAGCCCGGTTCCGACGAACTGGGCGAGTTCCGGCGTCGCCGGTGCGGAAAGGATCGAGGCACTTCCGGCCTCGTGGACCCTTCCGGCGTGCATGAACACCACCTGGTCGGCGATGCCCCGTGCAAACCCCATCTCATGGGTGACCATGACCATGGTCATGCCATCGGCAGCGAGCTGCTCGATGACCTTGAGCACCTCGCCGGTCAGCTCCGGATCGAGGGCGGAGGTGACCTCGTCGAACAGCATCACCTTGGGCTGCATGGCGAGCGAGCGGGCGATCGCCGCGCGCTGCTGCTGGCCGCCGGAGAGCTGCTCGGGATAGGCGTCGAGCTTCTCGGACAGCCCGACCTTGGCGAGCATGGCCTTGGCGAGCTCGCGGGCCTCGGCCCTCTTGATGCCCTTCACCGAGACCGGCGCCAGCGTGATGTTCTGCTCGATCGTCAGGTGCGGAAACAGGTTGTAGCTCTGGAAGACGATGCCGACGTCCTGCCGGAGCGCGCGCAGGTCGATATCGGCGGCGTCGACGCGATGTTCGCAGACGCGGATTTCGCCTGAATCGATCTTCTCGAAGCGGTCGATGCAGCGCAGCGCCGTGCTCTTGCCGGAGCCGGAGCGGCCGATCAGCACCAGCACATCGCCGCGCGCGACGGTGAAGCTGACGCCGTCGAGCACCTTGAGCGGGCCGAAACTCTTATGGACCTTGTCGAGGACGACGATGGGGCGCTCAGCGGTGGGGCGTTCGATGATGGGGCGTTCCTGGCTCATGGCTTTCACATCTCGTCAGGCCGGCATCAGCTTCGCGCGGCCGACGCCCATGCGGCGCTCGAGACGCCGGCTGAGGAGCGAGATCGGGAAGCAGAGCGCGAAGTAGATCAGGGCGATGATCGCGTAGATCAGGAAGGGCTCGAACAGCGAGTTGTTGATGATCTGGCCGGAGCGGGCGAGCTCGACGAAGCCGACGACCGAGGCCAGCGAGGTGTTCTTGATGATCTGCACCATGAAGCCGACGGTCGGCGGCGTGGCGATGCGCATGGCCTGCGGCAGGATGACCTTGAGCATGCGCTGAGTGCGGCTGAGCCCCAGCCCCTCGGCCGCCTCCCATTGCGGGCGCGGCACGGCCTGGATGCAGCCGCGCCAGATCTCGCCGAAATAGGCGCCGACATAGATCGTCAGCGATGCCCCGGCGGCCCAGAGCGGCGTGATCGAGAAGCCGAGCGCCGAGAGCCCGAAATAGCCGAGGAACATGATCACCAGCAGCGGCGTGCCCTGGATCAGTTGCACATAGGCGCCGCTGAGCAGGCGCACGGCCTTGCTCGGCGAAACCCGGGCGAGCGCGATCAGGAATCCGACGAGGCCGCCGCCGATCAGCGCAATGGCCGACAGCCCGATGGTCCAGAGCGCGCCCTGGCCGAGGAAGAGGAGATGGTTCGCGTTGAGGGAGCCGCCCATCATCGACCTCTAGAGCGACGTGCCGAGGCGCCGGCGGCGCGGGAAGAGCACGAGCCCCAGCGCCCAGAAGCCGGCGCGCAGGACGAGCGAGAGCGCGATATAGGCGAGAGCGACGAGGATATAGGTCTCGAAGGCGCGATAGGTGTCGGACTGCACGTAGTTGGCGACCGCTGTCAGCTCCTCGGCCGATATCTGCGAGGTGACGGAAGACGCCAGCATCAGCAGCACGAACTGGCTGGTCAGCGACGGATAGACCTTCTCGACCGCCGGCAGCAGGATGACGTGCCAGTAAATCTGGAAGCGCGAGAGGGCGAGGCCTTCCGCCGCCTCGATCTGGCCGGGCGGAATTGCCTCGAAACCCGCCCTCATGATCTCGGCGGTATAGGCGCCGACATTGATCGCCAATGCGGCAGCCGCCACCGAGAAGGCCGAGAATTTGAGGCCGATGCTGGCGAGACCGAAATAGACCAGGAAGATCTGGACCAGCAGCGGCGTGTTGCGGATCGTCTCGACATAACCGGCGCAGAGCGCCGCGATGAAGCGATTGCTGCTGCCGCGGCCGATGGCACAGAACGTGCCGATCGCGCCGCCGATCAGGATCGCCATGAAAGCGAGCTGCAGCGTCATCACCGCGCCGTCGAGGAAGAGCGGCCAGCGCTCCAGAACGACGGAGAAGTCGAGATTGAGACCCATGGCCGCGGTCAGGCCCGGTTCGTCATGCGGTCATAGACCTTGAACAGCGCCTGATTGCCGTTGCCGCCTTCGCCATGAGCCCGTGCTTCGATGTACTGGCTGGTGACGAGTGCGGTGCCCGGCAGCGGCACCGAGAGCGCTTGCGCCTGCTCCTGAACGAGGCGCAGATCCTTCAGCATCAGGTCGATGCGGAAGCCCGCCCCGGCATCGCCAGCGATCATCGCGGGGCCGAGCTTGTCGAGCATCCAGGATGCCGCCGAGCCGCCGAGCAGCACGCTGCGCATCTGCTCCAGATCCACGCCGGAGGCCCGGCCGAGCGCGATCGCCTCGCAGACGGCCTGGATGTTGATGCCGCAGATCAGCTGGTTGCAGAGCTTGACCGCCTGGCCGGCGCCGGGCGCCCCGACATGCGTGATCGTCGTGCCCATGCCGCGGAAGAACGGCTCTGCCTTGGCGAAGGCCGCGGCCTCGCCGCCGGCCATGATCGTGAGCGTCGCGTTCTTGGCGCCGAGCGGTCCGCCCGAAACCGGCGCATCGATGAAATCGGTCCCGGCAGCCTTGAGATCGGCATGCATCCTGCGGACGGCGACAGGCGAGATCGTGCTCATGTCGACGATGAGACGCCCGCGTGGCGGCGCAGCTAGCAGCCCGCCCTCACCATAGATGACATCCTCGACCTGCGGCGTATCGGGCAGCATGGTGATCGCGATATCGGCGCTCGCCGCCGCCTCGGCCGGACTCTTCGCCGGCTTCGCACCCTCTGCGACCAATGCGGCCACCGCATCGCCGACGATGTCGAAGACGACGACGGGATGCCCCGCCTTCATCAGGTTGCGCGCCATTTCGCGCCCCATCGTGCCGAGGCCGATGAAGCCGACGCTGCCTTTTTCGTTCCCTGCCATGTTCTGCTCTCTCGGCATCTTGTCTGGTGAATCCGGAGCCCTCAGGCTCCCTGCGCGCTCAGCGTCTCCGGCCTGTCGCCCTCGCCGGTGACGGCGCGGCGCCGGTATTCGTCGCCGATCGCGAAATGGCGCCGCAGCGTCACCTCGGCGCGATCGGGATCGCGTGCGACGATGGTGTCGAAGACGCGTTTGTGGTCGTCGATCAGGTAGCTCTTCATCGAGCTGAATTGCTGGACGAGTTCGCGGCGGCTGCGGTGCGAGCGCGCCAGCAGCGTCGACATGGATTCATGCAGCACCGCGAGCGTCGGCGAGCGCGACGCCAGCACGATGGCACGGTGGAAATCGAAGTCGGCGGAGCCGCCCGCATCGGCATCGTCGATCGTCTCGCCGATCCGGACCAGCGCGCGCTGCAAGCGCTCGAAATCGGCGATGGTGGCGCGCTCGCAGGCCAGGCGCACGGCTTGGCACTCGATCGCGATGCGCGCTTCCATAACGTCGTCGATGAGCTCGGCCTGCTGGGCCAGCGCGAGGGTAAAGAAATCCCGCAGCATCGAGGCGTCCGGCCGCTTCACGATGGTGCCGACGCGCTCGCGGATTTCGACGATGCCGAGCATGTGCAGCGCCCGCAGCGCCTCGCGCACGACCGGCCGGCCGACGCCGAGCTGAGTAGCGAGTTCGCGTTCGGCCATCAGCCGCTCGCCCTGCCTCAGCGTGCCGTCGAGCAACCGCTCCTGCAGGTAGGCGAAGACGCGCTCGAAACCCGACGCGCTGTCGGAACCCTGAGCTTCCATTCCCTGAACCATCGTTTTTTTCTGGTAAGACCAGTACGATGACCAGAGTAAAAGGTCAATCTGGAGCTGGCTCTGCCCTGTGAGCAAACCGGTCGCGGTCCCGCCGCGGCTTCGCTAAGGTGCCGGCTCGCCCCAATGGAACGGCCGACGATGGTCCTGTTCGAATCGATCCTGATCATCATGCTGGCCGCCGTCCTGCTCTCGGCGGCCTCGCGTCGTGTCGGCATTCCCTATCCGGTGGTGCTGGCGGTGGCGGGAACGGGCATCGCCTTCATTCCGAACGCGCCCGAGATCGCGCTCGACCCGGAGCTGGTGCTGGCGCTCTTCGTCGCGCCGATCCTGCTCGACGCCGCCTTCGACACCTCCGTGCGGGATCTTCGCAAGAGATGGCGGACTGTCGGGAGCCTGGTCGTCGTCGCCGTGGGCGTGACGACGATCGCCGTTGCCGCCGTCGCCAGATGGTTCTTGCCGGATCTCCCCTGGGCGGCAGCGGTGGCGCTGGGCGCGATCGTCGCGCCTCCCGATGCCGTCGCCGCCACCGCCATCCTGCGGCGCGTGCGCCCGCCGCATCGCCTCGTCGTCATCCTGGAGGGGGAAAGCCTCCTCAACGATGCCACGGCGCTGCTGATCTACCGGGTTGCGGTCGCCGCTATGATCGCCGGCAGCTTCTCGCCGGCTTCCGCCCTGCCGACCTTCGGCCTCGTGGTCGTCGGGAGCCTCGTCCTCGGCGCGCTGCTCGGCTCGTTCTTCGTCCGTTTTCTCGGGCGCTTCAACGATCCGCCGAGCGCGATTATCCTCCAGTTCATCACGACCTTCGGCGTCTGGATCCTGGCCGAAAAGCTCCATCTCTCCGGCATCATCACCATCGTGGTCTATGCCATGGTGCTGGCGCGCACGGCCCCTGCCCGCACGAGCGCCCGTCTGCGCATTCCATCCTATGCGGTGTGGGAGACCACCGTGTTCGTGCTCCAGACCATGGCCTTCGTGCTGGTCGGCCTGCAATTGCGGCCGATCCTCGCCGATCTCGGCCCGCAGCGAAGCGCCGCCTATGTCGGCATCGCGCTGGCCGTCCTGGCAACGGTGATCGTCGTGCGCCTGAGCTGGGTGATGGCCTATCAGATCGTCGCGAAGCAGGCGGGCCGCGCCGTCGCCCACTCGGCCGGCGAGGAGCCGCCCCGAACCTCGACGCTGAGCGACGGCCTGATCATCGCCTGGTGCGGCATGCGCGGCATCGTCACTTTGGCGGCGGCCTATGCCCTTCCCATAGGTTTTCCCTATCGCGACCTGATCCTGATGTGCGCCTTCGTCGTCGTGGTCGGCACGCTTCTGATCCAGGGCCTCACCTTGCCGCTGCTGCTCAAGCGGCTCGCCCCGGTGGAGGACCGGACGGTCGAGCACGAATTCCGCATGGCCCGCAAGCTCGCGCTCAAGGCGGCGATCGCGACGATCGGCGACGCCCCTTCAGAGGTCGCCGAGGCGATACGCCGGGAATACGGCGCCATGCTGGAACAGACGCGCGACGGCGCGGAGTTCGACACCGCACAGAACCGATTCCGGCGCGACGCCCTCGCCGCGGCGCGCGACACGGCGCTGGCGCTGCGGCGCGACGGCACCATCGGAGACGATGCGTTCCATCGGCTCGAGGAAGAACTCGATTGGCTGGAGCTCGGCGCGGCGCCGAGGGCGGTGGAATGAACAGCGAATATGATGTCGTCGTGATCGGGGCCGGAGCCGCGGGCATCGCCGCCGCCCGGCGGCTTGCGCAGGCGCGGCTTTCCGTTCTCGTCGTCGAAGCCGAGAACCGGATCGGCGGCCGCGCCTGGACGATCCATCACGACGGGCTACCGATCGATCTCGGCTGCGGCTGGCTGCATTCAGCCGACCGGAACCCCTGGGCCGCGCTCGCCCCGACCCTCGGCTTCGCAGTCGACCGAACGCTCCCGCCCTGGGGCCGCCAGTTCCGCAATCTCAGCTTCACCGAGGCCGAGCAGGCAGCAGCACGGGCCGCCTCGGCCCGCTTCGAAGCCGATCTACGGCATGCTCCTGTCGAAACCGACCGAGCGGCCGATCTGCTGGCGGCCGGACACCCATGGAAGCCCTATCTCGAAGCCCTCAGCAGCTACGTCAACGGCGTGGAATTGGAGGCGCTGTCGATCCGCGACTACCTCGCCTATGTCGACGCCGATACCGGCGTGAACTGGCGGGTCGTCAAGGGCTATGGCAGCCTCATCGCCGCGGCTGCCGCAGAGCTGCCGATCGCACTCGGCACCCCCGTCACCGCGATCCGGGCGGATGCACGGTGGCTCGCGATCGTCACGGAAACCGGCACCATCCGGGCCCGGACAGCGATCGTCTCCGTACCCACCGACGTGCTGGCGGCCGGCGTCATCGAGCTGCCCCACGCACTCGACGACTGGATCGAGGCCGCAAGCCGGCTGCCCCTGGGGCTTGCCGACAAGATCGTCTTCCATATCGACGAACCGAGCGATCTGGAACCGGACACCCAGGTCCTCGGCAATCCCCATCTGTCCCGAACGGCGAGCTACCATTTGCGCCCGTTCGGCCGCCCGCTGATCGAGGGTTTCCTGGGCGGCGCCACGGCGCGCGAACTCGAAGAGGACGGCGCGATGGCCGCCTTCGCGCTGGATGAGCTTTCAGGCCTGTTCGGCTCCGGAATGAGGCTCAAGCTGAAGCCGGTCGCTCAATCGCGCTGGGCCCGGCAGCCCTTCGCGCGCGGTTCGTACAGCCACGCCCTCCCGGGCCATGCCGCGGCCCGATCGGTTCTGGCGCGCCCTTGGGACGAACGCATCTTCTTCGCAGGTGAAGCCTGCTCGGCGCAGGACTTCTCGACCGCTCACGGCGCCTATCGGACGGGTCT